>CADAXZ010000007.1 GCA_902791965.1 Candidatus Proelusimicrobium bovinum | reverse complement strand
TAAATACTTTTGAATCAGAAATTATTCGCAAATATGCTGAGGAAGCCGGACTTAAAGACATAATTACTATACAGGAAGTTGATGTAATTTCCAGTTGGCCAAGACAAGATACAAGAATCAATAATATAGTCTACTTTAACGGCAACGGTACTATCCGCTGGCATAAAGATCCTAACAAAATAAAGATGTCCCTTTCGGAATACCACCGCGGGGGGTATCTTGATACGGATGCTGTCCTTGAAGCCTTAAATAACGGTATTCATAGGGTTATTTTAAAAGACGACGGAAATGCTTATGAAATAGCAATCCCCTTAAAGGCTAAAGACGGTAAAGTGGCCGGTGTTGTCAGTTTTGATGTTTCAAGGGAACAGGTAAAAGCGGATATAAGCAATGCTTTATTTACCTATTTATTCGGTTCTCTTTTGATTTTTATTCTTATGGGTATTGTTCTTTACATTTTTGTAATAAAAAATGTAACAAAGCCTATTTTGGCTCTTACGGACAGTATCAATAACATTTCTACTAAGAGTTTCCAACTTGATTTCGCAAGCCGTGCCGATGAGGTAGGAGAACTTGCGCGTGCGGTAGAAAATTTCTTAGATAAAGTAAAGAAGGAACTTGAGGAAAGAGAAAATATTGACAAAAGCCGTCATCACTACGAACAGGAATGGTGGTCTTCTGTCTTGGCAATAACTATCCCGAAAGGCAGCAGGGCATTGGTAGTGGATGAAAATAACAATATTATGCATGCAAATTTTGAACTGCATATCAACAAAGAAGGCCCGATACACCTTTTAGATATTTTCGGCGGGACCCAGCAGGATATAGTACATATAGTAGGGCAGGCTATGGATAACCCGGGTAAAATATTTAGGGCTAAAACCCAAAGCGGCGGAAGGGCATTTGGCATAAAGACTTTACAGTTATCTTCCAAAGGAGGGGTAGTAAGAACTATAATAGTGTTAGAGCCTCTTTCGGTAGTAAATAAATAAGATTTAAGGAGATTATATGAAACTTGAAATTAAAAATATAAATTTGCTTTCGGTGGTATTTTCGGTATATCCGTTAGTACTTTTTGTGTTAAGTTTTTTGAATGCTATTTTTGCAATAGGTGATTTAAGCGATTATACTTTTGTCCAAAAAATTATGCAGATAGTTTTGTGGACTTTAGCCCAAACTTTAAGCCTTGTTGTAATCAGTTTAGCCTTGGCTTTTGTTTATAATCTTTTATGCTCTTTCGGTATAAAAGGTATCAGATTTGAAATTGAAGAAGCAGAAGAATCCTCTGCCGCCCCGGCTGAAGATAATTCCGCTTTTTAAAATCAAAACGCATTAAGTTATCAGGAGGATTAAATTAATGAAAACCAACAGGATTATGGCATTAGCCTTATTTTTGGCCTTGTTAGGCAGTACGGCCTGCTCCGCGGCTGAAAAAAGCGATGCTAATACAGTTACAATTACTGTTATTGAATTGAAAGGCAATCCTAACGGGAGTCAGGATGAAGGCCTTAATGAAGGGCTTAAAAGATATATTACTGACGGTAAAGATAATGTAAAAGTTGATATAGTTACCGTTGACAGAAAAAAGGCTCTTAAAAATTCTAAATATAAAGGCCTTAATTTAGATTATATGCCTTTGTATTTGGTAGAAAAGAATGCAATTACCGAAGAAAAATTCGGCGATGCAGTTAAAAACGGACAACTTCGCACTTACGGTGATTTTATCGTTTTTGAAAAACAAACCGGTAACGGAATAGACTTAAATAAAAAAGCAGTTCCCAACCAGTTGGAAATTTTTGTAATGTCCCAATGCCCTTACGGTGTAATGGCAGAAAATAAAATTATCGAAGCATATAAACAGGGTAAAATGCCTAAAAATGTAAAAGTAAATATAAGATACATTGTTAATGCCGGCTATGGTGATAATTTCAGCAGTTTACACGGTTCAGGCGAATGGGAAGAAGATGTCAGACAGTTGATTGTAAAGAAATATGCCCCTGAAAAATTCTGGACATATCTTGAAATCAGGAACAAAGACTATCATTCCAGCCTTTGGGACGATGCCGCAGAAAAAGCCGGCTTAGATCCTAAAATGTTCAAAGAACATTGGAAAGAAGGCCTTGATATGCTTAGGGAAGAAGCAAAATATACCGAAGTAAACGGTGTAAACAGTTCTCCTACCGTAATTTGGGAAGGCAGAGTCAGAACAAATATGAATGCTTTATCTAAATTGCCCGGATTTGAAGGGTTGAATGAAGTTAAAGACGGCAGCGGTAATGCTGCAGCCCAGCAACCCAGCGGTTCTTGCTAATAGTTTATTGTTTTAAATTAAATTGGGGCATAAATATATGCCCCAATTTTTTAATATTAAAACAGTTATAAAGTAAATCTTTAATATTTTAAAATTTTTGATTTTAAAAGCAATAAAGTTTTATTAAAATATTTTTAGATATTTCCCAAATATGAATAACGGACATTTAAGGCATACTATTTTCGGCGTTGTTTTTATTGCGGCTTTACTGCCGTTATTATTGTTTGGTTTTTATATGTTGCAGACTTGGGAAAGTGTTTTGAAAGAGCAATATAAAAAACATTTTGAAATATATAATGTGCGTTTAAGCAATGAAACTGCTTCTTATCTTTCCCAAAATGAGAAACTTATCTCTACTTTATTGGAACTTCGTTCTGCAGGATTGGACAGGAATAATTATTCCAAACTTGTAGAAATGTTTTTAACAAGGAATCCTTCTGTAGTCGGTATATCATTTTTAGATGCGGTAGGCCATGAGATAGTTTATTTTGGTATGCGTCCTAAAATAAATTATCAGGAAAGTGTTTCAGATATTATTTATACCGTAATAGACAATAATAAAGTTTTTATAGGCGCTTTAAATAAAAATCCGTCTAAAAAAATGTTAACGCTTACGATGGCATTCCCTAATAAAATACATAATGCCAACCGCGCGATTGTAGTGCAGTTTGATTTAAAATTTTTTGAAGAACTTATAGAATCTTCGGTTTCAAAAGAGAATTTAACCTTAATATTTACCAAAAACGGTTTTTTAATTTATTCAAGTGCTGATGGTATTAGTACCGTATTGGATGATTCTTATAATATTGAAATATCCCAACTGATAAATTATGTTAAAAACGATATTTACGGTTTTGTAGAGGTCAGAAATTTCAGCGGTGTATTAAGTGAAATTCCCTCAAGCGGCTGGGTGGTTTTTACGGGTAAACCTTCTAAGGATTTGTCTTTTCCTTTCTTATCTTATATAAAAAAATCTCCGATGCTTTTAGCGGCCGTTATTTTTACAGCGGTTATTTGTTTGGTTATTTTATCTTTGTATTTAACTGTAATTATAGTAAGGCCTGTAAAAGCAATGACTAATGCCGTAACCGCCGTAGAACAGGGGGCAGATGAAGTCCCTTCTTTGCCTGCGCCCGATAATGAAATAGGTGTTTTGTCAAAGACTTTTGCCCGAATGTTAGATACTATAAAAATCCAGTTTGAGGAAATGAAGCAGAACCGTCAGGATTTACAAGAACTTAACCAGTCTTTACAGTTGCGGGTAGGCAGCAGAACGAGGGAACTGCGTACTGCTTTAAATGAACTTATTAAAAAAGAAAGATTGGCGGCCATCGGCCAAATGGCATCAATCGTCAGCCACGAAATAAAAAATCCTCTTGCGGTAATTAAGAATGCAGTATATCTTATTAAGGCCAGACTTGGGGAAAATGCCGAACCTAAAATACTTAAAAACATATCCGTAATTGACCAGGAAATCAATCAGGCCAACGGTATTATAGAAGAAATTTTAGGCTATGCACGAAGCCGCGAACAAATACTTTCCGTTACGGATTTAACGCTTTATATTAAAGAGATTTTAGCCTCTTATCCTATGCCTGCAAATATAAAAGTTTCTACGGAATTTGCGGGGACTTCTTTAATAGTAAAAATAGATACTGAGGAAATGAAGCAGGCAGTAAGAAATATAATAGGCAATGCCATAGAGGTTATGCCGGAAGGCGGACATTTGGTAATAAAAACTTTTGGCGGGGAAGCAGGCACAGCAGTATTGAGTATACGCGACAGCGGCCCCGGCATTCCTAAAGATATAAGGGAAAATATTTTTACGCCGTTCTTTACTACTAAAGCGCGCGGAACAGGCCTCGGCCTTGCAGTAGTTAAAAAAGTCGCAGGCAGGAATAATGTTCAAATAGAACTTGTAAGCGAAGAAGGCAAAGGTACAAAAATAAGTATGATTTTTAAGATTTACGGGGAAACAAAATGACAAATATTGACTTAAAACAGGTAAAAATACTTGTTGTTGATGACGATGATAATTTGCGCGGGACTTTAAGCGAACTTTTGGAAATGGAAGGTTATGATGTATATCAGGCCGGCAGTATAAAAGAATGTATGTCCCTTGTGCATAATAATTTTTTTACGGTAATTTTAATGGATTATAACTTGGTGGACGGTACAGGGCTTGATGCCGTTAAACAAATAAGACAGTTTAATACACAATCACAAATTATAATGATAACAGCACATGCTTCTTTAAATGCAGTAGTAAAAGCGATACAGGAATCGGTATATGACTTTCTTATAAAACCGGTAGATTTTGATTATTTAAAGCGTACTATTAAAATGGCTTTGGAAAAGTTTTATTTGGAGCAGAGCAACCGCAAACTGTTGGAACAACTTAAAGAAAATAATGCTGATTTAAGTAATCTTAATAATATGAAAAGCAAATTCTTTTCGGTTGTTTCGCACGACCTTTCCAATTCCCTTATGGCAGTTAAGATGAGTTATGATATGCTTAAAAAAACCATAAAAACGCCGGATGAAAACCAACAGCGCAAAATGCAGTATATGGAAGACAGTTTGGGACAAATTTTTCTGCTTGTTAAGGATTTGGTAGATTGGGCTGCGATAGAAAAAGGGAAACTGCGTTTGGAAAAAACTAATTTTGAACTTACATCTTCAATAAAAAGCGCTTTTGAAATTTTTAAAGAAAAAGCAAAACAAAAAGATATTTTTATGACTTTTGAAGGCAAAGAAGAAATTACCGTATTCGGAGATCCTAAAAGAATAAGGCAAGTAATCTCAAATATAACGGAAAATGCTATACGCCATACGCCCGAAAACGGAAAAATTACAATTTCGGTAGTGAAAATTGACAACAAAAATGCTAAAGTATCTGTTAAGGATAGCGGAGTAGGTATAAATCCTGCGGAAACAAAAGAGTTGTTTAAAAGTTTCTATCAGAAAGGGCAGGGCGGAAGGTTGGGCCTTGGGCTTTCAATAGCGCGGGATATAGTGCTTAATCACGACGGTAATATATGGGCCGAAAGCGAGGGGGAAGGTTTCGGTTCTACTTTTATCTTTACATTACCTGTAAGTAATGAGGAGTAAATTATGCCAGCAAAGAAAAAAACAGTTAAAGTTCTTATCGCTGATGACCAAACACTTTTTCGTGAGGGAATAAAAGATGTTTTAGAAGGGGAAAAGTGGATAGATGTGGTAGGCGAAGCATCCGACGGGGAAGAGGCTGTTGCCCTTACCAAAAAACTTAAACCGGAAGTTGTACTTATGGATATTAAACTTCCTAAATTGGACGGTATTTCGGCTACGAAGCAAATCAAAAAGAACCAGCCGGAAGTAAATATACTTATGCTTTCCAGTTTTGAAGACGAAGCCCATGTTATGGAAGCCATACAAGCAGGTGCAAACGGATACCTTTCAAAGATGTTGCCCGCAGCCGAACTTGTAAATTCAATACGCACTTTTACTTCGGAAGGGCTGATGATTCCCCAGCAACTTATGGGTAAACTTTTACAAGGCCTAAGAAAGATGGGTGATAATAATACTCCCGTTCAGGCTACTTTAACAAAAACAGAAGTGCGCGTATTAGATTTGTTAGGCAGAGGCATGAGTAATAAGGAACTTGCATTGGAGTTAGGTTGCAGTGTTAAAACGATTAAAAATCATCTTAACAGTGCATTTCATAAACTTGATGTTACCAGCAGAACCGAGGCAGTTGTAAAAGCAATAAAATTAGGTATAATTTCTTCTGACAGGTAAAATTATGAAAATATTAAAGACAGCGTTTAAGCAGATTAACAACAGACGGGGCCAGCAGACGGTGGAGTTTATCCTTATGCTCGGCACGGTAGTTACTGTTGCGCTGGCTTTTATTGTAACTTTTCATAAAGAACTTGCAGGCGGATTTTTTACAATAATAGGAAGTATTTTAGGATAGGGTAAATGTTTTTGGGATTTAAACTGATAAAAAACAAAAGAGCGCAAATAGTATTACCTGCAATTTTGCTGATACCTACTATTTTGCTTGTGATTTATCTTTTGTTTGAAACAGCTAAAGTTTCAAGGGAAAAAATCCGTCATCAGTTTGCATTGGATACTTCAGCCTTTGTAGAACTTACAAACACTTCCCAATATTTGAATGCTGTTGCTTATACAAACGGGGCTTTTCCGTTTAGGTTGTTTGCGGAAAATTTAGACCCTGCAGGTAAGGAAAAAATGTTTGGGCCGAAAGATAACCCCAATAACAAAACTCTTACTTTATATGATTTGTTTTACCAAGGCGGTGCATTCCCCGCTATGGATGCTTATGATTCCGAGCCTAAAAGAACCGATACTATATGGGAATTGGACTTTTTTGACGAAATGGAAGATGAAAATCCCAGAGAAGGATGGAATACCGCTAATCCGCCTAATATAGATGATTCTAAACCATATCCTATTATGTCAAAAACATTGGCCGAAGCCTATGCCATAGGCTGGAATCCTGAAGCGGTAAAACTTTATGTTTTGATATATTATTTTATAAGCCGTATTTACGAGGACCAAAAATCTGTGTATCTTAAAGTAAGTAAAGGCGGGGAATTTTTCCGTAAAGGTTATTATCTTAATGCAGGTGATTGCAAATTAAGCGAATGCGGTAAGCAGGGGGCAAAAATATTTAAAGATTATATAGCAAAAACTTCCCCTGTTTATGTAAAAATTATTGAATTTTATTATGTAAACCCTGAAGATTACTCAGATGAAACTAAAACAATTACTCTTAATCTTGAAGAAGAAAATATGTTTGACGGGAAATTATTTCAGTATGCTTATGTTGACAGGGGGTATATAAATAAACTGCGTAAACTTTATAAAGGTATTGACATAAACCAGCCTTTTAATTTACCCAGTAATTATTTTAATGTTAATCTAAAGAAATATAAGCCGCATAACCATGTCAGGGCATCCTTACAGTGTACTAAAGAAGATAATAACTGCGTATGGCCTAACCCTACACCAAAATACCAAGTGAGGATATTCCCGTGAAAATTTTTAATTTTCTTAAATCCCGCAAAGGCCAGGCAACGACTGAAGTCGTTTTGCTGTTCCCGATATTTTTTATTTTAACGCTTTTTATTATAAAAATATACGGTCTTTTGATTGTCGTTCAGAAAGCGGAAATAGCCTCTTTTTATGCTGCTAAACGCTGGCAACTGGAAAGCCACCGCGCTGTTAAATGGGCCGACGGCTGGGATAATACTTTCCTTAAAAAAGATATAGAAAAGAAAGTAGTTGATTATATAGGTTATAATAATCCTGCTATGAGGAAATTTCTTGCATTAAAAAAAGTAAAACTTGAAATAGAACGCACAAATGTTTGGAACAATGTCACTTTAACCGTAACAACTTATCCGCCGGCTATACCGTTTTTATGTTCTTATGATATAAGACAAGTTTGTAAAAATCCGTATGGCCTTGCGTGCGAACGGGGATATAATTTTATTTGTAAAAAAGGCGGTAGTATAGAAGTTATTAAAAGAGTTCCCAACAGGGACAGGCCTATATCTTTCCGTATGCCGATGTCAAAACAGCCTTAATTGTTTTTACTTATTGCAGTTTGTATTGTAATTGCATTTTATGCCTTGACAATTAAAGCCTTTGTTTGTAGACTTTTAGTAAGCACTTGATGTGCGGATAAATATGCTCCGTGTTTGAGGGCCTTTAAATTAAGGGCCGGTCAGCAGGGGCCAAAATTTTTGTATATTAATTTAGATTTTAAAAGAGGGTAAAGATATGCCGGTAATTATACAGGGAAATAATGGCAAAAACCAAAAAAGCCCTATGTCATCTTGGATAGGATACGGGGCTGTGGCGGTATTCGGTATAGCGGTAGTTGCATCTGTTTTACTCGGCGGGCCTAAACCTGCCGATCCGTTAGATCCGGAATACAGATATAATGATTATAAAGATTTGGCTGATATGCCCTTTTCCGATGAGGAAGCCGAAGCCGAATTGTTATCTTCTGTAAGTTATAGGGATATTGCTAAGAATGATTTAATCAGTGCCTTATTTTCTGAAGATGAAAAAGAAGCACGCCAAGCAGAAGATTCCGCAAACGGTGCGCCTCCTCCTCCCGATGAGGATTATGCACAGGCCGCTAAGGAAAAGGCAAAAGTAAAACAGGCTAAAGAAAAATACCGGAGATCAAGGACAAATGCAATAAATGCACGCAAAGAAAGGACATCAAAAGGGCAAATGTCAAGCCAAAGCGGTATTAAAGTCGGCAGCGGTGCAGGCGGCGGGGTATCGCACAGTGTATGGCGCAGTGATGATAAACAATACAACACATCTTCATCTGCCGGCGGTAAAGGTTCATCTTTAAGCGGGCAGTTAGTGCAAAATATTAAAGACGGCAGCGGGCGCGGCGGCGGTTTTATGCAGGCATACAATAAAAGTAAAGAAGCCGCAAATACCAATGATTTGGAAGCAGCCCACAGATTGGCGGCAGATGCTTTCCAAAATGCAGGTGATTTGGAAGGGGACCTTAAAGGAGAATTGGAAAAAAATGCCGAAGGCCTTGATATAAATAAGATGATGGGGGAGTTAGATAAAGATAAAGAGGCCCGCGCGGCTAATACACTTGATGAAGCGTTGGATAAAGCAAAAAAAGATAATGATAAAAAAGACAAAAATAAAAAAGATATGAAATGCGACGGGCTTATGATGAACGGCTCTTTTGACATGGCTTGCACTGCCGGGACACTTATGAATATGTTAATGGATGTAGGTAAGCAGGCATTAACATCTATGTTAAGCAAAAAAGATAAAAACGGTATGTCTCCCGATCAGGCCGCTGAGGTAGGCAGGCTTGAAGAACAGATGAAGACGGAAAAAGATCCTACTACAAGGGAAAACCTTGCTGCTGAAGCCGCGTATTACAAAGCAGGTGGTAAAATAGGTGGCTGGGATAGTAAACATAATATGTCGGTAAAGGCTTGGGAGACAAAACAAAAGCAGCAGGCCGCTGCGAACAAGAAAGCAGAAAGACAGAATAGAAAAGCAGGGAAATAATATGCCGTTGTATACTATATATATTTATTTTTCGGTATTGACAATTTGGCTGTTTGTTGGTATACTTTAGGTAGGTACTTAGTGTACTGATAAATATGCTCCGTGTTTGAGGGCCTTTACATAAAGGGCCGGTCAGCAGGGGCCAGTTTTATTATATATATAAAAGGTGTTAAGTATGTCTTCAATAATAATGAGAAACGGCGGTAAAAGAAAAAATAAAAATACTCAAATTTATACTTGGGGCGCTTGTATATTGGTAGTAGTATTTTTACTTTCTTTAACTGCTGCGGTAAAGGGGAACAAACAGAAAAATGATTCTCAGGAGGCATACCGTAAGCAGGCATTTGATTTAGGCAAAATGCCGTTTTCCGATGATGAAGCAGAAAAATATCTGCTTGCTTCAGCCAGATATGAAGATATAGCCAAAAATGATTTTATTAACGGCTTATTTTCTTCTAAACAAAGGGAAGCAAGACAGTTAGCTGATATTACGCAGGGCGTTCCGGCAGCGCCTGATGCCGAATATAAAGCCGCACAAGAAGAAGTTGCCGTAAAGAAAAGTAAAAACAAAAAGAAAAATGTCCGCGTAAACAGCCCTGCACCTGTTGTAAGAACAAATAAAGGGCAGTTAAGCGGATCTTCAGGTTCCGGATCTTTTGGCGGCGCAAGCCGCGGCGCAGCCGGCTCTACTGGATATTATAATGATAACAGAGCGCAAAATTCTAAAAATATGCAACAGCAGGCGGCTTTGCTTGCACAGGTAAAAGGCGGCAGAGATACAGGATTCCAGCAGGCAGCACAGTTAAGCGCTCGTGCAGCAAATGCGAAAGATATGAATGCCGCTGCGGCAGGCGCGGCAGAGGCTTTTCAAGGCGGAGCAAAAAAAGAGAGTAAAGAATTTTTGGAAAGTGAGAATGAAAAAAATGCCGCTGCTTTAGAAGTAGATGAAGAAGATTTGAAAGACAAACTTGAAAAAGCCGGTAATAGTGAAGAATTAGATAAATTAGATACCAAACTTAATGATAAAAAGAAAGAAAAAGATAACGAAAGTGAAAAAACCTGTGCGGAAGACCCTTTTGCTAATGCGGGGTGTGTAGTAGCACAATTGTTGGATGTAGGTAAGACGGTTTTAGGTTCGTATTTAGGTTCTTTATTCTAACATAAAATTTTATATTAAAAAGGAGTCTTATATGAAAAACATATTAAACAAAGTGGGGGCAATATCCAAGCCGGTATTATTCGGCGCGGCTTTGGGTGTTGCAACCGTAGCGGTTGGTATAGGTGTTGCTACCAACTTTTTAACTGACGGCCCTAAAGGCAGTAGCGGCAGGGCTTTAAGCCATTATTCGGCAGATACCGCCCAAGTAGTTTATGGCGATAATGACGGTATCTACTATAATGATAATTTAAGTAAAGAAGCCTTAGAACAGCAAATGGCCTTAAATCAGGCAAATAGCGGAAATGCAAATTCCTTAAATTATTTGGGCGCGGCAGGTAAAGGCAGGTTTGCTTACGGCCAAAAAGGCACTGCTTATGAAAACGGCACCATTGATCCTATGGCTATGAATAATGCCGGTTATGAAGGGGAAAATAATCTTGAAACCGGTATGTCGCCTGAGATGGCAAATGCTATGGGTAATTTTAACAATATCGCATCAGCCGCAAAGGCAGGCGCTGCTACGGCAGATGCAAAAGCAACAGACGGCAAAAAAAATAAAGACGGTAAAAAGAAAGAAGAACTTGAAAGTTCTGATAGTGCTTTCGGTACGCAGGTTAACAAACTTAATTCTTCCGGAAAAATGGGCAGCGGGACATTTGCAAGTGCCAAAGGCGGCGGTTCTCGCAATATAGGGCAAATACAAGGTTATGCAGGGGACAGGAATCAAACCGCTATAAATACTCCTAATATCGGCAATATGCCTGTAAGCGATATAAGCGGTATTGACGGTAAAAAACACGGCAGAGTAGGGCAAATGGGCGGCAACGGTGCCCGCGGCGGTACAAGGGGTAACGGCGGCAGCGGCCAGTCTTATGGTTTTGACGGTGCTACGATTGGTTTATTACACGCCCAAAAATATTCCAATTTAGGTACAAAAACTAATTATAAAGAAGAAGCAAAAGTATTTGTAGAAGAAGCCTTTGACGGTAGTGTAGCGCCTGATGAAGGTGTGGAAATAAACGGTTCTACACCTATAACGGAAAAGGCTGCTACTTTACAAAAAGAAGGTTCTAAAATAAAGGGAAATACAAATAAAATCGGCGATCTTATGAACCAAATTACAGCTGATTCTAATACAGTTTCTAAAGCCAAAAAAGGTATTATGAGTACTGTTATAACAATAGTTTCTATGGCACTTGTAGGTATAGGTTTAGTTTTGGCTGCAAGATCTTCTTGGATAGCCGCTTGGATTGCCCCTGTTATTGCGGCCGCTTTTTCTGTTGCTATTATAGGGCTTGGTATGGGTTTGATTGGTATGTATGTAAACCAAATTGAACATGTTAAAACTGAAGCATTAGCCGATGCGGGTGCTTGGGCGCATATGAGGTGGTGGCTACCTGCGGTTATAGCCGGTTTACCTTGGTTGGGAATGATTCATAGCCAAGCTGTTACTGGAACAGCAAAAGGATTACATATAACCGGTATGCTGCAAAAAGCTCTTATTATGGGCGGTGGTATGGCATTACTCAGCGGTGTAGGCGGTTTCTTTGGCGGTTAATAATTATTAATGGGGAAGGGGAAAATGGACAAAAAAGAACTTAAATTTTATATTACTGTTATAGCGGTGTCTTTGATAGGAAGTTGGGCAATACAGACTGTCGCTAAATCTGTAATAGACGGTAATATAAAAAAACAGCGTGAACAGATAGAGTTTGATTTAAGGGCTAAAGGCCTTTTAGATCCGCGCCGTCCCCAGAAAGTTATTTATATGCCGTTGGATAGGGAAGATACCGGCCGTCAGGATAGTACGGGAGTTTTCCTTAAAACGGCAAAAAAAGAATTCGGTACACAGCAGACGGGCGGGTTTGAAACTGTTGATTATGCAAGCCAGGCTGATGAATACGACCAACGGGTACGGGAAATTAAGCAACAAGAAGCCCAAAGACTTGCAGAACAAAAAAAGCAACAGGCTGAACTTGATAAAAAAATGGGTAAAACACCGTCTGCACATAATACTGCACATAATACGGTAAAAAAGAATAATAAACAAAATACCGGCGGGACGGTAATAAACAGATTGCAGACTTCCGGCCGAAATAATAATAAGTCTACAATGTTTAAAAAATAGCGGAAATAAAGTAATATAAATAAAAAGGGTATTTGTATGAAAAAGAAAAACATAGTGCAAAATAACAATAAAAGGACTCCTATTTATAAAGATAAAAGGTTGACATTAGTGGCAATACTTATATTGCTGATGTTGGCCTTTTCGGTAATGACTATGCCTATGGCTGATATACCCTTTTTAGGGCGTATGGGAAATGTTTTCGGTTTGAATGACGATTCTATGCGCTCCTTAAATTTTACTGATTTTGCCGCTTACAGTTTAGGTGCTAAAGACGGAGGAAGGCTGGCCTCCGTCCGCAGCAACCAGTATTCTGTTTATGAAAGTGCAGGCGGGCTTTCGCCTTTCAGTTTACAGGCAGGCAACCGTATGATTGACGCCAAAGAATCTTATTTGGCTGAATTTGACAGAACCGGCAAATGGAATAATATCCGCGGTTCTGCATCAGGCAGGGATATTGAAGCGCCGGAAGGTGTATCCGTTCCTGCTTATTACGGTAATAAAGGCATTGAAGCAGCAGCCCCTGCTATAGACCCCGAATCATCTAAAGGTTATGATGATGCTTACGGTAAACCTTTGGTAAAAAGTTTTGAATCTGATTCAATAGATTCTGCTTATCAAGCAAGTTCGCTGACGGAGTATGATTCCAACGGCAATATGGTCTTGAAGAATTCAGATAAAAACAGGCCGTTCAGATCAAATTATTCTGGTAAAATGAGATCTGCCAGAAGTGATGAAGATAATGTTTACTTTCAGGCTATTGACAGTAAAGTAAAGGCTTTGCGCTTAGGAAGGCTTGGTACTATGGGTGGCAACGGCGCAAGAACTACGCGCGTGGGAACAAGTATTGGTTCAAGCAGGCAGTTAAATGCGTTTGGCTTTTCCGGCAGAGATATGGGAAGGGTTTATTATTTAAGTTCTCAAGCAAGAGGACAAAAATATAATGATGTCGCCAAAAATGTAGCGGAAGCGGCTTTTGACGGAGGGGAAGTCCAAGCGGAGGATATGTTAGCCGTAGATGAAAAAACACCTCATATCTTAACCTCTGCCGAAATGTCCCTTATTGCTGGTTCTGCATCTGAATCTTCCTCGGCTATAATTGATAAAACCAATAAAAAGATGGAAGAATGTTTAAAGGCTGCAATAA
The DNA here is from genome assembly GCA_902791965.1 of Candidatus Proelusimicrobium bovinum. Classification (GTDB taxonomy): domain Bacteria; phylum Elusimicrobiota; class Elusimicrobia; order Elusimicrobiales; family Elusimicrobiaceae; genus Proelusimicrobium; species Proelusimicrobium bovinum. Next base: position 26,405 of record CADAXZ010000007.1, on the reverse strand, counting down.
GTGATGAAGATATACAAACTGCAAGAGAAAATTTTGTAAATGCTAAGAGTGCGTTTTTATCTTTAAATGCTCCCTGTATGTGCAGTACAGATAAAACATACACCGGAGACCCTGAGTGGAGAACAGTTTCATGTAATGCCCAAAGACAAAATTGGGACGAAAAAATAGATGAACTTAAAGATTATTGCGAAAAAATACATCAAAAGATAGAAAGGGTTTCTGCTATTTGCGGTTTTAATTATGATTTGTATTGTGAAAGATTTGAAGAAATGAAAACTAACAGATTTGCCAACTTCTGGGATGAAGAGCCTTTAGTTACGGTTATAGACGAAGAAAGCCAGTTAGAAAAACAGGTATTCCAATGTGTGGCAAATAATACGACCTGTTGTTGGGATCAATATGACAGTTTAAAACAAAATAGATATAAAAACAGAAGCGAGAGGGAAAACTTAATAAAAGATGTGTCTGAACAGACAGGGCTTAATCTGGACAATATTATATCAAACACATTCTTTTAGTATCAGGTTTTTAAACTAAATTTGATAATAAAAGGCTGATATTAAAATAAGAAATATTTTTATATTAATTATTAATTGACATTGTTTAAAAATTGTTGTCTAATGGGAATATAGGGTATTGCCTTTAAAGGCAAACCTTATATCCGTATCAGATTTGAAGTAGATGTAAAATAAATGTAAAGAGGAGGCACTATGCCAAATAAAGATAGCTTTACGTTTAGCGATAAGTTAAAGAAGAGTAAATCTCTTCCATTATCCAAACGTATTCCCTCCCGTTCAGGAGGAGACGGCAAAGCCAAGAGAACCCTTATCCAAAGGGCTCAAAGGGATTTGCCTTTCATAATAGTAGCGGCCGCTGCGTTGTTATTGCTGCCGTTGCTTAGCCGTAATTCCGGAACCGATTATGTAAGCGGTTTAGATAATTTAGGTTATGACAATTTTGTCGGTGACGGCGGACACGGTTTGGATTATATCCCGGGCGACGGTGATATTGTCCCTGCAGACAGGCGTAATCCCTTAGATATGATTATTACCAATAAGGGACATCAGGATACCCCTGCTATGGAAGAGGACGAATACGAACCGCCTACCAGTTCTATGATAGACGATAACCGCCGTGAAAGTTTTTCCCACGAGGAAGTAACCTCTAAGCCAAATATCAGCACTTATGGCAAAGCGGCAAAAGGCGGTATCAGGAATTCCGCTACCCGTAAACCTACTGCGCTTGGTGCTTTAAGAAACAGAAACCTCTCCTTCGGCAACGGAAACGGAGGTTTAACACGCAATTTGGCTATCGGCGGTGCCCCTACAAGAAATCCTTCTCCTTCAGCCCCCAGAGCAGGAGTAAGGCCTGTTGCTTTACAGCCTATGACTACTTCCGGTGCGGGCAGAGTGCTTACGGGCGATAATCTTTACAGAGAAAGAGACCGTGCAATAGGTGCTTTAAACCAAGGCCCTGCAAAGCAGGCTTTGTTTGAAGCGCAGTTGCGCGATGTTGACGGCTCTCCTTTAGGTGCGGCAGGCGATCCTCGTGCGGCTGCAGCGCGTTTAGCGTCCCAAGGCACAGTTCCGGATCATAAATTCAACTACACCAATCAGAAACCTTGGTGGTGGGATATGATGCAGGAACGCTCCCAGAAACTTTGGGAACTTTGGAATTATAATTGGCAGAAAGCCCTTTCCGATTCCTTAATTAAAGTTGCCACCAATTTGGGTATGTGCCTGCTTACAGGTTCCGAAGACGGCTCTGTAAAAAACTTTTTAGGAATAAAACCTGGGGACGATTCTACCGTTTGTGTAAAAGACGGTAAACAAGTAGGAAGAAGTTTTGAAGACTTTGCTGCTGTCTTTAAGGGGTCTGCTGGTAAAGATGGTTCTGTAAATTCTTTAGGTGCTGATGTTTATGAAGCTTGGTTAAAAAGTTGTGCTAACTTAGGTGGTCATGAAGATGTTGACCCTGCAGGACAGAAAAATGCCTTGCAGGCTCGTCTTGAATGTTTGGGTCTTAAAGCGGGCAAACTTTCCGGTTTGTCTAAAACTCGGTATAATGCTAATTGTGATGGGGTAAATCAAAAGCCTATTAGATATACTGTAAGTGCTACACGCAAAGATGGCAGAGTAAGAGAAAAGAAACAAGAAAAAGTAGTAATTTATGTGTTGGCAAGAGAAAAAAATACCCAAGGAACAATTAACAAAAATGCTAAAAAAGACTCTAATGACTTGTTTATCATAAAATTAAATGAGCCTACAGATAATACTCTTACGATTAGTGAAAGTGAATTAGCTCAAATACAAACTAAATGCGAAATTACCAATATAGGTTCTTTTAAGGCTAATCAAACTAAAAAAGAAATTGCAAATAATATAGCAAAAGCAAAAGAAAGAGCGACTGAAGGATGGAGATATTGTTCTTCTTTGCCTGCTGATTTCCCGTCAAAACCTCTTACACGTTCTGACTTGTTTGACTTGATGGATGCTAAAGATCGTTCTAAAGCAATAGCGGAAATTGGCTCAAATGAATGTCAAGTTTTTAATTCAGGTGTTGAAATCAATCCTGTCGGCATAAATCAGGGTGCTGATAATATTGAATGCGGTGATGTTGTTAAGGAAGGTCTAAAAGCCGCCCAGACTAAATTCTATGCTGATATTAAAGGCTTGAGTAAAAAGGATAGGGTGTTTGCTGTTGTTGTAGAAAACGGCAAAAACAATGAAGGAGAAGGCGTATTTATCCGTACTATTGATGAAGTTACGGCGGAACAAAACTCTGCTTTTCGTAGAGCAGGTGCAGGTAATAATGGTGCTGATAGATTCTTTACTCAACAGTTATTGATTGGTGAAAATTCTGTTGTAGATAGTAAAGCAACTCCTAATAATGGCAGGGTATATTGGATTGTTACTAATGCTAATATAGATAAGAGTTATGCTAATACTTTCCATGCTGGCAAACTCATAACACAAGTGGATGTTAAAACATTGGTAGGTATCAATGGGGCTTACAAAGTTAAGACTTGTGATTATTCTTGGGGTTGTTCTTCAAGCATTTGCCCTACACCACCGGATAATGACGATGACGACGATAATGATGAATATTGTGCTGTAAAAGATGGTTCTTCTTATTCTTTCTTTAATGCTGTTAAAGTTCAAAAGGGAGATGCAACCGTTTTCTTACAGAAGAGTACTAATCCGATTAGTGATGAAGCAAAACGCAAATACCTCGCACAGTTTGGTATTGATGCAAATAATGAAAACTGTGGTACCTGTATAGCAGGGCATATAGGGAATGAAACGGATGGCAAGGATAAAATACATCTTTGTCAACCTATATGTAAAAAGAGACTTGAGGCTGAACAGAGGGAAATTCTAAGGAAATCCGGTAGCGGAGAAGGTCAAGCCGAAGATGATGGCTCTCCGTTGATTGCTTCTAATGTGATTTCAGGTATTCCTGGATTAGAACCGATTGTAGATAATGATGCTTTATGTCCTTTCTGTAATCCTACTGATGTAGAGATAAAAAAGGCTTGTAATTTTGCGGCATATTTAAGTTTTGATACAACAAGTTTTAAAGCAAATGAAACTAAACAGTTTGATGATGCATATGCTAAGTTTTTACAATGCTTACAGACTGTTTCCGATAATACAAGTGCAGGCCAAAATCTTTATGTCACAGGTTTTACAAGTTTCGCTGGTAGTGATGCGTTTGAAAAGTGTCCTACTTATGATAATGGCGTAAAAAACAAGAATTCTAAATTAGATTCTTGGGGGGCAGTTGATGTGAACATCACGACCGGCGTGGTTAAAAAATATAACTACGGTCCTAAAGGTAATCAAGATACTGAGGCAAGGAAAAAATGTAATCAGGCATTGTCTGAAGATAGAGCAATCTATTCTATGCATAAAATGTTTGAAAGACTTCAGAAAGATGATAATGCCAATGACTTAGTTTCTAAAGTTAAAGTATCTTTAAGTCCTGAAGCGACACATGTCGTAGGTTTTGAGAATGTAACACCCAAAGACGAACTTGATACAACAGGCTATAAGAGATATAAAGATAGAGAAGATAGAGATGTATCATTCGGTAATGGAAGGATTCAAATTAACATTGCCGCAAAAGGTTGTGGGCCAAAAGGTGCAAAGCCGGGTGATGTTGCGAGTGATAGAGAATTAAGTAATTAAAGTGTTTATTATATCTTACAAAAGCCCCGCCTTAAAGACGGGGCTTTTTACTGTATAAGCCCTGCCTAAATGCTATAATTTATCTATGTATTGCTTGCGTAATTTAAGTAGAAATTTTATTATTGCCGCTTTGTTTTTATGTATAGCACAAAGTTCCGGCGCCGCATTACCTAAATTTATGGGCGGCAGCGGCCTTGGTATAAGCGGCAATAAAGCCAACCTTGAAGGCAAATACCCTACCTTTTGGGATAACCTTATGGAAAGCCAATCCTATGCTAATATGTATCAGGGGGTAAGGGCTTTAAGTATGTCTAAATATAAAGATGCCGAGCAAGCCTTTGCCAAAGCGGTAATTAAAAACCCTAACGATACATACGGGCATACTTTTTGGGTATTGCGCTATATTGGCAAGGACAGGTTGACCAAGCAATGGCGGAATACCGCACCGCCTTAAAACTTGACCCTGATAATGCCGAAGCCCACCAACTTTTAGGTATTGCTTATGCGTGGAAGGGCGATATAAATTCCGCTTTGGAAAGTTTCAAAAAAGCCGTAGAACTCGCACCGGACCGCCCTGACAGCCAAATGAACTTAGGCTCTACTTATGCCGCCTTAGGTAATTATGATGAAGCGCTTTTCCACTTCAGAAATGCCGTGCGTTTAGATAAAACACATCCGCTCTATCATTACCAGTTAGGCTCTCTCTATGAAGTTATGGGGCGCGATAAACTTGCGGAAGATTCCTTTAAAAAAGCCCTTCATCTATATCCTTCTTACGAAGAAGATATTTTGGCTTTGGCCGTACTTTACGAAAAGCAAAATTCCCTGACGAATGCGGAAGTTAATTATAAAAAAGCCTTAAAAATAAAACCGGGCGACAGCGTAGCGCGTTTCCGCCTTGCAAATTTGCTTATAAAACAAAATAAAAAGGAAGATGCCCTTTCCCTTATAAGCAGGGGGTTTTTAATTTCTCCGCTTTCAGATGAAGGCTTGGCTTTATCTGTTTCCTACGGGGGTAGCCCTGCAACTTCCACCCCGCCGGCCCCGCCAAAAAAATCAGACGGAAAAAAACAAAATAACGGGAAAAATGATTTCCCCGATACACCTTTGCCTTTGCCGGAAAATACTTTCCCTGCCGCCGATAAACAATTAGAAAGTTTTAAAAAAAGGCTTCAGCGTATCCCTGCAGATAAAACCGTAAATATAGATTTGGAAATCCGTCTTGAGCCTAAACTAAAACCTGCCGCTATTACAGAAAACTCCGTCAGCGAAACTGATACTAAAAGCGTTAATCCAAAATCTTTATTGCAGGCTTCCGTTGAAGCCGCCGATAAAGAATCGGCAGTAAAATCTTTCAGCCGTTCTTTTTCTATACGCCCTTCCGGTCAAGAAGAACGGAAAGAATTTTTGGACAGGATTTTCCGCGGCCTTAACGAGGCTTTGGAAAATGCGTCTAAAGATTATAATGTAAAACTTTCTATAAGGGGCGGCTCAGCCGTTGCGGACAGTTCTTCTTTAAAGAATAATGCCGCGGCTTCAAACAATAAGGCACAGTATAATCCTTATATGGTAGGCAATGATATGGGCCTTTGGGTTGCGGGTAAAGGCTGGGTAAAATATGTGCAGGAAGTCCTGCCAGAGGCCGAATCCCGTTTAAAAAACGGCGGCGCTGTTGATTATATGCTTTACGGCCTTGCCGCGCTTACTTTGGGCGAAGGCAAAGAAGCGCTTGAATCTTTTACCTCTGCTTATATGGAAGGCTTTGCCAAAGACGATAAAAACATTCAGGAAGTTTCCCTTTTAGGGCGCGGAACAGCATATATAATTTTGGGCTTGGAAGATGAGGCCCTTAAACAATACGAAGCGGCATTATCCGTCAATCCGGAAAATAAAATTGCTTTAGAAAATAAAAAAATATTAACGGACGAAGAATAACTATGCAAAAATACGGACAGCATTTTTTAGTAAATAAAGGAATTATAGATAAAATAACCTCTGCGGTTATTGATAATATGCAAGGCTCTTTGGTGGAAATCGGCCCGGGCAAGGGGGCAATAACAAACGCCCTTTTACAGCGCGGTGTAAATAACTTTACATTAATTGAAATTGACCCCGAAATGGTATCTTACCTTAAAGAAAATTTACCGGATTATGCCGAGTTGGAAATAAAAAATAATAATTTTTTGAAAGAAGATTTATCTTTTCTGCCGCAAGGTCCGATAACATTTGTCAGCAATCTGCCTTATATAGATGCGGCAGAAATCTTAATGAGGGTTTTACTGTTTAACAATTTCCATGCGGCAGTATTTATGTTCCAAAGGGAACAGGCCCAGCGTCTTATTGCCAAGCCGGAAACAAAGCATTACGGCCCGCTTTCTGTAATTTTTCAGGCTTTGGCAAGCGCAAGGAGTATCTGCCGCGTAAGCCCTGGCAGTTTTAATCCTCCACCTAAAGTTGACAGTGAAGTCCTTTTAATTTTACCGCAAGGCCAAATAAATTTTAATACGGAAAAACATAAATATAATTTTATCAGTTTGGTAAAAACCGTTTTTGCTTACCGCCGTAAAACCGCCCTTAATGCTTTGTGCGAAGTTTATAAAAAAGATAAAGATATGCTTGTAAAAATTTTGGCGCGTGCGGGGATAAAGGTATCTGCCCGTGCAGAAGAAATAACCCCGCGCAAATATGCCGATTTAGCCTTGCAGTTAGAGGGTATAATCTTTTAATCTGCTAACTAAATTTGCGCATATCAGGCCTAATATTTATACTTAGCAGCCGCTTAATAATTCTTTAATTGTTTGTAGATATAGTCAAGGGTTTGGCAGAGTTTTTCAAACTGTTTTGCGCCTTTTGTATCTGTAAACGGAAAACAACCAATCCTTAAAGAGTTTTCTTCTATACTTGAATATTTTTCTATACCGTCAATAAGATTAACTTTACCTGTCTGCTTTAAGGCTTTGTTTACATCAGTATCTTTAATTGCCGCGTCGGTTATTTTGAGTGTTAAAGTTTCATAAGAGCGGAAGTTTTTATCTTTTATTAAAGGCTCAAGCCAGCAACTGTTTTTGGCATAATTTAAAATTGTCTGCGCGTGTGCTTTTGTTAATTTATCCATAGCCTTAATCCCGCCGTTTTTAAGTATAAACTGCGCCGCTTTGTTTATAGCCCATATCGTAGTATTGCAAGGCGTGTTGAAGGGTTGGTAAATCTGCGCTTTTTTTACTGCGTGCGCAAGATTTAAAAAATAAGGTATTTTTAAATTGTTTTCGTTTAGCATAGCCCTTTCAGTTGCTTTAGGGCTTAAAAACATTACACAAGTCCCCGCAGGCGTGCCGAATGCTTTTTGCGGGCCGAAGAGCATAATATCAAAAGCCTGCGGTAAAAGCCTTGCGCCTGCACAGGATGTCGCATCCCAAGCGACTAAAGTATCTTTGCTTTTGTTTTGGTAAATATCTTTAAGCATTTCATCCGGCAGGGCAATACCGAAAGAGGTTTCATTAGGGGTAAGTAAAATAAGTTTTGCTTTAAGATTAAGTTTTTTTGCGCTTTTAGGGTTTGTGTAATCGAAATTTACAAAATCTTTTTTAATATCTTGCGGCAGGGCTGCGCATATTTTATTATTCCACAGTTCGGAAAACGCACCGAAAGTCAATCCCGCAACATCTCCGCCGTTTAAACTCCAAGCAACACTATCCATAGCGGCAGTTGCGCCGCCCGGGTAAAATATTACTAAAAAATCTTTTGGCAGATTAAAGAGTTTTTTTAAATTTTCCGCGGTTGTTTTATACAATTTTTCCGTTATAAAATGTGTACGGTGGCGGCGTTCAAAAAAAGTTTCTTTCAGTTTTGTATTGCGCACAATATTAAGCCCTTGTGCAGGGCCTGCGGCAAAAGTGCTTGACGGTAAAATATTTTTAGGGATTTTCATCAATTTAAGGTTTTAAGTTTAAATTCCAAAATGCGCTCATTCATATTGAACGGTGCTAAATCATTAAGGCCTAAATTTTCCACAGCGACATTTATAATATCTTTGGTGGACATACCTAAAGTAATTTTGCCTTGTCTGTTAAGGTAAAACTTAGCCGTATCAAGCATTAAATCTTTAGGAACAAGGCCGATAATTTCGCTGCCGGTAACTTTAACGCCGCGTTTTTTTGCTTCGGCTACGATAGTTTCGTAGACTACATACAACGGGGTTTTTTTATAGTCTTCCAAATTCATAGATATTTGGCTTTTGCCGTATTCTTCAATATACCAGCCTATTGCTTTTAATGCTTTAAACATACCGTTGCCGCTGTTATTCTTACCGCTTTGGCGGATAAGTTCTGCTATTTCCTTAGCGATGGATACATCTTTTGTAGCCAAATTGACATTATAGGCAATAAGGTAGTTCCTCGCGCCGATACTTATTGCACCTGATTTTTTAACAAGTTCATTATAAACATTAGTACCGTAATCGGGCGGAGTATTTTGCAGTTTTATTGCTATATGTTCATATTCGCCGCTTCTTATAAAAGCCAAATCTTTGCGGGCTAAAGATGTCGCGGCATAACCGTATAAATAAACAGGAATACCTAACTGCGAGCCTACCTGAGCGCCTAACTCCTGTGCCATAACAACACAATCCTGAATATCGGCTTTCGCGACGGGAATAAACGGGCAGACATCCACACAGCCAAGGCGCATATGCTTGCCGTGATGTTTGGACATATCAATAAGTTCATAACTTTTTTTGATACAGGCAAAAGCGGCTTTTTTAACTTCTTTGGGATTGCCGGCAAAAGTTATTACGGTACGGTTTACATCATAACCGCTTTCCACGCCGAGCATATAAATATCAGCACTTTTTTTAATTGTATCTGTTATGGCTTTTATTACTTTCTTATCGCGTCCTTCCGATATATTAGGCACGCAGGCTATTGTAGACATCTCTTTATTACCTCTGTTTTAAACTCAAATATATATTATATATAATTTAAAGATTTTCTACTTTTTTACTAACCAAAAACTGCTTTCCTGTGCTTTAGGGTGGCAGGGGGCATTTATCTCTTTTAGCATTTGGGGATAGTATTTGCGCAGATAAGCGCAAGGCATAACGGGAGTATATCCGCCGCAAGTTAAAAGTACGGCTAAAATTGTTTGTTCGTTAAAACTCCACCAGTCCCAATCTTCGTTATGCGGATAATCATCCGGCAGAAAAATATCGTGGAAATGTATATAAACTCCTTTTTGCAGTTGCGGTAAAACCTGAAGGAAAATAATTTCCAAATCCGTACCTTTCATAAACAGATGCGACGCATCAATAAAAAGTATATCGCCGGCTTTTAAATCCGTAAGCAAAGAAAGGGGGACTTTGTCTAAAGTGCAGTTAAAGAATTTACTGCATAATTTGCTTTCGCCGTGTAATTCTTTGGGGTTGACGGAATAAAGCAAATTGGGAAAGCCCCCGTCTTTAACTGCCTGTGCCAAAAAGCGGGTGGAAAAACCTGTTCCGACTTCAATTATTTTGGCGGGTTTTAAAATTCTTGTTAAAGCATAAGTAAAAGCGCCGTCAACTCCGCTGAACCAATCTTGGTTAAAACGCGGTGCAAGCGGAGTAAATTTTGAACTCTTTTTAAAAGTTTCAAATTCTTTATTATATTGCTGTGCCTGTTTGCAAAGTTTTTCAAAATCAGGCAAATGCTTTTCAATAATTTCTTTGACGGCATTAAGCGGATATAAATCTTTTTTGCGGCACTCGTCATTTGCATAAGGATAAGGAATATAATACCCGTATTTTTTGCCCGGCAAGCCTAATTGTTTGGCGGTTGTTAAACATCCTTGAAGCAATCTTTTAATAGTTTTTTTAAATTTCATAAATTACCTTAAATTAAAAAAATGAAACAAATTTATATTATTTATTGTATAATTTAATTGAAGAGAAAATTCTCTTTGTCTCTTTGAGACTTAAAAGTTAATAAATATAAGGAAGTAAATAGAATGGCAAACGGAAAAGTAAAGTGGTTTAATGATCAAAAAGGTTATGGTTTTATTACCCCTGAAGACGGTTCAAAAGATCTTTTTGTACACTATCAGGAAATCCAGGGCGACGGCTTTAAAACTTTAGCCGAAGGTCAGGAAGTAACCTTTGAAGTCGTAGAATCCGAAAAGGGTCCTAAGGCTGTAAAAGTCTCAAAGAAATAAAACGCTTTTTTGGACTAAAACCCCGACGGCCTTACGGTTGTTGGGGTTTTTTACTGTGTAATTAATAATCTTTACGGAGTTATAAATTGGCTGATATTTTAAAAATTTGCAAGGGCGATAAGCCCGGCTCTTTAGGGCTGTTGTTAAAAATTGCCATACCATTAATAATAACAACATCTTCGGCAAGTTTAATGGAATTTACCGACAGGATGCTGCTTTCCTGGTATTCGGCAGATGCTCTTGCGGCTTGCCTTCCGGCAGGTTTAATGTCTTTTTCAATAGTTGCTTTTTTTATGGGAACTTGCGGATATACAAGCGTTTTTGTAGCCAACTATTACGGACAAAAAAGATATGCAAGTTTAAGCGTTGCGCTTTGGCAGGGCGTGCTTGTGGGCATGATTTTCGGTTTTATTATCGCTGCGCTTGTACCTTTGGGATTATTTTTGATAAATCTCTCATCCCACGCAGCGGAAATTAAACTTTTGGAAAAGCAATACTTTACAATTTTAACCTTATTTGGCGGGTTTGCTGTTGTGGGTAATGCTTTGGCGGGATTTTTCAGCGGGCAGGGCAAAACAGGTATAACAATGGCGGTCAATATTATCGGTAATATTATAAATATTCCGCTTTCTTATGCTATGATATTCGGCAAATGGGGTTTGCCTGAAATGGGGATAAAAGGTGCGGCTTGGAGTACAGTTATAAGCGGTTTTTTGGTAATAGTAATTTTCTTTTGTATAATTTTTAGCCCGAAAATAAATAAAAAATTCCGCCTTGGCAGGCTGTTTGGTTTTAATAAAAAAGCGGCTATGCGTTTAATTAAATACGGGCTTCCAAACGGTTTTGGCTTTGCTATGGATATATTTTCCTTTTCCGTATTTGCATTTTTTACCGGAAATATAGATAAAATTGCTTTGGCGGCAAGCAATATAGTGCTTACTTTACAGATGATAGTTTTTATGCCGCTTATGGGCCTTGCAGTTGCAACTCAAATACTTATGGGACAGTATGTCGGTATGAAAAAGCCGGACTTAGGTGTCAAAACGACTATGACGGCCCTTAAAGCGGGTACGGTTTATGTCATTATTATTAATGCCGCATTTTTGCTTTTCCCGCATTTCTTTACGGGTTTTTTTGAAGGTAATGTAATTACGCAGGATATGGCCTTAATCCAAAAACAAACCGTTCCGCTTTTGCAACTTTTATGTCTTTTTATATGGGGGGATTTGACTTATCTTTGTTTCGGTGATGCAATACGCGGCGCGGGGGATACAAAATTTCATATGCAGGCTATGGTATTTTGTTCGCTTTTATTGATTGGCGGCAGTTGGTTTATAGTGGAAGTACTTGGTAAAGGTATTGTAGCCGCGTGGACTTGGATAACTGTATATTCCTGGCTGACGGGTATATTTATGGGGTGGCGGTTTTTAAGCGGTAAATGGCGTAATATTGACATAACAAAATAAGGCGGCTAAACTTTTAAAGGATGGTAATATGAAAATAGATATGAATAGATGGAAAAGTGATGCCAAGTATAGGGAAAATATGAAGAAACTTTCCAAAATGATTGCCGGAGAATACAGAAAAGCCGCAGAGAATTTAGATAAGAAAGGAAAATAAAGTTTTTTATAAAATTGCCCCAAAATATAAAGGTGTATTTTTATAATTAAAAGGCAAATAATATCTTGTTTATTTAAAACTATAACCGTAAATAAAAAGCCCCCGTTTAAGCGGGGGCTTTAAAATTTAATTTAAGGTTTACCATCTTTTAATTTTTTTAGTGATGTAAGTTGCCAAACAAACTTTAAATAAACCTCCTAAAAGGAAAGGGAAAAAACCTGCCGCAAAAGCGTGCTTAGTAAACATCATCAGCCAAAGGCTGCCGGCAGTTAAAATTATCAGTTCCCCTATACAAAAAGAAATAAAAGCGGTATAAATATTTTTTACGATTTTATTTTCAAATAAATAGCCTATAAAGTAAGCCGCAATAACAAAACCGATAAGATAGCCGCCTGTAAGCAAACCGACATTAAGTACAGGTAATCCCATAAGCCCCATAGCAATATAAGTAATTACGGAAAGCGCTCCCTTTTTACCCAAGGCTGCCGCTACAAGTAAGGTAGCCAAAGTTTGCATAGTTACCGGTACAGGCGTAAACGGTAAAAACATTGCGATTTTTGAAAGTAAAGCAATAAATAAAGCACCGCCGATTATGACGGCAATTTCCTTTGAAATAACATTCTTTATAGTTTTAATAAGTTCCATTTTTATAAAATCTCCGGTGTAAATACTCTTTTAATATATTATATAATAAATATAAATATGAGTATTCACCGCATATTAAAATTCGCTTTATTATTATTGCTTCTGCTTTTTTCTTTTAGAGCGGAAGCGGCTTTGTTTACCGCACCGGATAAATCTTTTACCATAGATTTGCTTGCCGGTTGGAAGGTATCTTCAAAAAAAGGTGCTGTACTTTTTGCCCAGCACGGCAAATCAAATTTAACTATTATTTCCGTAAGCAAATGCAGTAAATTAAATTGTATAGAAGAAGCCCTAAAAAAAGATATTGCCGCCGTAAAGGCCAAAAAATACAAAATTATTGTAAATACTTATACGGGGGAAACAGTAAAGCGGACGGAATTTTCCACATCAGACCCTTTGCTTTCCTTTAATTATACCGGCGGCGGAACAGATTACACTTTAGGATATTTTTTAGCGGATTTAAAAGCATACAAAGTTGAAATAAAAGGCGTTAGCGATAAAGAAGCGGAATTTATGCTTTCCTTTATATCTCCAGCACCGCACAACGTTGGGTTTTCCGGTGCGGGCGGTGCTGCGGAAATGAGCGATTTGCAAATGGGTGATATTTCCATTGATGACCAGCCGATAGTAGAGGAAGATATTTTTGACAGGGTAGAAGATGAGGATTCTTCGGTATCTTCCGTTATCAGGCAAGATTCTAAACCTAAACAGGAAAATAAAGTTAAAGTAAATTTAAAATCACCCGGCAAAGCAGGCTGGCTGATAATAATAGTATTAGTATATTTCCTTATTGTTTTATGTTTATTTGCGGTAAGAACTTTCTTCCCCGCGGGGCAGGTGCGTACCCAAGCCAATCCCCGTTCGCCGTATCCGGTACGCGGCACAAGGTTTTACGGTTCGCCTGATTTATTTTTCCGTTTTTATGATAACCAAGGCGCAAATTATATTGCTACGGCTTCGCGTTGGGGCAGTATTTTTACTGGTATAGGTTTTTTGGCGTCGGTAGTGTTCTTTATGCTGAAAATGCTTATTATTTTTGTCATAACAAGCGGTTATGTAAAACTGCATCCGGTAGTAATAAATACTTTATTATCTTTATGTTCTTTATTTTCCGTATTCGGGCTTCTTTTGTTTGCGGCGGGGCTTTTAACATCTTTTATTTTCGTATCCAAATTCTATTTTTACAGTGATAAAGGCAGTATGGTTTTCCGTTGTGTACAACAGGGGTTTTCTTTCCGTAAGGAAGAATATGCAGTAGCCGATAATGAAAATGCTGTTTTATTCCGTATAGGAAGGGAACGCTTCCGTCTTACCAGACATTGGACTATATATAAAGGGGAAGAAATTATAGCAGTTATTGAGGAAGAATCTCTTTATAAAGCACTTTTAAGGAAATGCTTCGGGCATTTATGCGGATTTTTGAGAAGTGATTATTCAATTCGCGGCAGAATGGATTCTAAAGGAAGTATCAAATACGATAAAAATATTTTTGTAAGTATTTGCTGTGATATGGATAAACCGGAAGCGGTTGACAGTAAAATACTTATGATAGCCTGTGCGGTTATTTCTATGCGCGACAGGGACAAATGGTATCCTTGGGTAAATTAACCGAGGGTAGTTTATGAAAAAGTTTCTTTTTGCTCTAAATTTTTTTTTATTTTCCTGTTTTGCTTTTGCGCAGACAGGGGAAAATATCAAAGAATTATTTTCCCAAAGTTCTTATCTTAAAGATTCCCAATACAGTGTATATGCAAAATATGTAGGCGGCGGGGAAATAGTAAGCATAAACCCTACTTACCGTCTTGCACCGGCAAGCGTTTTAAAATTATTTACTACGGCTGCCGCTTTGGATATGTTAGGGCCTGATTTTAATTTTGAAACACAAATTTATTACTCCGGCGAAATAAAAGGCAAAAAATTAAACGGAGATATTTATATAAAAGGCTCTGGAGACCCTACCTTGGGTTCTGCCCGTTTTGAACTTGTGCCTGATTTGGAAGAATTAATGAACGATTGGGTGGAAAAAATGAAATATATCGGCATTACAAAAATTAACGGGAATATTTATGCCGATAACAGCATTTTCAGCGGGGTTATGCTTCCTTGGCGTACAAGTTTCCAAAACATAGGCAATTATTATGCCGCACCCAGCGACGGTTTAAGCATAAGGGATAATTCTTACGAAATTTTCTTTGCACCTAATGAGGAAAGCGGCGTAATAGCGGAAGTGTTTGCAACAGAACCTGAAATGACGGGGTTAACTTTTAAAAGTTATGTAAAGACAGATTCTTCTGCCCGTTCGGAAAGCACATATATCAATTTTGTTCCGGGCAGTAATGAGGTGGAAATTTACGGCAGAATACCTGTAAAAGACGAGCCTGTCAAAATATATGCGGCTATGCCTTCTCCAGGGGCATTTATGGCAGGATATTTTAAACGCGCTTTGGAAAAAAATGAAATTCAGGTTAAGGGGGATGCCCTTTTAAATACGCCTGAAACTTACGAAGATAAAACCTTATTATTTAATCATTTTTCGCCTTCTTTGAAGGATATTATTACATATACAAACAAACGCAGTTTTAATTTATATGCCGATACTCTTATAAGGGTATTAAGTGCGCAAAGCGGCGGCAGCGGCAGTTCGGGCGAAGGTATAAAACAAGTAAAAAAATTTTTGGAAAGTTTGGAAATTGATACAACAAATTTTGATGTTTTTGACGGCAGCGGTATCACGCGTGATAATATTATAGATTGTAAAATGACGGTTGAAATGCTGGAAAAGATTTTAGATAAACCTTACGGGGAAGTTTTTGTCCATTCCCTGCCTGTTGCAGGCAGTAAGGAAGATAAAAGCACGATGTCAATGCGTTTAAGAAATACTACGGCGGCTTATGAAAGTTTTATAAAAACAGGCTCTTTAGACAGGGCGCGCTCTTTGGCCGGATATACTAAAACGCACGACGGTAAAAAGGTTGTTTTCTGTTCCATAGTTAACAATTATGCCGGCCGTATGAAAAATATTGATACCGTTCATGATGCTTTTGTAAGGAGTCTTTCAGACATAGGTCTTAAGCAAAAGCCTTCCGCTCACAAAGGCAAGGGTAAGAAAAAGAGAAAATAATGTTATAATATATTATCGGAGGCGGCAATGCTTAAAACAAAAGAACAATTTGAATATTTTAATAAATTACACAGCCGCTTTTTTATTTTTTATAAAACCGCTGCTTAATGGCGGTTTTATTTTTGTGGAGAATAATTATGCAGAAAGATATTGTAAGCGAAGCCTTAATGAGCAGGATTTTAGACAGAATTTCAAATGAAATTCTTGAAAGATATGAAGATACAAAAGATTTATGTTTGGTAGGTATAAAAACACGCGGTGTGTATATCGCAAAAAGACTTCAGGATAAGATAGAGAAATTTTCCGGCATAAAACTGCCTTTGGGCGAACTTGATATTACTCTTTACCGTGATGATTTAACAACCGTAGCAGATGACCCGCAAATGAAAGCGGCCAATATCGGTTTTGATATAAAAGGAAAGAATATAATTTTAGTTGATGATGTCCTTTATACCGGCCGTACGGTACGCTGTGCTTTAGATGCTGTTTTTGATTGCGGCCGCCCTAAAAAGGTGGAACTTATGGTTTTGGTTGACAGGGGGCATAAGGAAATACCGGTAATGGCAAATTATATCGGCAGAACAGTTATTACCGCAGATGACGATATTATCCATGTGCATATAAAAGAAAAAGACGGAGATGACAGAATAGTACACAATATCGGCGGGCAAAGCCACAGATAAATTGCTTTATAATATAAAAAGCCCGCCAAACAGCGGGCTTTTTTACAGTAGTTGCGTTTAAATTATATTACGCCTTGGGCTATCATAGCATCGGCTACTTTTTTAAAGCCGGCTATATTTGCACCTAAAACATAGTCGCCTGCTTTGTTGTAATGCAGGGCTTCTTCCACACAAGCGGCGTGAATATTCTTCATAATTTTTTTAAGTTGCATTTCCACTTCTTCCCTGGTCCAGGAAAGCCTTATGGTATTTTGTGTCATTTCAAGTCCGGAAACGGCAACACCGCCGGCATTAGCCGCCTTCCCCGGGGCATATAAAATGCCGGAATTTTGGAATAAATCTACCGCTTCGGGCGTGCAGGGCATATTAGCGCCTTCACAGACAAGTTTTACGCCGTTTTTAATCAGCATTTTTGCATCTTCAAGTTTAAGTTCGTTTTCGCAGGCGGTAGGGAAAGCGGCATCACAGGGGATAAACCAAGATTTTTTACCTTCGTGGAACTCGGCCGATTTATATTTTTTTACATATTCCCTTAAACTGCCGCGTTTTACAAATACCAAATTTTTAAGGAAAGCGAGTTTTTCTTCGTCAAGGCCTTCTTTATCATAAACTGCGCCGTCATAATCGTTAAAGCCTACTACTTTACCGCCCATTTGCAAAATCTTTTCGGCCGTATGTATGCCTACATTGCCCGCGCCGGAAATTATACAGGTCTTGCCGCGTATGCTTTCGCTTTTTTGTTTTAGCATTTCTTCTGCAAAAAATACTACGCCGTAGCCTGTGGCTTCGGGGCGGATTAAACTGCCGCCGAAAGACGGCCCTTTACCAGTAAAAACCCCAACAAACTTATTGGTAATTTTTTTGTAATGGCCGAACATATAACCGATTTCCCTTGCGCCTACGCCCAAATCACCTGCGGGAACATCGGTACGCTCGCCGATATGACGGTAAAGTTCATCCATAAATGCTTGGCAAAAGCGCATAACTTCGCCTTCGCTTTTGCCGCGCTGGTCAAAATCTGATCCGCCTTTTGCTCCGCCTAAGGGCAGGCCTGTAAGGCTGTTTTTGAAAGTTTGTTCAAAGGCTAAAAATTTAAGAGAACCTAAAGTAACGCTTTCGTGGAATCTTATGCCGCCCTTAAAAGGCCCGATAGCGCTGTTAAACTGTATGCGGAAGCCTCTGTTTACATGTGTTTGGCCTTTGTCGTCATTCCAAGGCACGCGGAAATAAATTACCCTTTCAGGTTCTACAAGCCTGTCTAATACGGCATATTTAATATACTTGGGTTCTGCTTCCAAAATAGGCTCAAGGGAAGTAAGAACTTCTTGCGCGGCCTGATGAAACAGATACTCGGCAGGGTCTTTCTTGATAATGTTTTGCATCAGGTTTTGCAGATATTCTTTAGTTTGCATTGTTTAGTCCTCTTATTAAGGGAAAATTAAACATCTTTAACAAGATAATATCATTAAGCCCTTTAAAAATCAATAATCTTTGTTTATAATAGTTTTTACAGGGGGTAGTGTATGGAAATAAAACATTATATAGATACGGGCCGCGGCCTGATAAGGATTAAAGACCGCCTTGCCGCTGCGCTTTTGGCTTTTATGGGCGGGTGGTTCGGGCTGCATAAATTTTATACGGGCAGGATTTTACTTGGCATAATTTACTTTTTATTTTGTTGGAGCATTATTCCGGCAATAATAGGATTTGTGGAAGGTGTGCTTTACCTGCTTATGACGGATGAAGAATTTGATTATAAATATAACCGTTAAACAGGCGGTTGTTTAGTTGGGATTAAGGCCGCCTTGCTTTTTAAGACGGCCTTTAAGATAAATCAACTTACGCCGCCTGTGCGGCTTATGATTTTTGTCGTTTTTGTATTGTTTTGTTTTAGGTTAAAAACTATTTTTTTGCCTGCTCTTTTGTGTGTTTGCTTACAAATTCCATAAGTTTTACAAAAGTTTCTTTGCTTAAAATATGTTCTATTTTACAGGCATCTATTTCCGCAGTGGCAGGGCGTACGCCTACAATATCCCTTAAGAAAGCGGAAATTACGGAATGTTTCTTTTTTACTTCCCGCGCTATGGCATATCCCTCTTTAGTCAATTTAACAAGGCCGTATCTTTCTTGAGTAATAAGCCCGCGTTGCTTTAAGGTTTTTAAAGCGCCGCTTACGCTTGGGGTTTTGACATTCATTAAAATTTTTATATCGGTTACCCTTGCTCCTTCATCACCGTTATAGGCGATAGAAATAGCCTCAAGGTAATCTTCCATACTTCCTGTTATCTTTTGCATACAATTAGTTTGCCTAACTTTTACTTTGCTGTCAAGTTTAATTTATTTGGGAATAAAGCGCCTTATATTATATAATTTATATATATTCATAGCGCAGGAAGAAAGATGAAAGAAAATAAAAACAAATATTCAGCAACGGTTTTGCTTCCCAAGACCGATTTCCCTATGAGAGCAGGCCTGCCCAAAAAAGAGCCTGTACTCTTAAAGTTCTGGCAGGATATGGAACTTTATAAAAAAATGATGGCTAAAACGAACGGCAAAGAAAAATTTATTCTTGCCGACGGACCGCCCTATGCCAACGGGCGTATCCATATGGGCCACGCACTCAATAAAGTTTTAAAAGATATTGTAAATAAATCCCATACAATGATGGGGTATTACAGCCCTTATGTTCCCGGGTGGGATTGCCACGGTTTACCTATTGAGCAAGCCTTAATCAAAGAGATGAAAATAGATAAAAAAGAGATTAAGGATATTCCCGCTTTCAGGAAGAAAGCCCGTGCTTTTGCACAAAATTTTGTTAATTTACAGAGGGAAGGCTTTAAGCGTTTAGGCATAACGGGTGATTGGGAAAACCCGTATCTTACAATGTCAAATGTCTATGAAGGTTTGACGGTTGGTGCGTTTTTTGATGCCTTGGAAAAGGGCTATGTGTTTAAAGGCCAAAAGGCTATTTACTGGTGTCCTACCTGTGAAACCGCCCTTGCCGATGCCGAAACGGAATACCACGATAAAACTTCCACTTCAATTTACCTGCGTTTTAAAATTAAGGAGTTTAAGCAAGGCCTTTTTGGCGGGATAGATAACTCAAAAGATATTTATCTTGCTGTTTGGACTACTACCCCTTGGACTATCCCGGCTAACAAAGCCGCGGCCGTAAATTTTGACGAACTTTACCGCATTATGCAGTTAAACGACGGCAGTTATATAATTGCCGCAGATAAACTTGCGGATGCTTTCGCCAAAGAATGCGGCTTTAATGCTGAGGCCAAAGGCACAATAAAAGGGGAAAATTTGGTAGGCATCAAATATGAACACCCCTTAAACCATCAGTTAAACCCTGTAATCCATACGGATTTTGTAACTATGGATACGGGTGTGGGTATTGTGCATATCGCTCCTGGCCACGGCGAGGAAGACTTTTACGCCGGCCTTAAATGGGGTATAGAAGTTTTCTGTCCTGTTGATGAAAAGGGTATCTTTACACAAGGCGCAGGGGAATTTGCCGGCCAGCATATTTTTAAGGCAAATCCTTTGATTGTTGCCAAATTAGACGAATTGGGCATTTTATTAAAGCAAGTACCTATAACACACAGTTATCCGCATTGCTGGAGATGCAAACAACCGATTATCTTCCGTGCTACGGAACAATGGTTCTTGGGCGTTGATAAATTTGGTTTAAGAAACAAATTAGTCAAAGAAATTGAAAAGACCAAATGGCACCCTGCCGGCGGGGAAAACCGCATAAAATCTATGGTGGAACTCCGCCCCGATTGGTGCTTGAGCCGCCAGCGCTTCTGGGGTGTGCCTTTAATGCTGTTTTATTGCAAAAAGTGCGGCAAAGTGCAGATTAACCACGATTTGTTTGAATTTATCAAAGCCCGCGCTATGAAAGAAGGTACGGATTTTTGGTTTGAACACGAAGCCAAAGACCTTTTACCCGAAGGCTATAAATGCGAATGCGGAGGGGATGATTTCAGAAAAGAAACCGACATTCTTGATGTTTGGTTTGACAGCGGTGTTTCTTGGAAAGAAAGCCTTATTTACAGGAATATGGGCTTTCCTGCGGCTGTCTATTTGGAAGGCTCGGACCAGCACAGAGGCTGGTTTCAGACTTCGCTTATCGCTTCTACCGTGTTAGAAGGGCAAGCCCCGTTTAAAAATGTTATTACCCACGGTATGATTTTAGACCAGCAGGGTAAGGCTATGCATAAAACTGCGGGCAACAGTGTAGAACCTGATTATATTACTGAAAAATACGGTGCGGATATTTTAAGGCTTTGGGTAAGTTTTACCGATTATTCCGAAGATGTCCGTCTGTCCGATAAGATTTTGGAAGGGCCTGTTGATTCCTACCGCAAGATAAGAAATACGGTTCGTTATGCTTTGGGCAACCTTTCCGATTATGAGCCGTCAAAACATAAGGTTGACGGTAAAGATATGACGGAACTTGACCAATATATGCTCAAACGCCTTGACGGGCTTATAAAGGAAGTGCGCGAAGATTATAAAAACTTCCAATTCCGTAAAGCGGTGCGTGCAATAACGGATTACTGCATTTTGGATTTATCATCCTTAATGCTTGATGCTTCCAAAGACAGGCTTTATACTTTGGGCGCGTCTTCCGCGGCAAGGCGTTCTGCACAGACGGCACTTTTTGAAATTGTTTGCGCTTTGTTAAGGCTGCTTGCACCTGTTCTTTGTTTTACCTGCGAAGAAGCATGGCAGGAAATTAAAAAACTGCCTTGCGGCCAAGGCCTTGAGGAAAGTATTTTCCTTTCCGATATGCCGCAAAGCGCAAGTTATATAACATCTGCGGAAGTTGAAGAAAAATGGAATAAAATCCGCGAGATTAGAACAACGGTGCTTAAAGCGCTTGAAGAAGCCCGCCAGCAAGGTTTAATCGGCGCTCCTTTGGAAGCCAAAATTATATTTAACTCCAAAGATGAAAAGACAAAGTCTTTCTTAAAAGAAACTTTGCCTTTATGGCCGGAAGTTGCAATAGTTTCCCAAGCGGAAGTTTCGCAGGAAGAATGTAAAGAGCCTTTGGAAGTTAAAGTGGAACACGCCCAAGGCAGTAAATGCCCGCGCTGCTGGCAGTGGAGAACTGACATAGGCGCAAACGGCAAATATGCCGATTTATGCGGGCGTTGCGCTAAAGTACTTGAAGAAGAAAATATAGATGTTAAAGTTGAGGCTTAAAAACTTTTTCACTAACAATAAGGGCGGCTTAATTACCGCCGCCCTTATTATTGCTTTGGACAGGGCAAGCAAAATCCTTGCACTTAAACTGCTTGCCGGCAAAGGCTCGGTGGAAGTTTTTCCGTTTTTCCGTCTTACTTATGTTGAAAATACGGGGGCGGCTTTCGGCAGTTTCAAAAACGGTAATTTGTTTTTAGTGTTTGTCTGTGCCGTAATTTTATTTTTTATGTTTAAATGGAAAGCGGAAATAGACCAATACGGCAAAGCGGCTCAGGCAGGATTTATTTTTATAGTTGCCGGTGCTTTGGGTAATCTGTATGACAGACTCACACTCGGATTTGTTGTAGATTATTTTGATTTTATAGTATGGCCTGTATTTAATATTGCTGACAGTTTTATTTGTATAGGGGCGGGGCTTATTGCCTTGGCTGCATTTAAAGATTGGCTGAATAAAGATAAAGAAAAGAAAACGGAGGCATAATGAAAAAGTATCTTTTGCTTATTTTTGCTGTTGTATTTATTTTTACCGGATGCAGTACTAAAGACAGTATGTTTAAGAAAGGGGTAGTTTATGCCAAGGCCGGTAAAAGGGACGCCGCTTTAACTATGTATAACAAAGTGTTAAAGAAGGACCCTAATTATTTTTCCGCTTTGGTAAACCGTGCTATTATTTTTGAACAGATGGGTGATGACACAAGGGCAGAACAAGATTACAAAAGGGCTTATAAAGTAAATCCTTATAACAGTATGCTTTTGGAAAATATGGGAGCATTTTATTTTAAAAAGAAATACCCTATGGATGCCCTTTCTTATCTTAATAAATCCTTAGATTCTAACCCTAAAAATGCTTCCGCTTTGCTTACAAGGGCTTCGGTTTATCATTCTTTAGGGTATAATAACCGTGCTATGGAAGATGTCCTTGAAGCGCAGGCTATCGCACCGGATAGCCAGTTGGTTATCGTTGCAAAGGCAAAATTAGATACGGAATTATATCGTTTTGAAGATGCATTAAAAGGGTTTACGGAAGCAATATATAATGACCCTAAAAATGCAGAATATTTTTATCTGCGCGGCAAGGTATTCGTAACAACAAGACATTATGCCAATGCTTTATCTGATTTTGATATGGCGGCTTTTTTAAAAAAGGATCATATTCCCGCTCTTTATGCTAAGGCGCAACTTTTGTTTAAAAGCGGCGATTATGAGTCTGCCCTTGCTGACTTAAATAAGATAAAAAGTATCAATAATAAATATGTGCAAGCCTATGAATTTTCCGGCGATATACTTGCTATTGAAGATCCTGTAAGCGCTACTTCAAATTATATGGCTGCAAGGAAATTAGACCCTAAAAATGCAAAGCGCTATAATGCAAAAATAAAACTTATGAAAACCGATGCCGGACGCCGTAAAGTTATTAAAAGAACTTTTGACGATATTTAAGGAGTTTAAATGACAAACGCAAAAACCGTTCTTTTTTATCCTTCTTCGTATCTTGCAAGGGGATGGGGAAGCGTTTTTATTGCAATTTTGCTGCTGATGTGTTATATTTTTAATTTTTCCTCAACAACAAAATTGTTTTTAACGCTTATAACTTTTTTTTGGGGCGGAGAACTGTTTATAAGAGGGGCAATCCTTCAACTTTTGCGTTGTTATATCGGATTTAATGCTTTTGTTGTTGTAAGCGCGTTAGCGGCTTTATTATTTTCCGCATTAAATGTGCTGCGCGAGGGTATATCTGTACCTGTGCAAGGTTTTTCTGCTGTTATGCCTTTTATTTTTGCGGTTTCAAACTTTATAAAGTATTTTGAGATTAAGCATATAGGGCAAAGCAGAAAATTTATTGAAAGCCTTGACGGTTTTATTGCTAAATCGGTTCTTAAAATATGTGCTGACGGCAAAATAAGAAAAATGTTTGTTTCTGAGGTGGAATTAGGCGATAGCCTTATTATCAAACACGGCGAAAGAATAGCCGTTGACTGCCGTATAACCAAAGGGAAAACTTTTGTAG
Organism: Candidatus Proelusimicrobium bovinum; assembly: GCA_902791965.1. Lineage (GTDB taxonomy): Bacteria > Elusimicrobiota > Elusimicrobia > Elusimicrobiales > Elusimicrobiaceae > Proelusimicrobium > Proelusimicrobium bovinum. The sequence goes on along the minus strand of CADAXZ010000007.1, from coordinate 2,738 downwards.
ATGAAAGTTTGCTTACCGGCAATATAACTTTAGCGGCTAAGCAGGCCGGCGGGCTTTTACTGGCCGGAAGTATTAATAAAGGCGAAGAAGTACAGGCAGAAGCAGTAAGTTTAAAAAATACTTCTAAAATAGCGGGTGTTTTGGAAGAAGTCAAAAAGAGCGAAACAAAAAAAATCCTTCTGCCGAGTATGTTGGAAATCTATGCCTATAAGGTACTTATATTCTTTTTTATTATTGCCTGTTTACAATTAATAGGCAGTATGCTTTGGCAGCCGGAAAATATTTTTTATTGGTTTTTGGTTTTTCTGTTCATTTTGGCTTTAAGCGGGCCGGTAACTTATATGGCCGCAGTTTTACTGCCTGTTTATTTTACTAAAAAAAACGCCCAAAAATACGGCATTTTTATACAAAATGATAATGCCCTTAATTTGCTTAATGAAAGTACTAAAATCTTTATTGATAAGACGGGCACTTTAACAGCGGGCCGCCTTGAAGTAGCGGAAATTGAACCGGCCGAAAAAATAAAAGAAGAAGACCTTATCAAAGCGGCTTATGCCGCCCAATATTCTGCGGAAAATATTTTTTCCGTTGCCTTAAAGGAATATGCGAGAAAAAACAAACTTCCTGTACCTAAAATAACTTCTATGGAATTTGCGCCGAATTTCGGTACTGTGGTAAAAGAAGGAAGAAATACCATAATGACAGGGCGCAAAAGTTGGCTTGAACAAAATGCCGTGGAAGGCTTACCTTCTGCGGAAGATACACAAAGAACAGTATTTTATGTAGCCAAAAACGGCAAGTATATCGGGGCCGTATATTTTAAAGACAGGCTGCGGGCAAATGTCAAAGATACTATTGCTTTTATTAAACAAAAAGGCAAAAAAATATGTTTAATTTCCGGCGATAACCGCGGTGCGGTGGGAGCGGCTGCAAATATGGCAGGTATAGAAGAATATTACGGCGATATGTTCCCGCAGGATAAGGCTGCGCGAATATGTGCGGCTGCAAATATGAATGAAAAGACAGTAATGTTAGGCGACGGTTTTAATGATATTTTGGCTCTTTTACAAGCCGGCGTCGGTATTGCTTTTAATGCGGCTAATAATGTTTTTGTAAGTTGGGTTGATATAATAATAAAAGACAGGGATTTTGCTGCTTTTAAAAGGGTTTTTGGTTTTCAGGCAAGCCGCGCAAGGATAATAAAGCAGAATGTTTGTATATCTGTGCTTGCAGGTGTTTTATCTTATTGGTATATAATAGGGGCTTGTCAATCTGCCCGTTGGTATGATTTATTTTTAATAATATTTATTACCGTAATTATAATGATATTTAACTCAAAGAGGATAAACTATGAATAAAGATATTGATTTCGGTTATACTAAAGACCACGCGAGGAAAAATGCCGATACGCAACTCCCCGCGATACAATGCTGGGAAAACCAATATAAACGGGATTATAATGTAAAGATAATTCTTCCGGAATTTACTTCCGTATGCCCTAAAACAGGATTACCGGATTTCGCTACTATTACCATTGAATATATCCCAAATAAACTTTGCCTTGAACTTAAATCCCTTAAATATTACTTATTGGAATACAGGGATATGGGTATTTTTATGGAGAATACGGCAAATAAAATATTAGATGATGTCGTAAAAGCCTGTAAGCCCAAAGTGGCAAGGATTACGGCAGATTTTACCCCGCGCGGCGGTTTAAAATCCGTAATTACGGCCGAATACGGCAAGTGGACAGATAAATGAAATATAAAAATATAACGGCTTTTTTATTGGGCCTTTTGGCAGCAGGGCTTTTATGGCAGTATTATCTTAAGCCTAAGTATCTTATAAAAAAAGGCGACGGGGAAACCCTTGCCGCAATACACCGCGCCGATATAGAGGCTTTAAACAAAGCCACGCAGGAAATAGAGGGCGAAGTTCTTTTTAAAGATTACGGGGAAGCGCAAGAGCCTGCCATAAACGAGCGTATAAATAACGGTGCGGAAACAGAAGAAGAATTTGAATTTCACAGCACGGCCAATAAGGAAGAAAATTTTTTTGAACAGGCAGCGCGTCCGCGCAAAAAAGATGCCGATATTTATATAGGAAAGGAAAATTCTGTTATGTATCCTTCTTCCATTGATGAACACATTAAAGATAACGGCGAAGATTTATCATCGGAAAGGATAAGTATGATAGTAATCCCCGCGCAATCTGTTATTATTTCCGCAGAGCAGGATTACCGTGCATATCAGAAATCACATAGCGGTACTTACGAGCCTGTCGATTTTACCAAAAACCGTATAGTGTTTGTGGAATCTGCAGATGCTCTTTCAAACGGATTTTTTCAAATAAAGGAATTTGAAGAACAGGATGATAAAATAAAAGTATATTATAAGGTTAATATTTTCGGCGTAGGCGACAGGCCCGAACAAGCACCTTCAATATTAGTGCCTTCCGGCAGTAAACCTGTAGAAATACAACAAGTAAAATAAAATTTATTTTATGATTTAAAACCCTGTTCTTAAATAGGAACGGGGTTTTATATTTTTAGATGATTTTGAGTGTCTTATGTTTGCCGTTATATCGTTTTTTATTTCTTAAAGTCATATAATAATTATAATACAAGTTTATAACGGTTATTTGCCGTTTTGGCGACATCGCCGACGCTGTTAAAATTTGGAGATTTTTTGTTTAGTTTTGCGGGTTTTGTCCGAGCAAAAAATTATTAGCGCTCTTTA
>CADAXZ010000006.1 GCA_902791965.1 Candidatus Proelusimicrobium bovinum | reverse complement strand
AACCGGCGGCGCGGAAATTTCCGTAAGCGGTATACATTCAAGGGTAGATAAAGTTTATTCAAAAATTAAAAAAACCTTGCAACTGCTGCGCCTTGAGCCGCAACAAAACACTTCCGCGCAGGATAAAATCCCTTTTGCAGACGGTATAGTTTTCCGCCCTGCACAGGCAGCACCGGTAAAACCGCGCACACAAAACCAAAACGAATACATCAAACTTATCTGGGACAGCGACCTTGTTATATGCACAGGCCCTGCCGGAACAGGCAAAACATTTTTGGCTTGCGCTTGCGCGCTGCGCGCTTTGCAAATGGGTATGACAGGCAAGATAGTAGTTACCCGCCCGATAGTTGAAGCAGGCGAAAAGTTAGGTTTTCTGCCAGGTGATATTAATGAAAAGGTTGACCCGTACCTGCGCCCAGTTTATGATGCCTTTCAAAATATGTTAGGCGCAGAAAAATTTAATTCTTTAAGAGCGGCAAACATAATAGAAATTGTACCGCTTGCCTATATGCGCGGGCGCACCTTGGAAAATGCTTTTATAATTTTAGACGAAGCCCAAAACACCCAGCCCGAACAGATGAAAATGTTTTTAACGCGTATGGGCCTTAATTCAAAAATAATCGTGACGGGCGATATTACCCAAATAGATTTACCGGCCGCAAAACAAAGCGGGCTTATAAGCATAAAAAAGATTTTGGGTAAAGTACCGCAAATTGGCTTTTTTGAATTTGAAAATGCCGATATTGTACGGCATCCTCTGGTAAAAGAAATTATACACGCTTACGATAAATGGGAAAAGAAATGCAAATAAATATTTTTTATCGAAATGAAATTCCTAAGTACTACCGCAAGAGTTCCGCTTACAAAAATATTGTACTTAAAGCCTTGGCAAAGGCTGCAAATTATAACGGGGAATTAAACATAATTTTTGTAGGGCCAAAAGAAATACATAAAATAAATAAACAATATTTAGGACATAATTTTATAACGGATGTTATTTCCTTCGGCTATCCTTTTGATAAAAAACAGGGCGGGGCTTTCGGCGATGTTTTTGTATGCGTACAGCAGGCAAAAAAACAGGCAAAAGATTTGCCGCACTCCGCTTTGTTTGAAACGGCAGTCCTTGCCGCACACGGAACTTTGCATCTTGTAGGATATGATGATAACACCCCTCAACTGCGCAACGAAATGAATGCAAAAGCAGAAAAGATAGTAAAAGAATTTCTGTAAGATACAAATTCAATAAATATTATCAGACACGACATATAAAAAGCCCCTAATTTAAAAGGGGCTTTTTATATATTTAAAGTAAATTCCCGTAATTATTTATTTCTACTATTTATAAAGGGATAATCCCGATTATTTTTCCTGCATTATTGCAACGCGCGCAGGCCCGTAGCGGTTGGCTCTTTTATCCGCGGGAATAAATAAAATAAGCACAAAAAAGATATGCAGCCAAGTAGCAAAAGTAAAAAATCCGTACATACTTAAAACCACCAAGAAACATACCGCAGCAACAAGCCAGAGAGATGTCATATTCAAATCGTGCAATCTTCTGCAATCAACCGCGGCTATACCTAAACCTACGCTAAACATTAAAATCAAACCGGACCAAAACTGTGCAAAATCCAAAAATCTGTACGAGGCCTCATCACCGTAAAAATTAAGCGCAATTAAATTACCGATATAAGCAAAACTCAAAAGAACGGCAAGCAGACATATATTTACCATTACTATAATTATATGCGCAAGAATAAATTCCCGTATGCCGGCGCGGCCTCTAAAGTTAAAATAATTTTTAAATGCACTTTGCGCAAGTTGCATAAAATCTCCTTATAACTGTTTATCTGTTTTTGCTGCCCTTCTGACTTTCCTTTTGGCTATACGCTCGGCTTTAGTTTCACGCCGTTTATAACCGCCTATTCTGTCAGGCAAGGCGGAAACTTCTTCATCAACTTCACTGCCGTTCCATTCAAATTCCTTGCCGCACGCAACTATTACCGATCCGTCGCTTACTCCTTCTTTTAAAAGGGCTTTTTCAAGGCCGATTTTCTTAAAAATACCGCGCAGCCTTTGTACGGCTTCAGGCTGGGAAAAATTAGTCATAGCGATAAATTCTTCCACCTTTTTGCCGCTTATTTGTATTCTGTCATCATCAAGACGGGTAAGCGTAAACATAGGTGCAACAGCGTGTATTACAGGCCCTGCCGGTTTAATTTCTTTAGGCACTACAACAGGATTTTTTGCCAAAATTTTTATAATTTCATCCAAAACTTTATTTATGCCTTGCTTTGCTGCCGCGGAAATAAAATATACCGGCATTTTAGGATATTTCTTTTTAACTTTTTCAAATATCTTTTCCGCACCGTCGGTATCTGCTTTATTTACCACTAAAATACGCGGTTTTTTATACAATTCTTTACTGAAATTTTTAAGTTCGCTTTCAATAACTTTTACGGATTTTAAAGCATCTAAATCATCAAAGCCTTGCGGGTCAAGCAGATGCAGTAAAACGCGGGTACGCTCAATATGTTTTAAAAATTGGTGGCCAAGCCCTTTTCCTCCGCTTGCGCCCTCAATAATACCCGGAATATCCGCAATTACAAAACTTTTGCCTTTATGGGTGCATATACCCAAATTAGGGTTTAATGTGGTAAAAGGATAATCCGCTATTTTAGGGCGTGCGGCAGAAACCGCGGAAAGGAAAGTACTTTTGCCCGCATTAGGGAAACCTACCAAACCGACATCAGCCAAAACTTTCAGTTCCAAAATAAGAGTTAATTCCTGCCCGGGTTGTCCGTTTTCCGCTATTCTGGGTGCGGTATTCTGCTGGGTTTTAAAACTTTGGTTTCCCCTGCCGCCTCTGCCGCCTTTTGCTACCAAAGCCTTTTGGCCGGGCGAAGTTAAATCCGCAATAATATTACCGTCTTGTTTGATAACAGTTCCCAAAGGTACTAAAATTACTTTATCTTCCCCGTCAAGGCCGGTTTTATTGTAAGTACCGCCCTTTTCTCCGTTTTTGGCTTCTATATGCGGATTATATGCAAGTTCCTGCAAAGTAGTAAGATTAGGTTCAGCCTGAAAATAGACATCACCGCCCCTGCCGCCGTTGCCGCCGTTAGGCCCGCCGAATTCTATAAACTTTTCCCTTCTGAAAGAAAGGCAACCGTCGCCGCCTTTACCGGCTTTGACATAAACTTTAACTTTATCTAAAAAATTATTGGCTTGCATAAATCCACCGCCTTATATATATTGTACCTTTTATAATAGCGGATATATATTTTTTATACTATATTAACTGCCTTAAAGGCAAAAAAACGGACGGCCCTAAAGAACCGCCCGTTTTAACCAAACTAAAAAAACTATTTTTTAGTTTCCTCTTTAGGGTAAACGGAAACTTGCTGTTTACCTTTTTTTGCCCATTCAAAGGTTACGATACCCGAAACTCTGGCAAAGAGGCTGTCGTCGCTGGCTTTTGAGACATTATTGCCCGGCAAAATTTTTGTGCCGCGCTGTTTAAGAATAATCTCTCCGGCGTTCACAAATTGTGAACCGTATCTTTTAACACCAAGCCTTTGACCGTGGCTGTCCCTTCCGTTGGAAGAAGAACCTTGTGCTTTTGTATGTGCCATTGTTAATCACCTATTCTTGGCTTGAAGCCGGTTATAAGATTATATCTTTAATCTTGATTTCTGTAAGATATTGTCTGTGGCCCTTGGTATTTTCATAACCTTTTTTGGGGCGTTTCTTGAAAACAATAATCTTGCGACCGCGTAAATGTCTTACGACTTCCGCGGTGACCTTGGCGGTTTTACCCGCTTTGGCATCTGACGAGGTACCTTCCGCTTCTGCAGCCCAGAGAGATTTCAATTCTACTACTGAACCGACTTCGGCTTCAAGTTTTTCAACCTGCAGATTTTGACCGGGGGTTACCCAGTACTGTTTTCCACCTGTTTCTATTATTGAGTACATAGTATTATTATTTTACCAAAAAAAGGGAAAAATAACCAATTTGCGCTTTAACTTAAGGCGCAAAGGCTCGCTTTTAATGGTTTGGGAGCGTTTCCGCTCTTTATTTATTATATAAAATTATTTGCCGCAAACAGTATTTTTCTTTTTCGGCGTTAAAAAACTATATATAATAACTGTAAATAAGATTTTCGGGGATATTTTATATGCAAAAAGTATTGGTAGGTTTAAGCGGCGGAGTAGATTCCGCTATGGCGGCTTTGTTGCTAAAAGAGCAAGGCTATGAGGTAACAGGTGCAATAATGTCTATTTGGGATAACACATTACCCACTCCCAAAGTACACGGTAATGCCTGCCTCGGGCCGGAAGAAGAAGATATAGCAACGGCACAAAAAGTAGCGGATTTTTTACAAATTCCCTTTAAGGTAATAAACTGCCGCGAAGAATATAAAAAAATAGTGTTGGAAAATTTTAAACAGGAATATAAACAAGGCCATACCCCCAACCCGTGTATTTGGTGCAACAGTTATGTAAAATTCGGCGCTTTGCCGCAAGTTGCAAAAAACAGCGGCATAGAATTTGACAAGTTTGCAACAGGCCACTATGCTGTTATAGATTTTGACGAAAAAACAAATCTTTACCGTCTGCGTGCAGGCAAAGGCGGCAATAAAGACCAAACCTACTTCCTTTACCGTTTAACACAAAAACAACTTGCGCAAACGCTTTTTCCCTTAGGGCCATACAGCAAACCGGAAATCAGGGAACTTGCCCAAAAATATAATTTGCCTGTGGCCCAAAAAGCAGACAGCCAGGATTTTTATTGCGGCGATTATAACGATATTTTAAAATTTCAGCCGCAGCCGGGCAAAATAGTTGATAAAACAGGCAAAGTTTTAGGTAGCCACCAAGGTATTTGGAATTATACAATAGGCAAAAGAAAGGGCCTTACAGGCGGAGGAAGCGGAAGACCTCTTTATGTTATTAAAATAGACGCAAAACATAATCAGATTATAGCAGGCTATAAAGAAGATTTATTTTCCAAAGAACTCACCGCCGCACAAGTAAATTGGTGTTCTATAAACAAACCTAATGAATCTTTCAAAGCAATGGTAAAAATACGCCGCCAACACCAGCCGGCAGCAGCAATTATTACGGCTTTAGACGATAATACCGCCAAAGTGGTTTTTGATGAGCCGCAAATGTCTGTAACGGCAGGGCAAAGCGCGGTATTTTACGACGGCGATATTGTTTTAGGCGGCGGAATTATCCAATAGGAGTTTTTATGAGAAATCTTTTAAAATTATTCGTGATTGTAATCTTATTATGGGGATGTTCTTCACCAAAAAACTCTGCCTCCGTATGGTATAATAACGAAAAATTTTTAAAAGCCCTAAACTTTGCCGACTTTCGGGATATAACAGGTTTTATCTATGCTTCCGCAATAGACCTTAAAGGCACTGACGAAAACGGAGATACCCCCCTTACTATTGTTATACCGCGCACCTCGGACGATAAACTTGTAAACGCCCTTATAGAAACGGATATAGACATAAACAATTTTAATGATAACGGATACAGTGCCCTGCTGCTTGCCGCAAAAGATAATATCAACCCCAATATTACCAAAGCAATTTTAATGACGGGAACTGACATAGAACAAAAAGATTCTGCCGGCAGAACGCCGCTTTTACTTGCCGCGCAATATAATAAGAATAAAAATGTTGCCCTGTTATTGTTGCAGGCAGGGGCAAAAGGCAGACAAAGCGATGATTTTATCCGTGCCGTAAATTCAAACACACGCTTTACGCCGCAAGATAAAAACCTCCTTTTAAAAGAAAAAATAGATTTAAAAGTAAAAATACCTTGGTATAACAGTAAAGAATTTAAACAGGCACTTAAAGCAAATATTACACAACTCGCCGATGTCGCTGCAAGAACAGATTTAACCGCAATAAATCCTGTATCCAAAAAAGATGCCGTTTCTCTGCTTGAGGAAAATAAAGACCCGCAAACGCTTGCTGTCTTTGCAAAAAACGGTGTTAACTTAAATACTCCTGATGAAAACGGCAAAACGATGCTTCATAAAGCCGCGCAACAAGGCGACACACAGTGGCTTAAAAATCTTTTACAGGCAAAAGCAAACCCCAACACCCGCGCAAAAGACGGTACTGTACCCTTATATTCCGCAATTACAGACCAGCCTGAAAATAAAGAAAATATCTTACTTTTGCTTAAAGCCGGTGCAGATAAAGAAGTGCGCTTTGGCAAAGAAGGCAATACTTTGCTTTCAAAACTTATAGAAGATAAAGCAGATATAAAATTTATAAATTTTCTGATAAGACAGGGCGCGGATGTTAATTCTTCAAATGCTTTTGGGGATACCCCCTTAATACAAGCTGCCCGCTACGCAGAAGATGAAAAACTTATAAATTTATTATTGGAAAACAAAGCAAATATTAACATTAAAAACAAACAAGGCTTTACGGCTTTGCTTACCGCCGCAGCCGTTAACCCAAACCCGCAAATCACTTTGGCTTTATTAAAAAAGACAGACAGCAAACTTGATAATGACCATGTGCTTGAATTTGCCCAGCAAAACCCTAATAAGGAAGTAGCCACAAAAGCCGCCCAATATATTTTAGACCAAGAAACTGCCAAAAAAAATGCAAATGATAAAAATGACCCTAATATTTGGTTCAACAACAAAAAACTTGTTTCTGCAATAAAAACTAATAATACTGCCGTAATAAAAAAGGAACTTTCCCCAAAACTTAACTTGGAAGCCTTAATACAAGGACAGATAAATGCCCTTATGCTTGCAGCTGCATTTTCCAAAACGCGCGAACCTATAGATTTGATTGTAAAAGCAGGCGCACAAATAAACAGTACCAATAACGGCGGAGATACCCCCTTAATGACTGCCGCTGTTACCAATAAAAATTTACCTGTATTCCAAGCATTGATTGATGCAGGCGCAAATGTAAATGCCGCAGACTATAAAGGCAATACAATTATTATGGCTGCCGCAAGCAAAAACCCTAATGAAAAAGTCCCCGTCTTTCTTATAAAAAACGGGGCTAATGTGGATAATACAAAAATTTTGCTTCAATATGCGCAGGCAAATCCAAACAAAAAAGTTTACGAGATATTAAAACAACTTTTTACGGTACAGAAATCTCAATCTAAAAAGTCATAACCGTAGTTAAATTTTATGCCTAACTTCAACAAAACAGATAAATTATCGCTGTTTTTAATATCGTAATCATTACTGCCCCAAAAGAAAGATTTTCCGTAGCGGCCTTCTACGGCAATAAAAGTGCCGCCGTCAAAATTAACTTCCGCACCAAGCCCGCCCGTTAAAGCCGCACCGGTAATTGTATCGGAAACGACATTATCGTTATCTTTGTTTATCCTTTTGCTTATTCTGGCAAAATCCATACCAGCACCCAACGGCACATAAATACCAAAACGGGAAAACTTAGGCGAAAGAAGATAAGCCTTTAAAAATAAAAGCGGGGTAAAATGTTCTATACGCAAATCCGTATCATTACCGGATATAACTTCCTTTTTGCCGTAGCCGTCATTTGTATAGGAAAAATCTAATCCCACGCCTAAATAATTATTTAAAAGCCCTAAAGCCGTAAATCCGGCCGAAAATCCGCTGCCGCCTATATCCGTTTTTATCCCTTCCACGCTTTTTTGTGTATCGGAAGATGCAATCCCGCCAAATAAAGAAAGTTCCATCGGGTTGTTGTTTGCAGAAACATCAAAATAAGCATTTGCACATACGGCAGATGACAAATAAATAAAAAATACGAATATAAAAATTTTTATAAATTTATTCATTTTTTATTCTCCTTTTTTGCGGCTTTTAAAGCCTTTTCCTGTGCTTTTACCGACTTCCAAAGAGCAAGGGCCTCCTGCGGGCTGTTTGCTTTTGCCCCGCCAAACACATGCGGATGCCTGCGGATAAGTTTTTTGTTTATGCCGTCTAATACTTCCCTTATGCTAAAACGCCCTTCTTCTTCCGCTATTGCCGCGTGAAAAATCACTTGCAGCAGCAAATCGCCAAGTTCTTCACAAAGGTTTTCGTCATCTTTGTTTTGTATCGCGTCTATAACTTCCTGACTTTCTTCCCTAAGGTTTTTTATTAAAGTTTCGTGCGTTTGGGCTTTGTCCCATTTGCAACCGTCGGGCGCACGCAATGCAAATAAAGTATTATTTAATTCCCCAAAAAGTTTTTGGGCTTCTTTATCATTTTTCATATTATATTCCCACCGCTTTGGGTTTTCCGTCTTCGTCAAACTCCAAATATTCAAATTCTCCCGCGAAAACTTTTTCCATACCTACATCTATGGCAATAATTTTTTCATCTTGAGAGTTAATAATTTTGCCGGTACGGCTATGGCCTATTACCTGTTTATAAGGAAAATAACTATGGCTTTCAAGTATTGCAGACAGGTCCTCCCAAAAAATACCGCCGTATCTGTCGCGGCCGCCGCGCAAATAACTTACATTAAAAATTTCGTGCCGGAAACTTTCTTCTTTTACAGCATTATAAAACACATCGTTTATATGCGATGCTATTTTTGAAAGACTCGGTTTTTTTATACCGATTTCATTTCTTAAAACAGCATAAAGGCTGTCGCATACTCCAGCGTGGGTAAAAAGACAGTTCCTTGCACTGTAAGCCGCCTGCCACGCACCGGAAAGAATACCCCTTATCAATTTACGGCGGAAAGCATCTATTTGGAAAAACGGCAAAGAAGTAATAAAATAATTCTTACGCAAAATTTCCAATTCGTGATTACCGACAAGACGTACCAATCTTCCGCCTGCTTTTAAAGCCTGCCCAGCAAGAATATCTAAAAGGCGGTCAATTTCCAAAGGGCTGTCGCCCCTGTCTAAAATATCACCTATCTGTATAACTGTCGCTTTACCTGCCGTCCAATTAAGTTCGGGGTCCATAATGCCGGCGGCAATCAAAACCGCACTGAAAGAAAAATAATTTCCGTGGGCATCGCCTATGGCATATACCGGATGTAATTTATTCCTTGCCATATTTTAATTATACCAATGTAAATACTATAATAGTACTGTTGAATGATAAATCATAGCAAATTTAAAAAAATACAAAAAGCCGTAATCAAACTTTTAGGAAAACAAAATGTCCTCACAAATAAAACGGCTTTATTACTGCACAGTTTTGACGGCAGCCCCGTAAAAAGCCTGCCTGATGCCGTATTGGAAATAAAAGATATTTCCAAATTATCTCCGCTTTTAAAAATCTTATATGAAAATAATATCCCGTTTACTCCGCGCGCAGCAGGCACAAACCACGACGGCGGAACTATCGCATTAAAAGGCGGCTGCATTTTAAATTTAAACCATCTTGATAAAATAGAGCAAACAGATACACAAAACAAAACGGCAACGCTGCAATGCGGAGTAATAAATGCAAACCTTCAAAAAGAACTTAAAGAAAAAGGCTTTTTTTACGCACCCGATCCTGCCAGCAAAGAGTTTTCTACCATAGGCGGCAATGCCGCTTTAGGAGCAGGCGGGCCAAAAACTTTAAAATACGGGGCAACTTTAGCCAATATATTAAAAGCGGATTTTGTTTTACCCGACGGCACAACAATAACTTTAGATAAAGATGAAAACGGCCCTGATTTGACGGATTTGCTGCTTAAAAGTGAAGGAACTTTAGGGCTTATTACCCGCCTTACGGTAAAAATATATCCGCTTACTTTTGGCAAAAGAACCGTTTTGGCTTATTTTCCTTCGCTTTCAAATGCTATGCAAAGTGTTAAAGAGATTACGGCAAAAGGTATTATCCCTTCTGCTTTGGAGGCTATGGATAAAGCAACATTAAATGCTGTCCAAGCGCAACAAACTGCCGAAGCCTTTTTAATAATTGAACTTGAAGGCAAAAATAACGAAACGGAAAAGCAAATAAAAACAGTACTTGAAATTTGCTCAAATAATAAAGCCTTTAATTTACAATCTGCACAAGATGAAGAACAAAGCAAAGCCTTTTGGCAAAAAAGATTTTCCGCCGCGGCCGCCATAGCAAGTTTAGGCAGCGGGCTTATCTCCTTAGATTGTGCCGTTAACCGCAGCGATTTGCCGCAGGTCATAGAAGATATTATGCAAATTTATAAAAAATATAATTTGAGGGCTGGAACCGTATTTCACGCCGGCGACGGAAATATCCACCCTAATATAGTTTTTAATGAAAACAATTCCTTTGAACTTTCCTCTATCAAACAAGCCGTAAAAGAAATCCATAAAACAGTTTGTAAATATAAAGGCACAATAAGCGCAGAACACGGCATAGGCGTTGAAAAACGCGCCGCAATGGCTTTAATGTACGATAATGAAACTTTAGATTTATTCCGCAAAATAAAAACCGCCATTGACCCTAAAAATTTAGCCAACCCAGATAAAGTGCTGCCTATCAGTTCTATACCGCAAAAAATCACGCAAATACCGCCGGAAGTTAAGCCTTTTATAGAAAGGATAAAACAAGCCAATAAAAGCCATACCCCATTGGAAATATGCGGGCTTAACAGTAAAATAAAACTGAAAACAAAACAAAAACTTTCCGTTAAAGAATTAAATAAAATTACGGAAATTGATACTGTAAACTACACCGCAACCGTTCAGGCAGGCGTAAGCCTTAAAGATTTACGCGAAGCATTATTAAAACATAATTTGTATTTACCGGTAAATTTAGGTAAGGCAAATGCAAGTATCGGCGGGGAATTTTGCTCAAAAACAAATCCCGAACTTAAAAATTTTATAACCGGCATAGATTTTATAACACCGCAGGGTAATTTTATACAATACGGCGGGAAATACCTAAAAAATACGGCAGGCTATGATTTGATTTCGCTCCTTTGCGGTTCACATGGGGCATACGGCCTTATTACAAGTTTGACTTTACGCATTTTGCCTTTTAAACCTCAAAACCGGCCGATTAAAGATTTTAAACCTGTATATGCAAACCCTTTACAATGTTTAATAAAGCATGCGCTTGACCCTGACAATATTTTAAATCCGTCTTTTTTAAGGAAGGAAAAATGAAAATAAAATATACAAAACTACCTCCCGCTTTGCCGAAATTCTACAAATATATAAAAGATGAAATCCCTTTTTGTGTAAAAGATAAATATCTCCAAGCGCCTTACGCCGCTGCCACCTGCACAAGGTGCGGCGCGTGTTTGCAAAAATGCCCGAGTTTTAAAGCCTTAAAAAGCGAACTGTATTCCCCGCGGGGCAGAAGCCAACTCGTACGCTTTTTATATGAAGGTAAACTTTCCCCCAAAGAAGATAAAAAAGATATTTTAAATACCACGTATTCCTGTTTTATGTGCGGCGCTTGCACATCTTCCTGTCCGTCAAAAACACCTGTCGCAGATTTAATGTTTTTTGTAAATTCCGTTTTAGGCAAAAGGAAAATAAAGTTTTCCGCAGCATTAAAAAATTTCTTTTATTTGCCTTTTGCCAAACTTAAAATCAAAAATACTCTTAAAAACCAACCGGATTTAAAACAAAAATGCCTTCTTGTTGTTTGCGGCAATTCCGCGGAAAATATAAAAATTACCGTAGAACTGTTAAATCTTGCAGGTTTTAAGGTTGATGTATCTTTTGCTTTAATAAAAGCCGAACAGTATTATTTTACTGCAAATTTACAAAAACTTAAAAAATGTTTTATAAACTTGCAAAAACAAATAACCGGACAACAATTTCTTATTGCCGATTGTCCGGAAATTTATGCTTTGCTTACAAAAGCACAAATGTTTTTACCGGAACTTAAAGATATAACCGCAAAGACAAAGTTCATTTCTTCTTTTATAAAAAAGAAGAACCTGAAAGCAGAATTAAAAGACAAAAAAATATTACTGCACCAAAACAATATGGTTTTAAATTCTGCCGATTTACAAAAAGATATTTCCGCTTTGTTATATTGCCCCTCAAATAATTTTTTGGTAGAGTGTATTCAAAGCAAAGATATGCCGCTTGCCGCCGCTGCGGCTTGGATTAAAATTAAAGGGGACGGATTAATTAAAGACAGTTCCGCAAAAATATTAAAGCAATATAAAGCGGATTTTATTATAACGGCCTCTTATACAGACAGGAATTTTTTTGAACGCTTAATAAAGAAACATAAATTAAGTACAAAAGTTTTACATATTTTAAAATTGCCTATAAATTTTTATGCCGAAAAATAAAGATAAAACAAACCTTACCGACCAGCAAAAATTAGATTTACTTGTTGAATTCGGTTGGAAAGTATCACACGAAAACGATCTGCAAGCCCTTTTGGAACTAACGGCCAGACAGATTACGGATATTATCGGCGCGAAAAGATGTTTTATTTTTATAAAAAATGAAGATTCCGGCGAACTATGGTCATCCATAGCAAAAGGAAAAGGCCTTGAATATACGGAAATACATTTACCTTTAAACGGCAAAAGCATAGCGGCGCAAGTATGCCGTACAGGCCATACCGTAAACCTGCCTGATGCTTACGAAGACCCGCGCTTTTCCAAAGAACTTGATTTGGTAACCGGTTTTAAAACAAACTCTTTACTTGCAGTACCCCTTAAAAATAAAGAAAATAAGACAATAGGCGTACTGCAAATAAACAATAAAATAACCGCAGAACCCTTTACCAAAAAAGACGAAGGACTTTTAAAACTTATGGCTAATTTAGCGGCGGGCAAAATAGAAGTGGCAAAACTTTATGATGAAGTAAAACTTTCCAATCTGGAAACTATTTACCGTTTGGCCGTAACTGCCGAATACCGCGACCAAGCCGACACCAAACAGCATATTGTAAATATAGGCGAATTAAGTTATCAAATAGCAAAAGGCCTTGGACTTGAAGAAAGTAAAGCACAAACGATAAAACAGGCAAGCGTACTGCACGATATAGGCAAAATAGCCATACCCGATAACATATTATTAAAACCCGGTAAACTTACGCCGGAAGAATTTTCCGTTATGAAAAAACACACCCTCTACGGAGGTAAAATTTTACAGGATGCCAAATCCTCTTTGCTTAAAATAGCCCACAAGATGAGCCTTTACCACCACGAAAGATTTGACGGTAAAGGATACCCAAAAGGACTTAAAGAAGAAGAAATCCCTTTGGAAGCCAGAATAGTAGCCGTAGCAGATGTTTTTGATGCTCTTTGTATGCCAAGATGCTATAAAAAACCTTGGCAAATAAAAAAGGCCTATGATTTTATAATTGAACAAAGCGGCAGCGCTTTTGACCCGCAAGTAGTAAAAGCCTTTAAAAAGAACTTTGCAAAAATAGGGCCTTTATACGAACAATTTCAAATAAAAAACAAGGCGGATTATTCCGCTTAAACTTAAAGGAGAATAAATTATGTTAAAAAACAAAAAAGGGTTTACCCTTATGGAAATGTTAGTAGTAGTTTTAATAATAGGTGTTTTGGGAGCGATTGCTTTTCCCCAATATTCCATTACTATTGACCGCACAAGAATGACAACTAACCTCTCTCTTTTAAAACCTATTGCAGATGCGGTGGTCCAATATTACAGTTTTAATGATGCCCCCCCTGATAAACTGACAAAACTTCCGGTAGGGATACCTAAGGAATGGTCAGTAAATGATAACCTTACAGCTACAAGTCCCGACGGTAATTGCACTTTATCTATAGGTATATACAGTACTATACCTATATCAACTTCTATGACTTGTAAACGCGGTAGCAACAATGAATATAAAATAGAATACAAATATAGTGCACCTGACGATAACGGCACTTTGAAAATGGGCGGGCCTTTTATAGAGGTTTTGGCTACCGATACAGATAGAAAAAAATCTTTAGAGAAAGCCATAGCATCTTCAGGATTAGTATGTGATGAAAATCATTTATGTAAGCAAAAATAAATTTTATTTATACCCGCCTGAAAAGGCGGGTTTTATTATTTAACAGATCTTTAGTAAAATATTATAAATGAATGATAATTTATCATCCTATAAAAAATCCAATTTTGCAGGAGCATTTTTCTTCCTCCCTAAAGAAAAAAAGCGTGCCTTAGGCTGCGTTTATACTTTTTGCCGTATTGCCGATGATATTGCCGATGAGGGCTTTACCGATGCAAAAGAACGCTTTGCTTCTTTAAGAACCGAACTTGACAACATATACAAAGGTAAAGCGCAGAGCGATATGGGCAAACAATTATGCCCTGTGGTAAAAAACTTTTCAATACCAAAACAATATTTTTTAGACCTGATTGAAGGCTGCGAGAAAGATTTACAGCCTGCCCTGCGATATGAAACTTTCGGTGATTTACAATGGTACACTTACCGCGTAGCATCCGTAGTAGGGCTTATGTGTATAAAGATTTTCGGATACAAAAACAAAAAAACCGAAGATTATGCCGTTGCTTTGGGGCATGCAGTACAACTTACAAACATAATAAGAGATGCAGCGGAAGATGCCAAAATAAACCGTATTTATATACCCAAACAGGATATGGAAACTTTCGGCGTATCGCAGGATGATATTTTACAACTTAAAGACACCCGCAAAACAAGGGCGCTTTTATTTTTTGAAGCCCAAAGAGCGCAGGAATTATTTATAAAAGCCGAAAATATGCTCCCTAAAGAAGATTTTAAATCTATGCTGGCGGCCAGAGCAATGGGCAATATATATAAAGCAATTTTAAACAAACTCATAGCCCGCCCTTGCCGATTATCTGATAAAAAGATAAAGTTAAGTAAAGTGGAAAAATTAGCAATATTATTTAAAACTTGGAGAAACCGCTTATGAAGTTTTTCTTTTCTTTTATAATTTTATTATCTTTGTTTTTGCCCCTTCAGGCAAAAAATATTGATTCCTGCCTTGCCAAAAGCAAGGATCTTTTTAACGAAGATGACAAAAATAACGATAAAACGCACGCAAGTATGCAGCAGGCAAAAAAAACTTTATATGCCTGCTTAAAAATGGATCCGGATAATACCGATGCTTTAATCAGTTTGGCAGGCGTGGAAATGGTACTGGGCAATTTCAAAGAAGCAAAAAGTAATTTCCAGCGCTCTTTAAAATTACTGCCGAATACATCCCCTTATTATGCTTATATATACTCCAGATTAGGCGATATTGCTATGCATACGCCTGATTTAAAAGAAGCAGAAAAAAATTATTTATCCGCTTTAAAATATGAGCCGGCAAATATAAACTCATTAGTGGGGGCAGGTATTTGTGCGGAAAAAACAGGAAGAATCCAAACAGCGGCAGATTATTATAAAAAAGCACTTGCCGTAGATTTTACAAACATTGTAGCAAGGGACAGGCTTATCGCACTTGAACCTGATATTCTCAGTGAAGAAGAACTTATCCGTACTATGAAAGAACGCAACATAATAGACCCTGCCGCAAAAACTTTCTCCGCACAAGACAAACAAATACTTGAAAAAATAATCAAGGCGGAAAAAGGCAACGGTATAGAATATCTTTCCAAAAAATTCGGAGGGAGAATCCCCAACGGTTTTACCGTAGAACGCGACAGCAATAAAGTTTATGCGCGCAAAATGCTTACCCTTACCGGATATAATGAACTTATAGCAAAACTTTCCCACGATGCTAAACAAAAACTTATAAATAACGGAGTTTCCGTTGCGGATTTATTTAAACTTTACGATGCCAACAGGAAACCTCTGTTTAATGACCAAGGCAATTTAACCGATGAAGGCCTTGTTGCATTTACAAAAATGTTAAACGGGGAAAAATCCTATTTCCGCCCGGGCGAAAAACTCCCCCCGTCCAATAAAGAAATAGAAAGAAAAGTACAGGAAATTTTAAATAAAAAATATATAGAGATTTTAACTTCGGAATATGCCTGGCTTCAAAACAAAACCAGATGCAGCGAAAAGACTCTTAAAAGAATAGGCGTAAAAGATTTAGATATAGGAAACAATAAAAAAAGATATTTTGTTTTTGCCCATCCGGAAGCAAGATTCCCTTATAATATGCCTTATTTATATATCCAAGATTACAGAACCCAAAAGCAGGCTTTAAAATCTGATGCACCAGTTTATTCCAATACTTTTGGTTTAGGCAACACTTTGCCCGAAAAACTTTGCGACCGTAAAGGAAACTTAACAAGTATTTCCCAAAGATAAACTATGCCACAATATTTAGCAGAAATAACAAATAATACTTTTACTATGGATAAAGAAGAATCCCGCCACCTTAAAGTGGCGCGTATTCATTGCGGAGATGAAATAAAAATTTTTGACGCTAAAGGCTCAAAATATTTGGCAAAGATACAAACTCTTTCAGATAAAGCCGCAAGCGGTATAATTTTAAAGCCTTTGCCTGCCCCGCAATTAAAAACAAAAATAACTTTATATTTTAGTGCCGTAGCACGCAGCGCCGCGGAAGATATTATAGATAAATGCACACAAGCAGGCGTAAGTATTTTTGTACCTGTATTTTCAGAATATTCCGATAAAGATTTACTTAAAAAATGGCAAACTAAACAAGAGCGCTGGCAGCAAATTGCCTTAGCGGCCTGCAAACAATGCGAAAATCCTTCCCTGCCGCAAATAATGCCGCCTGTAAGTTTTGAAGATGCCGTAAAAAATTTAAAAACACCTGCTTTTATCTGCTATGAAGATGAGGAAAAGACTTCTCTTTTAACCTGTTTAAGTAAAATAAAACAAACTTCTTTAGCAATATTTATCGGCCCTGAAGGCGGCTATACTTTAAATGAAATAGCACTTGCAAAACAATATGGTGTTATTGCCGTATCTCTGGGCCAAAACATTTTACGCGCTGAAACAGCCGCTACCGTTGCCTGCTGGGCGGTACAACAATGAAAGTATTTATAAAAACTTTCGGATGCCGCGTAAATCAGGTAGAAAGCCAATCGGTATTAGAAAATTTCAAACAACACGGTGCTGAGATAACGCAAGATTTTTCTTGTGCAAATATCTGTTTGTTAAACACTTGTTCGGTAACGGCAAAAGCGGACCGCGATGCCAACAAACTAATCCGCGCCATAAACCAAAAAAATCCGTCTTGCCGCCTGATAATTACGGGATGTTATGCTATGTCAGGCTCGGAAAAAATTAAACAGTTATTCCCAAATGCGGAAATAATTTTTAAACCCGAACTCGGCAAAAAACTTTTTGGGCAGGATATGGATTGGAGCGTAAAACAACACGAAGGTAAAACACGCGCTTTTGTAAAAATACAAGACGGTTGCGATAATTTTTGCTCTTACTGCATTGTCCCTTATACCCGTCCTTTAAAAACTTCCAAACCAAAGCAAATCGCCTTGGCGGAAATAGAAAATCTTATAAAAAACGGATATAAGGAAATTGTTTTAACCGGCATAAATATAGGCAACTATCTTTGTCCGCAAACAGGTGCTGATTTGGCTGACCTGCTTGAGGACATATTTAAAATTGAGGGTAATTTCCGCATAAGGTTTTCTTCCATAGAGATAAACACTTTTAGCGATAAACTTATTTATGCCGCGCAAAAAGGCGGGGAAAAATTTTGTAATTATCTGCACTTGCCTTTGCAAAGCGGCAGCGACGCCGTCTTAAAAGATATGGGCCGCCACTATAACAGCAAAGAATATGAAGCACGCACACTAAAAATTAAACAGGCTTTTAAAGATATTTTTTTATATTGCGATATTATAGCCGGTTATCCGTCGGAAACTGAAGAAAATTTTAAACAATCTTTGGCCTTTTTAGATACAATCGGTTTTGCCGGATTACATGTTTTCAGTTATAGCCCGAGGCAAGGCACAAAAGCCGCTTTAATGAAGCAAATTCCGTCAGCAGAAATTAAGCGCCGCTCGGAAATATTGCACCAAAAAGACAGAGAGTTAAGACAGAAAGCCGCACAAAAACTTATCGGTACAAAGCAGCAGTTTTTGGCGGAAACTTTTATTAAATCAAATAATTGTTTAAGCGGCGTTGCGGCAAACTTTCAAAGGATTTTTATTCCGCAAAGCACTTTAAAAAATGATTTTACGCAAGTTAAAATAATCAAAGCACAAGACGGAATATGCTACGCAGAAGAAATATAAATATGTTTTGATGCCAAGTTTTAATGTAAAATTTTAAGACAAAAATACCCGCTTAAACCAAACAGCGGGTATTTTTTTGCATACGGAAAAAACTATCAACCGAAAAGTTTTTCAAACAAACTTTTTTTACTGCCTTCTTCTTCAAAGGCTTGGGAAAGTTCTTCAATAATTTTCTTTTGGCGGGAAGTTAATTTCTTAGGTATTTCAACATTAAGAACAACCCTCAAATTGCCCTTTTTACCTGCTTTACCCAAAACAGGCATACCCTGCCCTTCAACGGAAATAACTTTCCCGTGCTGAGAGCCTTCCGGTATAATAACTTTTATTTCTTCTTTTAAAATATTCTGCAGTTTTACCGCTGCGCCCAAAGCCGCCTGCGGAAAAGAAACCGGTATTTCCAACACTAAATCATCCCCGTCGCGTTGGAAAATTTTATGTTTCTTGATATGCGTTTCTATATATAAATCTCCGTATCCTCCGTCATTAGTGCCAATATCGCCGCCGTTTGGCACTCTTAAAACAATACCTTCCCTAACCCCAGCAGGGATTTTAACTTTTAAATTTGCTTTACTGCGCTGGCGGCCTGTGCCTTTGCACGCTTTGCAAGGCTTTTCCAAAATAGAACCTTGCCCGCCGCAATCAGGGCAGGCCTGCCTCATAGAAAAGAAACCTTGGCTAAACTGTACTACTCCGCTTCCGCGGCAAGTGGGGCAGGTTTTGCGCCCGCTGCCTTCCTGCGCACCTGTTCCGTGGCATACATCGCAAGTATCAACCCTGTTATAAGAAACTTCCATTTCAAGCCCGCTGTATGCTTCTTCCAAACTTACTTCTACTTCCTGCTTTAAATCATTACCGCGCTGAGGCCTTCTTGCCCTTGCAGCACCGCCGCCGAAACTTCCGCCGAACATATCTCCGAATACCGAACTGAAAATATCTTCAAAGCCGCTAAAACCTCCGTGAAAGCCCCCGGCACCTGCGCCGTTAAGGCCTTCCGCCCCGTAATTATCGTAAATCTGCCTTTTTTGAGGATTTGAAAGAACTTCAAAAGCCTCGTTAATATTTTTAAATTTTTCTTCCGCTTCGGGATTACCCGGGTTTCTGTCGGGATGGTACTTCATAGCCATTTTTCTGTAAGCGCGTTTAAGTTCATTCTGGTCGGCATTTCTGTCAACACCTAATACGGAATAATAATCTTCTTTTTGTGCCATTTATTTTTACTTCCTGCTGCTAAATTTTATCTTCAAATACAAAAAACAAGGGCGGATTTTACTCCGCCCCCGTTTTGTTATTTAAACTTATTTACCGTCAACTACTTCGGCTTCTACCACATCATCTTTTTTGGTTTCGGCATTGGCTGCACCTGCATTTTGCTGTGCGCCGGCATTTGCGCCGCCTTGTGCTGCCTGTGCCTTGGCTTGGGCTTCTTTATAGATAATCTCCCCAAGTTTCTGGCCTGCGGCTAAAGCCTCGTCTTTTTCGGACAAAATACGGCGGATTTCATTGTTAAGGGAAGTCTTTTCGTCTTCCAAGGTAAACAATTTATCCTTTAAGGCCTGATAAGCATTTTGTTCTCTGGTAAGTTTCTCGGAAGAATTATCAAGTTCCTGTTTTAAGGCTTCTATTTCCCTTAAATGGGATTCTTTTATAAAATCTATGTCCCTTGCCAAATTCTCTGATTTACCTTCATAGGCTCTTTTCTGTTCGTCTAATGAGGCAAGGTCATTGCGAAGGGATTCTATTTGCAGTTTTAAAGTATTGACAAAAGTTTCTTCCTGTCTGTATTTATCTTCCGCACGGCGCAATTCCAAAGTTATTGATTGGGTTTCTTCCGCTTTTTGCTTTTTTAACTGTTCAATTTCCTGTAATTGTTCATTTTTTAAATTACTTATATCCTGCTCATATTGGGCGCGGGCCGCTTCGAGTTGTTTAAGGGATTCTTCCCCTTTTAAAGCCAAGGCTGCGTTTTCCGTATTCATCTGGCGCAGTTTTGTTTCCAAAGATAAAATATCTTCCCTTAAAGAGCCTGCTTCTTTTGCACCCAATTCAAGTTTTTCCTGAGAGGTTTGTATCTCCTCTTTAAGTTTACTTATTGCAGCGGCATTTTTAAGCAGTTCCCTTTGGGCTGATTCTTTTTCCGCGCGGGTAGCAAAAAATTCCTTTTCCAAAGCGGATTTGGAGTTCTCCAGAGAAGAAAGTTGCTCTTTCATAAAGGTATTTTGGATTTCTTCCTGCTTAAACTGTTCTTCCGTCTTACTTAAAATAAGGCGCAAGTTCATAATTTCTTTGCTTTGCTCGGAAGACCTTCTTAAAGAGGCAAGTTTTTCTTCCCTTACTTTACGGATTTCTTCATCCAAGGCAAGTTTTTCCTGATTAAGCATTGCCAAATGCTGTTCCATTTTGGAAAGTTTGAAATCACCGTGGCGCGCTTTTTCTTCTACTTTATTTAACTGAACCCTTAAAGAAAGAAGTTCTTTTGTTTGTTCCGCAGATTTGCGTAAGGCTTCAAGTTTCTCGTCTTTAGAGCGTTTAACCTCGCTGTTTAAAGCCAAATTGATAGATTTAAGACGGTTGGTTTTTTCTCTTAAGCGTGCAATTAAATTTTGGTCCTGCGTGATAAGGCTTTCTTCATACTGTAATCTTGCATTAACTATATTTTCTATACTGCCGCGCAAGGTTGTAATATCGTTAAACATACTGCCCCTATTTGCGCTTGCGATAGATTTAAGGCTGCCTTTTAAAGTATCTATTGTGGAAGAAATATTCCTGTAAAATTCGTCATTATCCCTTTTATCTTTTTCTTCCGTATTGCCGGCAAATTCAATTTCGTTTTGAAGTTTGGCATAATAAGTTTTTTCTTTATTTGCGTCTTCAAGGCGGGATTCAAGTTCGGATATTCTTTGTTGTAAGCCTTTTATAGACTGCGCGCCGTAAGGGGATGAAAAATCTTCGTCCTTATAGGAATTGTAATCCTGTGTATCATAAGATTGGGGATTTTGTCTTTCTTCTGCGTGTTTGGCGGTATTATCAGGTGTTTGCATATAAGAGGGTGTATTTTCTGCATTATCTGATTTGTCTTGGGGGTATTCTTCCAAAAAGGAATAATCTTCTTTACCTTGCACACCTTCAGGGATATTTGTATTTTTAGTATATTCAACAGAAGAAGTGTTTTCCGTTTTCTCTTGGGAAACATTTGTATCCTGAGCGGAAGCCTGCATTCCGTTTTCCTTAACGAAAGAATCTATATCAAAACTGTCCGAAAAAGGAAAAGCATCTTCCTTACTTGCGGAAACTTGCTCTTTACCGTCATTTTCAAAAGAATGTAAAAATTTATTTACTTCCTGTTCTTCCTGCGGAGTTGTTATATTACCATCTTCCTGAAGAGATTGTAAAAACTCATTAAAATCCCTGTTATTGTTATCGTTCTCCAAAGACATATTCCCTCTTAAATGTTATATATATAAATAATACACCATATAAAATTTAATCACAAATGGGCCTATATGTCAAGAGAATATTTAATGCTATGTGTTTTGATGATGTTAACCCAAAGGTAAATCCGCTAAATAAAAACTGCCGCAAACTATAATATTATTCTGATAATTTTTACAAGAAAATGCGGAAATATCCCTTAAAATGGATACTTTTTTATGCTTAAACAAAGGGAGCATTTCTTCTTGGGCAATATTACGCAAAGTATTAGGGCAGGTTAAAACTATATTTTTAAAATAAGGCTTTACAAGATTGCAAAGTTCTTTAAAGTTATGACCTTTTGAAGCAGCAAAAACTAAAGTATTATCAGGGTTGTAAAATTTACTTTTTTTATAATTTTGTAAAAAATCTTTTAAAGCGGCAGGATTATGCGCTCCGTCTTTTAGCATAAATCTGGTTTTATCCAATACCGCGACTTCAAATCTGTAAGGCATTTTAAAACTGCGGCATACTTTTTGGCATATTTCTATATCCGCCCCTAAAAACAAAGCTGCTTTTAGAGCCAAAACAACATTGTAGTTTTGTAATTTGCTTATAAAGTTGGTCTTAAAAACTTTTTTATTCCAAACAAAACTTGCAGAAATTTTATTAAAGTCCTGCTTAAAACAGGTAATAGCGCCCAAAGGCAAAATTTTTGTTTTTTCCGCTATGGCTTTTGCTTTTATTACATCTAAAACTTCTTTTTTCACTTTACCCGCAAGTACTGGAGCGCTGGCTTTTATAATACCTGCCTTTTGCTCTGCTATTTGCTTTAAAGTTGTCCCTAAAATTGAACAATGGTCCAAATCTACCGAAGTTATTATGCTTAAAGCGGGATTTATTATATTTGTAGCATCCAAAAGGCCGCCCAAACCGCACTCAAAAACGGCCGCACGGACTTTGTTTTTTTTGAAAATATACAAAGCAGCCAAAGTTAAAATTTCAAAAAAATTAAGTGTTCCGTTTTGTGCTTCTTTTACCGCCTTTACAGCGCAAACAAACTGCCCGGCAGAGATGTTTTTACCGTTAATTTGTATCCGCTCAAGCGGTGTTTTTAAGTGCGGCGATATAAAAAGCCCTGTTTTAATGCCGTTTTGTCTTAACATTTCCGCAAGTAAAGTTGCCGCAGTTCCTTTTCCGTTTGTGCCTGTTATATGTACAGCAGGATAGCCAACAGGCAAAAGGCCCATTTTAAGGGCTGTTTCTTTAACAGTGCTTAAATTATTTTTTTTATTTCCGCATTGGCAAAAGACATATTCCAAGGTTTGTTTAAAACTCATTTCCCTCATAAAATAATTATATGGCTTTTGTAAGAATACAAAAGCGTTAAAAATTTTTAACTGTTTTATAATAAAATAACAGGTTTCGCGCCTTGAGCGCGCCTTACTTT
>CADAXZ010000005.1 GCA_902791965.1 Candidatus Proelusimicrobium bovinum | reverse complement strand
GATTTAAAATGGCTTTTGAAAGATTTAAAAAATTTAATGTAGATGATTTAATAGCAAAAAATCCGGCTGACCCCAGAGATTCCAGCCGTTTTATGGTGCTTGACAGGAAAACACGAACCATACAACATAAAATCTTCAGGGACTTGCCGCAGTTTGTAAACAGCGGCGATACTATTGTTATAAATAATTCAAAGGTGTTTCCGGCAAAACTCTTTGCCCATAAAGAAACAGGCGGTAAAATTGAAATACTTTTAGTGCGTCAACTTGAAGATAAAAACTGCTGGGCGGTTTTACTGCGCCAATACAAACCAAACACAAAACTTATTTTTGAAGGCGGGCTTGAAGGAGAAGTTATTTCCAATACGGAAAATGCCGAAGCCGTAATAAGATTTAATACACAGGATATTATGCCTTATTGCCGCGAGTACGGCTTTATGCCCTTGCCGCCTTATATAGAAAAGGCACGCAAACACGCGGGGCTGCCCGTTTCCATAGGAACGGATAAACAAAGATACCAAACGGTTTATGCCAAAAATGAAGGTTCTATCGCTGCGCCTACGGCAGGTTTTCATTTTACGCCGCAACTACTGCAAACTTTAAAGGATAAAGGCGTAAATATTGCTTATATTACTTTACATGTCGGCTGGGGTACTTTTAAGCCTTTGCGCGGCGAGCCGCAAGAACACAAAATGCTTGCGGAATATGCAACAATCCCGCAGGAAACCGCCGATATTATAAATAAAACAAAACAAAACGGCGGGCGTTTGTTTTCGGTAGGCACTACAAGTACTCGCACGATAGAAAGTTTCGCCGGTGAAAACGGCCTTATCAAAGCAGGCGGCAAGTGGACGGATTTATTTATTTACGGCGGTTATAAATTTAAAGCAGTAGATTGTTTGATAACTAATTTCCATTTCCCCGATTCCACTCCGCTTTGTATGGTATGTGCATTTGCCGATGAAGATTTTATATATCAGGCTTACAGCCAGGCGGTAGAACAGAAATACCGTTTTTATTCTTTCGGAGATTCAATGTTGATTTTATGAGCGAACTTACAGAAATTAAAGTAATATCCCCTTTTGTAATAGATGCAAAAGATACGCAAAGTAAAGCCAGAGTTTCCAGACTTTACACAAAACACGGCGTTATTGAAACACCGGTTTTTATGCCGGTTGCCACGCAAGCCTGCGTAAAAGCATTGACGGAAGAAGATTTACACCATGTAAAAGCACAGTGTATTTTATCAAACACTTATCACTTATACTTACGCCCGGGTACGGAACTGTTGCAAAAGATGGGCGGCCTGCATAAATTTATGCGCTGGGACGGCAGTATCTTAACCGATTCGGGCGGGTTTCAGGTACACAGCCTTTCACATTTGAGAAAAATAACGGAAGAAGGCGTTTGGTTTAAATCCCACCACGACGGCAGTAAGCATTTTTTTACGCCGGAAAATGTTATAGAATCGGAAAGTAAAATAGGCTCTGATATTTGGACTTGCCTTGATGTCCTGATACCTGCAACCGCTAAAGAAAGTGAAGCCAAAAAAGCCCTTGCCATAACAAAACGCTGGGCAAGGCGCGCCGCGGCAAAATACCATTCCATAACCCCGCAGGAAATAACACAAAACGCAGATGGTTCTTTTAGCGTTCCTCACTCGCTTTTATTCGGTATAATACAAGGCGCAATTTACCCTGCTTTAAGACAAGAAGCCGCAAAAGATATGGCAACTTTGCCTTTGCACGGTTTTTGCATCGGCGGTTTATCTGTCGGTGAAACACGGGAAGAAATGAACCTTGCCCTGCGCCATACAACGCCGTTTTTGCCGGAAGGCAAGCCCCGCTATTTAATGGGGCTTGGTACTCCGCAGGAGATTTTGGATTGTATAGAACACGGCGTTGATATGTTTGATTGTGTTTGGCCTACAAGGGTTGCGCGTAACGGGCAGGTAATGACAACATCGGGTAAAGTCAACATAAAAAACTTAAAGTACCGCACTCAGGATTTGCCGCTTGATGATAAATGCGATTGTTTTGTCTGTAAAAATTATTCAAGGGCTTATCTTTCGCATTTGTTTAGGGCGGGGGAACTTACAAGCCACCGTTTGCTTTCTGTACACAATATCCGCTTTTTAACCAAAATGATGGAACAGGTAAGAAAGTGCATTAAAGAGGGAACATTTTTAAAGTTTAAAGCGGAAATGGAAAAAGCATATAAATAAAATCTTTAGTGATATTATGCCGCTTATTTTAAGCGGCATATTTTCAATTTATCCTTAAGACCTTTCATATTTAATCTATAAATGATAATATATATACATAGGAGATTTTATGGATACAAAAACCCTTTCGGATTTTATTGCTTGGTCTAAAAAGACCGATTTACAGGAAGTGCTGTTTAAAAAAGACGGCGTTTGTGTGGAAATTTCCACCGCCGCCAAAAACCCTAAAGCCTCTGATTTTTCTTGTAAACTTACCGCAGTTAAAGCCCCTGCAGTCGGGATTTATAATTCCGGCTTAAAAGGCAAAGCCGTTGTAATTAAAGAAAATATGCCAGTTAAACAAGGCGATATTTTAGGCTATGTGGAAATGAATAAAACTTTAAAAGAAGTTAATTGCCCCGTAGCAGGAACTTTAAAAATCAATTTAGCCAAAGATGGTGCTGCCGTAGAATACGGGCAGCCTCTTTTTTTTATAGAGCCTTGATATGATTAAAGAAACTTTTAAACCTTTTGATAAGGTTCTCATAGCCAACAGGGGGGAAATTGCCCTTCGTATAATCCGCACCCTTAAAGAAATGGGCATAAAATCCGTAGCGGTCTATTCCGAAGCGGATAAATATTCCGCCCATGTAAGCCAGGCAGACGAAGCCGTTTGCATAGGCCCCGGGCCTTCGGCAGAGAGTTATTTGAATATTGATGCCTTAATCGCCGCTTGTAAAATGACCGGCGCACAGGCTGTCCACCCTGGTTATGGATTTTTATCGGAAAATGCAAAATTTGCGCAAGCCGTTATTGATAACGGTATGGTGTTTATCGGCCCTAAACCTGAGGCCATTTTAAAACTTGGGGAAAAGGCCCATGCAAGGGCTTTGGCGCTTGCCGCTAAAGTGC
Source organism: Candidatus Proelusimicrobium bovinum (assembly GCA_902791965.1). Taxonomy (GTDB): domain Bacteria; phylum Elusimicrobiota; class Elusimicrobia; order Elusimicrobiales; family Elusimicrobiaceae; genus Proelusimicrobium; species Proelusimicrobium bovinum. Next base: position 29,544 of record CADAXZ010000005.1, on the reverse strand, counting down.
CTGTTATACCAGGCTCTGACGGAATTGTTGAAAAAGATTTCTTAAAAACAGCGCAAAAGGTAGGATTCCCGATAATGATTAAAGCCACTATGGGCGGCGGCGGCAGAGGTATGCGCCCTGCTTTCGGTAAAGAAGATTTCCAAAAAGCGCTTGATACCGCACAGGGGGAAGCAAAAGCCGCTTTCGGCGACGGAAGGGTTTATTTTGAAAGGTTAGTTTTAAATCCGCGCCATATAGAAGTTCAAATAGCGGCAGATAATTACGGCAATGCAGTTGCCTTTGCTGAAAGGGATTGCTCAATGCAGCGCAAAAACCAAAAACTGCTGGAAGAATCCCCTTCCCCGTTTGTAACGCCTGAGGTAAGAAAAGAACTTTGCGCCGCGGCTATGCGCCTTGCCAAGGAAGCCAAATACAGCGGGGTAGGCACGGCTGAGTTTTTAATGGACGAAAACCATAATTTCTATTTTATGGAAGTTAATACCCGCCTTCAGGTGGAACATCCTGTTACGGAACTTGTAAGCGGTTTTGATTTAGTTAAATTACAGATAGATATTGCACAAGGTAAAGCCTTAAATATTACACCGCAGCGCGCGCTTGAGGTGCATTGCCACGCAATAGAACACCGCATAAATGCGGAAGATTACAGGCATAATTTTATGCCTTGCCCGGGCACTATTGAAGAATGGATACCTTCGGGCGGGCTTGGTATTCGCCTTGACAGCCATGTTCATACTGGCTATACAATACCTTCCTTTTATGACAGCCTTATCGCAAAACTTATAGTTTTTGCGCCAGACAGGCAAACTGCTTTAAAACGCAGTAAAAGGGCTTTGGATGAATTCCGTATAAAAGGTGTTAAAACTACAATAGATTTCCATAAAATAATGATTAATGACGAGGATTTTTCCGCAGGCAGAATGAATACAGGTCTTGTGGAAAAAATTATTAAGAAAAATGAAAGCCAAAAATAAAATACTTACTTGGCAACAGTTAGATACCTTTGTAAAAGAACAAAGACAGCAAGGTAAAACAATCGCTTTTACCAACGGATGCTTTGATATTTTACATGCGGGACATGTCAGTATTTTGGAGTTTTCAAAAAATCAGGCAGATATTTTGGTGCTTGGTATAAACAGCGATGCTTCGGTCAAAAGGCTTAAAGGGCCTTTGCGTCCGATAAACTGCCAAGAGGACAGAGCGCTTGTGTGTGCTTCTTTGCAGGCGGTAGATGCCGTCGCTTTGTTTGAGGAAGATACTCCTTTGGAACTTATAAAACTCGTCAGGCCCGATGTTCTTATAAAAGGCGCTGATTATAAAGTGGAAAATGTAGTAGGCAGAGAATTTGCAAAAAAAGTCGCACTTTATCCTATTTTAGAAGGCCGTTCAACTACAAATACAATTAAGAAAGCATCGATAAAATAGGTTTAAGAGATAACAGGAAATTAAATAAAAAAGGTAAAAACTATGGCAGATATTTTTGAAAAATGCAGAAATTTTAAAGACGCCAAAATCCTTATGGATAAAGGAATTTACGGCTATTTTCAGCCTATATCTTCCGCACAGGCGCCGGAAATTGAATTAAACGGTAAAAAACTTATTATGGCCGGTTCAAATAACTATTTGGGCCTTGCCAATGACCCCGAAATGAAAAAAGCCGCCGCAGAAGCGGCAATGCTTAAAGGTACAGGGTCGGCTGGGTCAAGGTTTTTAAACGGCAATACGCAGGCCGCCAATGATTTGGAAGATAAAATAGCCAAGTTTAAAGGCAAAGAAGCGGCACTTATTTTCTCCGCAGGCTATCAAATGAATTTGGGTGTAATTTCCTGTTTGCTTAAAAAAGGCGATGTAGCCATAGTTGATAAATTGGACCACGCCAGCATTTTAGACGGTGTAAAACTTTCAGAAGCGGAAATGGTGCGCTTTAAACATAATGATATGGCAGATTTGGAAAAGGTCCTTTCCAAAATTGACGACAGTAAAGGCAAACTTATAATCGTTGACGGTGTATTCAGTATGGAAGGCGATATTTGCAATTTGCCGGAAATAGTAAAATTAGCCAAAAAATACGGCGCAAGGATTATTGTTGATGATGCTCACGCGACAGGTGTTTTAGGTAAAACCGGACGCGGTACTTGCGAGCATTTCGGTTTGGAAAACGGCGAAGTGGATTTAATCGTAGGTACTTGTTCAAAAACTTTCGCAACCGTAGGCGGTTTTGTTGCCGGAGATGCCGATGTTATCCATTATATCCGCCACAGCGCAAGAAGCCAAATCTTTTCTGCTGCTTTGCCGCCTGCTTCAATAGCGTCTATCAGCAAAGCACTTGATTTGATTTGGACTGATATGTCCCGCAAGGATAAACTTTGGGCCAACAGTGAAAGGCTTAAAACCGGCTTTAAAAAGTTAGGTTTTGATATAGGTAAAACACAAACTCCTATTGTTCCTGTTTTTGTAGGACATATAGAGGATTGTTTTAAAATGTGGCGCGCCACTTTTGACGGCGGCATTTTTACAACACCTGTAATCCCGCCTGCCGTACCGCCAAATAAATGTATGATGAGGGTTACCCTTATGGCGACACATACCGACGAACAAATTGATAAAATTATAGATGTTTTCGGCGCGGCCGGCAAAGCCTTAGGTATAATAAAATAATGCTTAGTATAGAAAAGGCAAACCTTAAAGAATTTATTGATTTCCCTTTTGATTTATATAAGGGAAGTCAATTTTTTGTAGCAGAACTTAAAAGCGAAACCAAACATCTTTTAACTGATGACCCTTTTTGGCAAAATGCGGAAAAGGAACTTTTTTTGGCTAAAAAGGACGGCAAAACCGTCGGCAGAATTGCGGCTATAACAAACAGCAACCACAATAAACATTGGCAGGATAATATAGGGTTTTTCGGCTTTTTTGATTGCGAGGATGACGAACAAACTGCCAAAGCCTTAACGGATGCCGCCGTTAATTGGCTTAAACAAAAAGGCAAAGATGCTGTGCGCGGGCCTGTTAACCCGAGTACCAATCACACCTGCGGCGTTTTGATTGACAGTTTTGATTCTATGCCTTGTATAATGATGCCTTATAACTATCCGTATTATGACAAACTGTTAAAAGCCTGCGGATTTGAAAAGGCAAAAGATTTGCTTGCCTTTGACAGAACGGATAAAAACGAATTTTCGCCGCGTATGCAAAAGATAATAAACCGTATTTTAAAAAATCCGGATATTAAAATGCGGCCTGTTAATCTTAAAGATTTTGACAGGGAAGTAAAAACAATTAGGGAAATTTATAATGCTTCCTGGAGTCAAAATTACGGCTTTGTGCCGATAACCGAAGCGGAAATTGCCCAAACGGCAAAACAATTAAAAATGATAGTAAAGCCGGAACTTACCTGTATGATAGAAATAAAAGGCGAACCTGCCGGTTTTGCGATTGCTATACCTAATATGAACAGGGTCTTTAAAGTTCTGGGCGGCTGGCTTAATCCTTTAAAACTGCCTAAAGCACTTTTAACTTGGCATAAAATCCGCGATTGCCGTATGATTATGCTTGGTGTCCACCCAGATCACCGCAGCCGCGGTTTGGAACTTTTACTTATTAAACATGTAGTTGATAACGGTATAAAAAAAGGTTGGAATAAGGCGGAACTTTCTTGGATGCTGGAAGATAATAAAGCGATAATTTCCGTCATAGAAGAAGCCGGCTGTTATAAAACTAAAACTTACAGAATATACCAAAAAACTGTTTAATTGCCAAAAAAGTTGATAATACCGTCTTAAAAATGATTTTATAGGATATATTCTTATGCCGGTATAAAAAGCGTAATATAAGGCTTTGGCTTACCTAATGAGCCATAGCCTTTTGCTTACTTTTCTGTGAGTGAGAAAAGTAAGGCGCGCTCAAGGCGCGAAACCTGTTCGCTTTTAAAAATATAAACAGAAAATGGGTAAAGATATTGTGCTATGACATATTTAATACAAGTCGCAGCCTATTTTATTGGATTATTGGGAAATATTATGAAATATATTTTTAGGCTAAAGTTTATTGCAAAAACAGTATAAAGCCATTTTTTAACCATTAGGCCCAAAAAACAATATAGTTTTTCTTATAACTTTTAGTATAGTGTTTAAGCAATAAAAAAGCCCCTTAACGGGGCTTTTTTTATAAATATGTGTAAGTTGCTAAAAACTAAAACTTTACTTGTGGCTAATTCAAACAAAGCGGCTTTTTGGAAATGAAATGTATTTGCAATAATGTTGTTGGGGAATTTTTCAATAGTTGTATTAAAAGCATTTACATTTGTGTTATAAAAACTTCTTGCAGCCTGAAGTTTGTTTTCTGTGTCGGAAAGTTCCCTTTGCAGTTCAAGAAAGTTCGTATTTGCTTTTAAATCAGGATAACTTTCTGATAAAGCAAATAAACTTTTTAAAGTAGAGGATACCTGATTAGCGGCTGCTGCCTGTTCTTCTATGCTTGCGCCGGAAGCGTTTATAGCCATATTGCGGGCTTTTATTACTTTTTCTAATGTTCCGCTTTCATGTGCGGCGTAGCCTTTTACTGTTTCTACCAAATTTGGGATTAAATCATAGCGTCTTTTCAGTTGAACTTGAATATCACTCCAGGCCTCTTTAACACGGTTTTTAAGGGTAATTAATCCGTTATACATACTTATTGTATATATAGCAACTACAATAAGAACAACTAATACAAGTATTACAGCCATCTTAACCTCCTATAATTTTTTATATTATACAAAAAGGGAATTTTTAATGTTCTATTTTAAGGACATCTTTTTGCTTTACGGGTAAACATTCCTGCAGTTTAAATTTAGAAACATCAGGCAACATAGCCTTTATTGCTTCTATATCATTATCATTAAGGATTTCTTTGTAATAAGTTGTACGGAACTGGTAATTTATACCGGAAGATAAAATAATCTGCATAGTCTGCTTTACTTTTTCTATGTCTATCGGGCCGCATATTGCTTCATATTTTTCAAACGGGGCTTTTATGTCCATAGCGATAAAATCCACAAGTTTTTTATCTATGAGTTTTTGTACCATTTCCGGATTTGTACCGTTGGTATCTAATTTAACCATATATCCCATGGATTTAAGGGTCAAAGCAAATTTATCTAAATCTTTTTGCAGTGTAGGTTCTCCGCCGGTTATTACCACGCCGTCTAAAGAATGTTTGCGTCTTTCAAGATATTCAAGTACTTCTTCTTCGCTAAGGGCGTATTCTTCATTCTGGGCGGGCGGTATAAGTTCCGGATTATGGCAATATGCACAACGCACATTACAACCTTGTGTAAATACTATTGCTGAAATACTGCCCGGAAAATCTATCATAGAAAATTTTAAAAGTCCGCTAATCTTCACTACTACACACCTGCCTCAGAATAAAAAATACTAAACATACAATATAATTTTTTTAATTTACGAACTAACAACCGCAGGATATTTTAATATTTTTGCGCATTGCAAATTCTTCTTTCTTGCCTTTGTTCCAGTTTTGTACTGGGCGAAGATAACCGACTACTCTTGAATAAACTTCGCAGTTCGTACCTTTGACGGCCGCTTTTGCTGCCTTAAGTTCGGAAATTCTTGTTTCTATATTGTGTCTTTCTTGCGTTGTCATTCTGCTTTCCTCCTGCGCGGTTTTTTGACCGCCTTTACTATTCTTACAAATTATTAAGTGCATAACAAGACCTATTTTTTTATAGGTCCAAAGCCCTATTTACAAGAGCGTAAAATTATTTACTGTATAGTTGTTCTTCCAATAGAGCAATCTGTTTTTCAATATTTTCTATTTTTTCCGCTTTGCATTTAGGACATTCAAAATGCTCGCCTTCTATATATCCGCATTTGGGGCAAACGCTGAAGGTGGGTGTTATAGAGAAATACGGAAGTTGGTAGCCTTCGCATACTTTCTTGATGAATTTTTTAAGGGCGGCGGTGTCTTTTATCCTTTCGCCCATAAAAATATGCAGTACTGTTCCGCCGGTATATTTTGCCTGTATTTCATCCTGTAAGTCTAAAAGTTCAAATATATCGTCGGTATAGTTTACCGGCAACTGGCTGGAGTTCGTGTAAAAAGGCGGCCTGCCTTGCTCTGCCTGTTCATTATCGGCTACGATAATATCGGGGTATTTTTCCCTGTCAAGGCGTGCTAAACGGTAGGATGTGCCTTCCGCCGGAGTGGCTTCCAAATTGTAATTGTTGCCGGTTTCTTTTTGGAATTCTACGAGTTTGGCCCTCATAAAATCCATTACCTTTACTGCAAATTTCCGTCCTTTTTCAGTTCCTACGCTTTCGCCCATAAGGTTAAGGCAGGCTTCATTTAAACCGACTAAGCCGATAGTGGAAAAATGATTTTTCCAATATTCGTTAAAGCGCTGTTTTACGCTCCTTAAATAGAAACTCATATAAGGATAGAGATTTGCATTGGTAAATCTTTCAATTACTTTGCGTTTAATTTCAAGGCTTAATTTGGCAACCTGCATACGGTCTTCAAGCAATTTGAAGAATTCATCTTCAGAGGATGCCAAATAACCTATACGGGGCATATTTATAGTTACTACACCGATAGAACCAGTAAGCGGGGCAGAGCCGAAAAGCCCGCCGCCCCTGCGGTTAAGTTCGCGGTTGTCTATTCTTAAGCGGCAACACATAGAACGGGCATCTTCCGGATTCATATCGGAATTGACAAAGTTCGCAAAGTAAGGGATACCGTATTTAGCCGTAATATCCCAAAGCGGCTGGTATGACGGATTATCCCAGTCAAAATCCTTTGTAATGTTATAAGTAGGGATAGGGAAAGTAAATACGCGGCCTTTGGCGTCCCCTTCAAGCATAAGTTCCAAAAATGCTTTATTAAAAAGGTCCATTTCTTTTTGGAATTCCCCGTATTTTCTGTCTTTAATTTCCCCGCCGATAATAACGCCCTGGTCTTTGTAGTAAGACGGGACATTAAAATCCAAAGTTATATTGGTAAAAGGTGTCTGGAAGCCTACCCTGGTAGGTACATTGACATTAAATAAAAACTCCTGCAGGGCTTGTTTGACTTCATCATAAGTAAGATGGTCATAATAGATAAACGGAGCAAGTAAAGTATCAAAATTGGAAAAGGCCTGCGCCCCTGCACTTTCTCCTTGCAGCGTATAAAAGAAGTTTACCACTTGCCCTAAAGCAGTTCTTAAATGTTTTGCCGGTTTGCTTTCTGCTTTTCCTGCAACGCCTTTAAAACCGCTTATAAGCAAATCCTGTAAATCCCAACCTACGCAGTAAGCACCCAAAAGGCCTAAATCGTGCAAGTGAATATCACCGGAAGTATGCATTTTTTTGACATTTTCCGGATAAATTTTGTTAAGCCAGTAAATCTTTGTAATTTCAGATGAAACATAGTTGTTTAAACCTTGCAGGGAATAGCCCATATTGCTGTTCTCGTTTACCTGCCAGTCAATTTTTTGAAGGTATTGGTCAACTAATTCCACATTGAATTTAGAAGAAATTTCCCTTACTCTTGCTCTTTGGTCTCTGTATAGAATATAGGCTTTTGCGGTTTTATGGTAATTTGATGTTAACAGTACATCTTCCACAACATCTTGTATATTTTCTACGCTGGGGGTAATTTCCGAATAGAGTTGCTGTAAAATATTTACTACTCTTATCGTCAATTTTTTTGCGGTATCCATATCAAATTCGTTAGTGGATTGGCCCGCTTTAAAAATAGCATTTGTTATCTTTTTTGAATCAAAAGCCTGCGTTGAACCATCTCTTTTGATGATTGTCAACAAAATCTCATTACTTGCCATATTGTTTCCTCGGTTAGGTTTTAAACAGCGGTGTATGTTGTGGATAAAAGTTTATAGTTTTACCGTCTTAAATCATACTTATAAGGCCTTTAGGGCCTTTTTTTTACTGTTCTTAAAACAAATTTTACATAAGTTGCAAAAATATTTCAAATTCCGTCTGGAAATAAGATTTTATAAGTTTTACGGTAAGGGTTTTTCCGTCGTAAAATACACAAATTATCCACAGGTCTTATACTGTGGATAATTGTTAATATCTTAATGTTTTTAGGGTATTTTTAAGATCTTTTTTTTCGTAATCAGACCAAAAAACGGCCTTTTTCATAAATTGTTATATGTTTTCCGTTTTTTAGGGTTGCAGTAACAAGTTTATTTTGCGTATTTACCAAATCCCAATGCAAAGCGGACTCATTAAAACCGAGGTCCTTTTTCAGTTTTTTATTAAGTTCGGACGGTTTACCGCTGAAAGTGTCGCTATAACTTGCGCCCAAAGCGATATGGCTGTTGCCGTAAGCCCCGCCGAAGTTCTCATCATATAATGTATCAGCCATAAAGCGGTCTATTTTGGAAAAGCGAGTATCCGTAAGGGAATATTCCCCTATTTGGCAAGCACCCTTATCTAAAGAAAGCATTTTTTTAAGGAAGGCTTCTCCTTGACGGGCAGTCGCTTTTATAACACGCCCTGCTTTAAATTCCAGTTTAATATCTTTTACATAATTGCCGTTTCTGAAACTCATTAAATCGCTGAAGTAAATTCCGCGTGTGCCGCGCCAGTCGGGGGAAGTAAAAATTTCAAAAGAAGGTACATTGCATCCGCCGCCGCTTATGAAACGGCGCTTTTCGCCGAGCAGAATTTCCAAATCCATACTTTCAGATTGCGTTCTTAACTTTACTATGGGCAGGGCGGAAAGGCGTTTGGAAACTTCATTGATTTGGGCGGTAACTTCCGCAAATTTTTTGGCGGGATCTTTTTCATTAAGAAAGCAGGCTTTTGCTATTTGTGCTTCATATTGTTTAAGGCTTAAACCAGCCTGTTTTGCAAGGCCTTGGGTAGGGTAATTAGCCAAAGTCCAAGAGAATAAGCCCTTTTCTTCTCTTTCGTCCATAATTTCGCGTATAGGTTTGCGTGCTAAGGTTGCAAGGGCTATTTTTTTAGGGTCAACATCTTTTAAATTGGCTAAATTTTGGGGAGCGCGCAAGGCAATAAGCCCGTTTAAATTTTCGGTAAAGACCTTTTCCCATACCGGAGTGAATTTAATTTGGCTATCACTGCCTTTTGTGTAAAGGATTTTTGCCATTTTTTCCGTTGCATAAGGACGGACAACTGTATTAAACCCCTGCTCGGTAAGTTTGGCGTAAATTTCTTCGGCAAGAGCAAGGGCAGGCATATCATAACTTACAAGAATATTTTCCCCTTTTTTAAATTTACCGCCTTTTCTTGCTGATTTTAAGGCAAAAATCATAACATCGGCATATTTTTTTAAATCCATTTTACTCTCCTTATTAGCCTTCTGCTTACTTTTCCATAGTCATAAAAGTAAAGCGCGCTAAAGATGTTAAATTTATTTCCCGCCGGCAATATTTTATTGCTTTTGCGGACATACAAAAGTATATACGAATATTATATATAAATTGTGGCTTATTTAACGGGAATAAAACAATATTAAACGGTAAAATGCCGGATATAATATCTGTCTGGTGTTTTATGCGGCATTAGAATTTATGGTAATTACAGAAACTATATTGCGCCTTTCTCTGCTTTTTGCCACGCAAGCATAAAATCCTGCGGCGGCAGTGCCTCAAAGCATAACTTCCGGCCGGTAAAGGGATGTTTAAATTCAAGTTTTCTTGCATGAAGCATAAGACGCGGTGCTTTTGCGCCTTTGTAAAGCCAATCTCCCAAAACAGGGTAGCCGAGCCAACTCATATGCACACGCAACTGGTTTGTACGGCCGGTTTTGGGATAAAGTTCCATAAAACAAAAGCCGCCTGCACGCTTTATAACTTTATATTCCGTGATTGCGCTGCGTCCCAAAGCAGAGGCTTTAATTTTGCCGCCGGCTACTCTGCCTATGGGTACATCTATAATACCTTCGTTATCAGCAATATCGCCGCAGCAAATGGCATTATAGGTTTTGTGCATTTGTCTTTCGGCAAACATTTGGCTTGCCGCAATTTGGAAATCTTCATTTTTTGCTATAAGCATTATCCCGCTTGTTTCCCTGTCAAGGCGGTGTACAAGGCCTGCGCGGGGCGGGTTTTCAAAATTTTTTATTCCGGCTTTAAGTACGGCGGATACTAAAGTTTCTTCCGTATTATCAAGGACTTCAGGTGTTTCTTCCCAAGCGGAACTTTGCGGGTGTACCAAAAGCCCAGCAGGCTTATTGATTACAAAAAAATCTTTTGTTTCGGCAATTATTATATCTTTCAAATTAAAAGATGAAGATGTTTGCGGCCAAGTAATTTCCACAATATCGCCGTCTTCAAGCGGCCAAGAAGGTTTTCTTTGCTTGCCGTTTACTTTGACAGCGCCGCCTTTTATAAGGTTTTGTATAAGGCTGCGGGAATAATTTTCATAATGGTTTGTAATAAAAATATCCAATCTTTCCTGTTTGCCTTCAAATATTATTGTTTGGTTTTTCGGCATAGTTCCTCTTTATTAAAAAAATTGTAATTGCCGTTGCAAGCAGCAGGGCTATAATCTGCGAAGGGGAAAACCCTAAAATAAAAGCGCCTCTGTCGTCGGCACGCATAAATTCCGTAAAAAATCTTATTACGGCATATCCCAAAACATAAACGGCAGTAATTGTTCCGGCAAGATGTTTTTTATTTGATATTCTGTTTAAAATCAAAAATAAAATAAATACTGAAACTGCTTCTATTAACTGTACAGGATAAAGCGGTATATCGTGCAAATGTAAAGGCACTAAAGAGTCCGGATTAGTATAGTGTACGCCTAAACTTTCCGGCGCAACTTTACCGTAGCAGCACCCTGCCAAAAAACAGCCTATCCTGCCTATGGCGTGCCCTAAAGCAAGAGCAGGCGCAAAGAAATCTGCCGTCTTAAAAAATGGCAGTTTGTATTTTTTTATAGACCAAAAACCTACGGCACAAGCGCCTAAAAGCCCGCCGTAAAATACAAAGCCGTATCTTAATTTTTCAATTAAAGAAGATGTTTCAAAACTGTCCCAATTTAAAAAAATAAATAATAATTTCCCGCCTAAAAGTGCGCCTAAAATCAAATAAAAAAGTATATCAAGCAGGGCTTCTTTGGAAATATTAAGCCTTTGTTTGTATTTAAGGCAGTATAAAATGGCAGAAAGATAGCCTAAGGCGGTCATAATGCCGTAAAGCGGGATAAGTTTTCCTAAAAAATCAGGCAAAAGATAGGGGTACATTTTCTCCTCTTACTATTTTTAAAGCGGCTGTATAATCTTGAAAATGGCAGAATGGTATTTTATTTTCAATTAGAATTTTTTCCAAACGGCTGGTGGCAAAAACTATATCTGCTGCACAGGCGGCATCGAAATCCCCCGGCCCGTCCCCGAAAAAAATAACTTTATATCCCCGTTCTTTATAGTACATAACGCGGGATTTTTTAAATTCTTCCATTCTTAAACCTTTATAATCGGGGAATTTTACCGTAATGCAGTCCGGTTTTATTTCAGCAGATGCACTTAAAATTTTTATTTGCTCGCAATCATATTTTTTAAGTACGGGTTTTATGTAAATATCAAGCCCGCCGGATGCTATTTCAAAAGGGATATTATTTTTTTGGGCATAAATGCACAAATCCCTGAACCCCGCTCTTACAACCGCTTGGGAAAGAACTGCTGCTTCAAAATCTTTCACGGTAGTTTTTACCGGACCGAAATTTTGCTCCATCCATTGTCTTGCATCGGCTTTTGTTTTATAAGCATATTCTATTTTTTCGGGCGTGGAAAGCCCGTAAAATATACAAAGGTAATTGCCAATATCTATTGTGGTAATTGTGCCGTCAAAATCGGTAATTAAGGCGTATTGTGTCATATTAAATCATATCTTCAAAATTTTCAGGTTCTCTTAAAGCCATTTTTAGAAATGGATTATTGGTTTTTTCTTGCCCTATGGTAGTGCTGCCTGTTCCGTCTGCGCCGTAAGCGTGGCCGGAATAAATAACTGTATTATCCGGCAGTTTAGCCAATTTTTGCAGGCTTAGCATAAGGTCGCGCGGATTACCGCCCGGCAAATCTGTTCTGCCGCAGGCATTGGGGAAAAGCGTATCTCCTGTAAAAATTAAATTGCCTATTTTTATACATACCGAGCCTTTACTATGCCCTGGGGTACTTAAAAAATCAACTTTAAGGCCGGCTAAAGTTTCGCTGTGGTCGGATTCAAAAGTTATCATATCTTTATGCGGCAGATTGCTTGCATCCAAATCATCATAATGTATATAGCCTTTTATCCGGTATTTTTCCAAAAGGTCTTTTGCGTCGGTAACATGGTCATAATGTCCGTGGGTAAAAAGGGCGGCCTTAGGTGTTATATCTTCTTTTGTTAAAATTTTTTCTATGGCTTGCATATCCCAAGAAGGGTCAATTATCAGCCCTTGTTTTTTATGTTCAACTATATAGGTGCAGTTGCCCATATCGCCTAATTGTAAAATATATACTTTCATTTTTCTATCCTAAATTCTATTTCATTTGGTTTAGTCATATGGTATTTAACTCTGGCCGTTTTTTGCAGATAAGAAATATCCCCATCCAAAATCTTTTGGTATTCCTTGGAAAGTTTCTGATATTCGGCATCAAGTGCGGCGGAACGGCTGTTAAGTTTTTTAAGTTCCGCCAAATTATGTATTAAATTAAACAAATTGCCGTTAAACAGTAAAACAGCCGCCATAATTGCCGCAGTTATAAGCAAGGCTTTTGCTTTTTTTATAACACTCATTGTACTACCTTTATGATTGTTCCGATAAAGTTTCTATTATTTTTTTTGCTTCGCTTATAAGCATATCCGGTGTTTGCTCATCTTTTGCTTCGGCATAAATTCTTATAAGATGTTCTGTGCCGGAAGGACGTAGCGCAAGCCAGTTGCCGTTTCTTAAAATGAATTTAAAACCGTCGGTCCTGTCAATTCTCCAAACGGAAGATTTGTTTATGGATAAAGGCGGGCGCAGATTAAGTTTTTCCATAATTTGGTTAATTATCATTTCTTTTTTAGGGATGCTGACTTTTTTATCATAATAATGATTATATTTTTTATAGAAATCCTTAAATATCTGTTTTAATGATTTACCGCTGACGGCAAGCATTTCTAAAGTAAGCATACAAGCCGCTATGCCGTCTTTATCGGGTATATTGTTTGCTATGGCTATACCGCCGGATTCTTCCGCGCCGAATATATATTGTCCTGTCATCATAAGTTCGCTGATATATTTAAAGCCTACCGGAGTTTCGCGTACTTGCAGGTTGTGCGCTTTGGCGACTTCATCTATTAAATTGGTAGTTATTAAACTCCTGCATATCCTTCCGCTTTTGCCGCGGTATTCTATAAGATGCTCCAAGAGTACGGGGGCTAATTGGTTGGGGGAAATCCAAACCCCGTCAGGGCCGATTATACCGAATTTATCGCAGTCGGTATTACAGGCGATACCGGCATTAAGTTTCTTTTTTACTACCATTTTGCTCAATTCTGTAAGGGCTTTGGGAGCGGCATTTGGTACTTCCCCTCCAAAAAGCACATCTGTCCCTTCGTGTATGGCTTCAATTTGTACGCCGCAAATTTCTAAAAATTCCCTAAAGTAATTGTTTGCAGTACCGAAAAGAGGGTCTATACCTACTTTAAGTTTGGCTTTTTTTATTGCTTTGACATTTATTATAGAGGTTAAATATTTTATGTACTCATCCCTGAAATTAAACTCGCTTACGGCAGAATTTTTATAGCCGAATTCCGGCAAATCCTTTACTGCGCTTGCCGGCGGGATATTTTTTTCAATATCTGCTGTAACTTCATTATTTGCAATACCGCCGTAATAAGAAATCCATTTAAGGCCGTTTTGGTCGTAATTTGCCTCGCTTGCCGTTATAATTACCGCCCCTACCGCGCCTTGCTCAAGTACAGCCCATTCCGCAACAGGTGTAGGCAAAGGGTAAAGTGCGCGTTTTACGCTGATGCCTTTTGAAACAAAAACATCACAAGCAATATCCGCAAATTTATCTGATAGAAATCTTGTATCCGTACCTACTATTACAAACGGCCTTTTAAAATTAAAACCCCTTTCCTGTAAATGTTTTTTATAGCCTTCACCTTTAAACCCGTAATATTGGTCAGTAAAAATATGTTCGGCTATTGCGACGGAAAGCCTGTAAATATTTTGTGCATTTACGCTTTCTGCTATCGTGCCGCGAAAGCCGGCAGTTGAAAATTTAATATCGTTAGCCATAAATATCCTCAATAAATAAAATCTGTTAAAGCAATATACAAAAATTTAAGATAAAAAGAAAGAGCAAGTTTTAAACATTCGCCGTAAAGCCTCATATTTGCTAAAATAAATTTGTGCCCGGCATTATATTTAAGTATATTACCAAAAATCTGACAATATTCTTTTTTGGGATATTGTTTGTGTTTGTTTTTGTCGTTTTTATGGGGCAGTTTTCCCAGATTTTTACTTATGCTATGAATTACGGGGCAGACATACTTTGGGTTTTTTCCACTATGCTGTATATGATTCCCGATATTATGGTATTAAGTGTGCCGATGGCGTTTCAAATATCAATTTTAATGACTTTAACCTCAATGAGCCAAACCGGAGAGATTATGGCTTTGCGTGCGGCGGGTTTTTCTTTCGGGGAAATTGCAAAACCTATTTTGATTTTTTCTGTTTTTTTGGTGGGCGTTATGATTGCGCTTAACGGTTGGTTAAGCCCTTTGGGACGGCATAAAGTGGAGCAAAGCAAGGAAGATATTGCTTCTAAAATTTCCAAAGTTAACATAGAGCCAAAAACTTTTATCAATTTGGGTGATTGGGATTTGTTTGCGGAAGATGTAAACAAAAAAACAAAGATAGTCTATCAAGTCCACCTTTCGCGTAAAAATGATGATACTGCTTTCAGTACCAAAGTAAATGCGGCTACCGGCAAAGTTGATGTGGATAACAAAGGTATTTCCCTTACGCTTTTTAACGGTCAGATGCAGAGGGTTTATTCTTTAGACAGCAGGAAAATTATAACTTCGGAATTTAAAAAATACAGCGTATATGTTCCGTTAAGTCAAAAAGTTTCCGAAAAGCGCCGCATAAAAGCGGCAGAACTTACCACGCCGCAACTTATCCAAGCGGTAAAACGCGGCGAGGAGGCAATAGGTACAAAGCAATGGGTTGAATACCGTCCTGCGATTACATACAGGATTTCTATGGCTTTATGTCCGCTGATATTTTTCCTTTTAAGTTGCCCCGTTGCTTTCGTTACCACAAAAAAAGCAGGGCGTTCCGCGGCTATGGTTTACAGCCTTGCCTTTATATTTATGTATTTCGGCCTTATTACGGTAGGCAACAGTATAGCGGAAAAGGTTTCCTTTACACCGCTTGTTTACGGTGCGCCGTTTTTGCCTGTGTTAGCGGGATGTTTGGCAGGAATTTATTTTTGGAGAAAGAGGCTTTCTGAATAATGAAGATACTTTACCGTTATATCGCCAAGAAGTTTTGGGGGCCGTTTATTTTTATCATACTGATATTTTCCCTTTTGATTTTTTTGGGCGACAGTTTGGAAAAAATGCGTTGGATAAATACTTACGGTACTACTCTGCGCCTTGTACTTAAATACAGTTTTCTTACAATGCCTTCTTGGCTGATACAGGTTTTGCCCGTTGCCTGCCTTTTAAGCGGGCTGTTTGTAATTTCAGATATGATAAGCAACGGAGAGTGGACAGCCTGTATTGCCGGCGGATTTACAGTCAGGCAGATATTCAAACCTTTGGTTTTATGTATATTTCTTGTGGCTATGTGCGGTTTTTGCGTGCAGGAATTTTTAGTGCCTGATATGAGCAAAAAGGCCGAACTTACCCTGCAGCGCAAAATACGCGGTAAAAAAGAATGGTATTTTAATGTGCAGAATGATGTAACTTTAAGGCTTGATGATAAACGCGTGCTTTTTGCCAAAACAGTAAAGGCAGACCAAGGCCTTATGGAAGGAATGTTTATAGATATTTATGATAACAGTTGGTCTATAAGTTCGCAGATAAGTGCAAAAAAATTTGTATGGAATAAAGAAAAGGGTATTTGGGTATTTGAGGACGGTTTTATAAGGTATTTCGGCAAAAATGCTTCTTTAAGGGAAGAAAGTTTTACTTCGCTTGATTCGGACTTTACTGTTCCGCCTGACCAAATAGCCGTAGGTAATGCCAAGCCTTCTTATTTGAGTATTGCCGATTTGCTAAGGCGCATAAAATTCCTTAAGGCAAGCGGGCTTACGACTTTTCAGGAGCAGACTTTTTTAAATTCCAAATTGGCCTCTCCTTTTGCTACGGTAATTATGTGTCTTTTGGGTATGCCGTTTGCTATTGCTTTAAAACGCTCAAGCAAACTGCTAAATATTATTGCGGCAATAGCAATAGGCTTTAGTTTTTGGTGGATAGTTTCTATGCTGACTTCTGCCGGAGAAAGCGGTATGATACCGCCGGCCATAGCAGGTTGGCTGCCGGTAGTTTTATTTGGCATAGTGGCTTATATTGAGTTTAAAATCCTAAAAATATAAAACATTTTGCTTAAACTTCAAAGCGTGTAAATGTATTATGTTTATACATTTACACGCTATTTTTTATAGAATTAAAATAGAGGATTATGTGCTTAATAAAATTTTAAGGCTTATTTTGGGCTTGTATTTATGCTTAAACTGTTTTACTTCCGAGGTATTTGCCGCGGGAGAACTTGCCGCGCGGCCTGAAAATAAGGAAGAACAAACTTTTGAAAACTCCGTTCTTAAAGATACTTCCCGTTTTAAACTTTTTGAGCCTGCCCGCTACGGATTCTTAAAAGAAGATAAACCTTTATTGTTGCCGCCTTCGGATGAAGATACAGAAGGTGAAGAAGAATATTTTAAATATGACCGCGCATATCTGGAAAATGTAATACAAGGTATGGAAGGCGGAATAGAAATAAAAGAGCAGGCAACCCAATATATGGAAATTTTAAATCCGTCGCTGCTTTTGCCTATTTACGGGACGACAATTTCAATGACGGGGCGTAAAACTTTCGGCATAAAGTATGATGTAAAAAAATACAAAGCCAGTAAAAGTACCGTTGATGACCGCAACACAAGCAGTATGCAGTTTGAGCAGGAAATGCAACTTAAAATCCAAGGTAAAATAAGCGACAGGATTTTTGTTGATATTGACTATGACGACCAACGCGAAGATGCCCAAAATATAGGGGTATCGTACCGCGGCAAAGCGGGGGAAATTGTGCAAAGTGCGGACTTCGGGGATATAGAACTTTCTTTGCCAGGCTCGGAATTTATCTCTTACAGTAAGCAGGTATTCGGTGCTAAAATGCACCTGCAATATAAAGATGCCCACTTAAGGCTTATAGGCAGCCAAAACAAAGGGGAGAGCAAAAGCAAACAATTTAAGGGCGATAGTGTGTTTGAAACGGTAAATATCCGCGATTTGCAATATATGCGCCGGAAATATTATGATTTAACTTTCGGTTATCAGACGGGGGCTTCTGCTGATACAACTTGGACTTATGCCATCCGCAGCGGAACGGAAAAGGTTTATATAGATGACCATACTAACGGCGGTTATCAGGTAGCATCCAAAGCAGTAGATATAAAAACGGGGGCAGTTTACCCCGATAACGGCGCTACGGCGGCTTTCAGGTTGCTTACGCGCGGTGTTGATTATACGATAGATTACAACCAAAATATACTTATCTTTAATACTGCTTTAAGCGCGACGGATGTAGTTGCGGTTGATTATCAAAACAGCCAAGGCGTTTGGGCAAGTTCTGCCCAGCCTGACGGCTACCCGATAATAATAAAGACCAATAATGACAGGCCTATATCATCCTCTGCGGAACTCGGCTACCAATTAGAAATAAAACGCTATTATAGTATCGGCGCGACACAAATTACGCGTGATGACGGAAGCGGTAATTTTATTTTAAAACTTTTGGAGTCTGACGGCTCTGAGGTCTGCTCCGTAAATGATACCCGCCCGTTCTGCCAATTTTTAGTGGATTACGATAAAGGTACATTTAGGATAGCAGGGCGTTTTGCTGATGTAGGGCTTTATAATTCTACGCCGGTTTCTTCCACTAACAGGTACTTTTTTGTGCAGTACACTTCCACCGTCAAAACTTACTTTTTAGAGCCTGATATAGTTGTCCAGTCGGAAAAGGTTAAAGTAAACGGTGCTACAATGCAGCGCAATAAAGATTACTATGTGGATTATTCTTCCGGCTTTATAACATTTTATAATTCCGATTTAATAGGCTCTAACAGCGTGGTTGATATTACTTATGATGTTGCGGGTACAAGTGATGACAGCGCGCTTATGGGCGGGCGTTTTAATTATGATTTTACCGATAAAATTTCCGTGGGTGCAACTTTGCTTAATGAATCAGGCAGCGAGCCTAAACGCGTGCCGAGCGTAGGTGCGACTACCAGCAGCCTTACTGCTATGGAAGCCGATTTTAAAGTAAATGATGTTCAAGTGGCAGAAGGCGTACATTTAACCTTAGGGGCGGAAGCGGCCCAAAGTAAAAAAGACGAAAACCTTTTTGGCTACGCTATGATTGACAGTATGGAAGAAACAAAGGAATATATTAAAGCCTCTACCATTTATAAGGATTGGAAAATAGCCTCTAACCCTACCGCCGGTACTAACTTTTTTGATGCAATTAAATGGGATTCGCAGGATGTGCCTATGCTTCAAATCAATCCGGCGGCAATAGCCAACGGCGATGATAAACAAAATGTTTTAATAATTGATTATGATTTCAGTATAGCGCAGGATAAAGGTTTTGCCGACAGAGATGAAGTTTCAATAGTTTTCCCTGTTAGTAATGCCGGAGTTGATTTTTCCGAAAAAACACTCTTTGAACTTACAATGCAGGGGGAAGAAAACGGGCCTTATATAAATATTTCCTTCGGCACTATGAATGAAATGAGCGATAATTATATTGCTTATCCCTCTTTAGTAGCCCAAGGTTTAAGGCTTGATGAAATCTTGCCTACTTGCAGTAAATATTATGTGGCGGGTATGAACAGCGTTCCCAAAACGGAAGATTTACGCTGCACCGGCAGGCTTACAAGTACGGAAGATGTTGGCTGGATTTACATAAACCCCGATAATACTTACCAGCGTTATAATCCTTTTGTAAACAATGTTTATAATCCCTTTCCACAGCCTAACGGGGAAATTGATACACAGGATTTAAACGGAAACGGGCTTTTAGATTCTGCCGATTTAACCTCGGGAGGGAACTTCGGTTTTGCGGGGGAAGAAATCCACGGTTTACCCGGCGGACTTATAAATTATACAGGGTGGAAAACCTTTAATCAGGAGGTGGATTTTGCTTCTTCCACGAACCCTTGGGGTACGGATTGGACTTCTGTTCAGCAAATGCGCATTACTTTAAAAAAGAATCCTGCAGGCAAACTTAAAGGGCAGATAAAAATAGCGGCTTTGGGTGTTTCTGGTAGTATTTGGCAGCCTTTGGATACTAACGAGGAAGTACTTTTAAGTTATGGCATAAACAATGTTGATAATGTAAATTATAAGCCTATCTTTGCCGATAACGGCGACGGCGGCGAAGTATTCCGTACTTTGTATGGCTCTGTTAATGATATGAAAAAAGACGACGGCACTAATAATGTTGAAGAACAATCTTTGGCACTTATGTATGACTTTGCAAAGAATCCGGCCTTAAGCAGGGTATCTGTGCAGAGGAACTTCAGTTCGATGGATTTTTCCAAACACAGGCAGTTCCGCTTTTTGCTTTACAATAACGGCAATATTGATGCGGATACACAGTTCTTCCTGCGTATTGCAGCCGATGAAAATAATTACAGCGAAATCCGTATCCCGCTTGATTTTAAAGATGCTTGGCATCTTTACAGCCTTAAACTTATTGATACAAACGGCGACAATATCCCCGACAGATGGGAAAACATTTCAAAATACGGCGCAACTGTCGTAAGCGAAGGTATGCTTAATTATAAGCGCGTTGGTATAGTGCAGGCGGGGCTTATTAAACCTGACGGCAGCAGCCCGCAAGGGGAAGTTTGGGTTGATGATGTTTTCCTTGCTGATTCTATGGTAACAATAGGCAATGCTTATATGGGGCAGGCACAGGTGCGTGTGGATAATTGGTTTGATGCCGGCGGCAAAATAACTTATATGGATGAGAACTTCCAAACACCTGTTGCCGTAGCGACAAACCAAAAAAACAGACAGGAAGATTATTACCTTAAATTTAAGCGCATTAAAGATTTACCGATAAATGCCAATTATTACCGTTCCAATACTTTAACGCCTGATGTTTTGGGATATAACAGCAGTAATACCGTAAGCCTGTTAGATAAAGGGGAAGTAAACAGAGATAAAGGAACAATAAAGGCGGAATATACGGGGCAGAAAATCCCCAATATCGGTGCGTCTTACAGTTTTGAAAATGCCGATTACCAACTCTTGCAAAGGGAAGATGCAAACCGCACTTATGCACTGACGCTTAACCACACCGCAAAAAAGAAAGATAATATCCTGCGCAGTTTATCTGCCGGTACTTCCCTTGTTAAAAACAGGATAGATTACAGCGATAAACAGTTAATAGCGGCGCAAGGATCTTCTTACAACAGTGATACCACTATACAAAATTATAATTTTAAGATGACGCTTTCTCCTTGGCAGGGGACTTCCATAGTACCTTCTTACAGCCTTACAAGTGCAGATGAAAAACGCCGTTATTATGATGCTTCCGTCGGCGTGGAAGCATTCCGCAACAAAAAATACAGCAAATACGCATCGGAAACGGCGGCTTTAAGCACCGTCTTAAGGATAAAGCCTTGGCTTGCACCTACGGCAAGTTATAGCGTAAATATTAAGGAAAACAATAATTTAAGCGCCGCATCCAGCAAAATAGGCGATACTACTTATACATTTGATATAGGTGATGTAAAAAGCCTTAACAGAAGTTCGGAGGGGAATATCTCTCTTGCGTTAAACGGAAGGGATATGCTGCCCAAAGCAAAAATTCTTTCTGCTTTCAGTATTTCCGGCTCTTACAGAATACAAGACGGCGACGCTTGGGAATATGTACCGGACGGTTTTGAAACTTTAGATAAACTTTGGCTACGCAGTTCTATGGGTATCAATTCCCCTTATGCTTACAGGAGCAGCCTTACAATGCGTGATACTTACAGCGCCGCTATGCGTTGGAATCCGTTTAAAGAATACCAATTTACCGGTGCGGCCGCGCCTTTAAAAACTATATCGGTAATCAATAATTTTACGCGCAGTTATCAAACTAACGAAGATTTAGGCTCGCGCTATAAAACAATAACATCAACTTTACCCGATGTAGTGTTTTATATTGATGAACTTGAAAAGTTCTTCAGCAGTTCTACTAAATATGTTTCCGGCGTAAATTTAAAACTTAAATACAGCCTTTCCACTAATGAAACATTAGGCAAGGATTATAAGGAAGATACTGCTTACGGCGGGGATTTCCGCTTTGTGCTGTTTAATTATTTTGATACTACTTTAACTTATAACGAACAGCAGCAAAATAAAACAGATTTGCTTGTAGACAGGCAGTTGGCTTTTTATGAGCGCAGGGATTTTTCCGCGCAGACATCTTTTACGCATAAGGCTTTCCGTTTTACCCCTAAAATAAATTATATTTACGACCGCAGTACTGAAGTCGGCAATATATTAGTAAATGATGTTAAAGAAATCGTGCCGAGTTTAAATGTAAGAGTGGACTTTAATTTACCTTTCAGTTTCCGCCTGCCGCTTTTCGGTGCTAATTATTTGATGACTAACCGCGTAATTTGGAACACTACGGCAAGTTATTCCCGCCGCCGTTCTTATACGATAGAAGAAAACCGAGATTTGGTAGATTTTTCCACAAGTTTGGATTATGAAATTTCCAAAAATATGCGTCTTACGCTTTCCGGCGCTTTCCAAAATTTTAAACATCTTTATATTAAGGAAGATTCTTATACCGCCTATAATATAGGTACTATGCTGACAATACAGTTTTAGGTTTTTAATGATGAAGATTTTTCATAAAATTAAACAATGGCTTTTATATATTTTCTTTCCTAATACCTGCTTTTGCTGCGGGAGGGATTTGCCGCACGATAATCAAAGCCCTCTTTGCAGGGATTGCACAATAAAACTTGAGCCTGTTTGCGGTCTTATCTGCCAAAGGTGCGGCCTGCCTTTAAAAAGCGGCGGTGCGCATTGTTTTAACTGCCGCGGCAGTAAAGCGGCAAAATATAAATGTTCGTATATCCGCTCTGCTTTATGCTTTAACGAACCTTCCCGTGCTCTTATCCACGCTTTTAAGTATGAAAAATATATCCGTATAGCAAAGTTTTTTGCGCCTTTGATGTATAAAACTTTTAAGGAAAATCCCCCGTTTTTTGAGGCCGAAGCCCTTATCCCCGTACCTATCCATAAAAGCCGTTTAAAACAAAGGGGCTTTAATCAGGCGGAAATTTTGGCAAAACATCTTGCCGTTTACTGCAACCTGCCTTGCGAAGATATTTTAATAAGAAAACGCAAAACTGAAAGCCAAACCAAACTTAACAGAAAGCAAAGACAGCAAAATATTACGGATGCTTTTGAAATTAAAAAAGGTGCAAAAATAAAAGGGCGCGCATTTATACTTATTGATGATGTCTGCACAACAGGCGCGACTTTGGAAGAATGTGCCAAAGTGCTTAAAGCCGCCGGCGCAAGAGAAGTATTAGCGCTTACCGCATTAAGGGAGTAGAAAAATCTGTTGTTGATTGCGTGTTATTTCTTATTTGGGTGTACTTTGCGAAAAGAAATAATAAAAAATACCGTTTATAAATCTTGCTTTTTGGCCATTAATCCAAATTTTTTAATGTGTACTTTATTGCGGCGAGCATAGAACTTTCGTCGGCAATGTTTTTGCCGGCAATATCAAAGGCTGTGCCGTGCGCGGGGGAAACACGCAAAAATTTAAGCCCTGCCGTTATGTGGATTACAGGCTCTTTGGCGGCAAGTTTAAGGCCTAAAAGGGCGGCGTCGTGATACATCATTAAAATTGCTTTGCTTTGGCCCTTTATATGCCTTAACCAAACGCTGTCAACGGGGTAAGGCCCTGTAATATTTAAGCCTTCTTTTTTAAGTTCTTTAACGGCGGGAATAATAGTTTTAAGTTCTTCTTTGCCGATTTTACCGCCGTCGCCTGCGTGCGGATTTAAAGCGGAAACTTCAATAAGGCTGCCTTTTGGCAGTGTTGCCGCCAAAAGTTTTGCGGCAGTTTTTATGCGCTGCTTTGTTAAGGCTTTGCTTAAATCTTTTAAGGCATAATGCTCCGTAGCCAAAGCGCAAATTAAATTGCCGCTTTTAAACATCATCAAAGCGCCTGTATCGGCGGCTTTTTGCCTTAAAACTTCCGTATGCCCCATATATTTTACGCCTGCTTTTTGCCACGCTTCTTTGGATATTGGCGCGGTAATCAGCGCGGCATTTTTTGTTTTAAGTGCAAGTTCTATGGCGGTATTTAAGGCTTTAAAAGAAATATCCCCGCCCCTCTTGCAAGGCTCTGCTTTTTGGGGTGCGCCGTAGCGGGATTTAATATCAATGTAATTTATATTTTGTTTAAGCGTGCCTAAACTTTTAAAAGCGGCAATATCGCCGATAACGGTAATATCTGCTTTTATTTTGCCTGCTTTTTTTAGGGCTTTAAAAGTTATTTCCGGCCCTATGCCGTAAGTATCGCCCAAAGTTATGATGAGGTGTTTCATAATAAAAAAGGGCGGGTATGTTCCCGCCCTTAAAAGTTAACAAAAAATTATTTTTTAACTTCCGCTGCGGGTTGTTGTGCAGGTGCGGAATATTCAAACTTTTTCATTACTTTAATTTCCGCTTTATCTTTAAGGGAAGTTAAAAATTCTATATTTGCTTTCTGCATTTGCGCCGCGGATAAAAAGCGGGCGAGTTCAGGCTCAAGTTCTTTATAGGTAAAATCCTTTTGTGCAACTTTTGCATTTACCTTTATAATATAGTAGCCTTCTTCCGTTTTGATAGGTTCGCTGATTTTGCCAACTTCCACGGCAAAGACTTTATCATCAAAATCTTTAGGCATTATACCGCGTATTAATACCATTTCCCCGCCGGCGGCAAGGGGCGTTTTATCGTCGGAGTATTTTTCTATTGCATCAAGGAAGGTAATCTTTTTGGAAGTTATTTCCTTTTTAATTCTGTTTGCTTCTTTTTCTTTACTTTTCCAAACTGAAGCATCAGCACCTTTGCCTACTTTGACGAAAATCGGGGAGAGTTTAACCTGCTCCGCTGTAAGTTGTGTAAGTTTTGCGGCTAAAGGTGCGGCAAGTTCAATTCTTTCGCGCGGAAGTTTTTGTATTTCTTCCTTATTGTTTGTCATCAAAGTTTTTATATCGTTATAGAGTTGCTGTGTTTCTTCCTTGGTAGGGGCTTTGGCCTTTTCTCTTGCGATATTATCGGTAAGTTTTCTGATAGAAAGTTGGTCTTTGATTCTGTTTTCAAACTGTTTATAGGTAAGGCCTTCTTTTTTTAGTTCATTATTAAAAGCCTCATTTGCTTCCTTTTCCGATACGGGTTTGCCCTGTTCGTTGACTTCAAAGCGTTTTTTAATTGTGTTTATACCTTCGGCCACTTCGCTTTCTTTAACTTTTATTTGCTGCTCCTGGGCGGCCTGTAAAAGTAATTGCTCTATAATCATTTGGTTTAAAACCTCTTCTTCAAGAGCAACTACATTATCTTTATTTTCCAGAATCTGCGGCTGTTTTGCTTTATATACTTCTTTAGTCGCCTCTACTACTTTTTGGTATTCGGAATTTAAAATAGGTTTACCGTTTACTGTTGCTACGGTGGAATCTACCACTTTGGCATTAAGCAAAGTTCCGCTTAAAATTACTGCTGCCGTAATGGCTGTTATTTTATTTAATTGCATTATCTATTACCTCCACGCCGTACTTATCTTTTAAGGAAGATAAATAAGCGTCTAATTTTTGTTTTTCCAAAATCTGTTTTATACGGTCTTTAGTGGCTTGGTTATAAGCAAGCCTTTCTTCGCCCGTTTTCATTATTATATGAAATCCGCGCGCAGTTTTTATAAATCCCTGTACCTGATAGTTAGGTGTATTGGCGGCGGCTACTTCTATTTGCGGCAGATATTCGCCTGGGATAAACGGCGGCAGCTGCCCGTTTTTCTTTTTACTTACAGGGTCTTTGGAGAATCTTCTTACCGCATCTTGAAATGTGCCTGCTGTTTTTGCGTTTCTTATAGAGCGTGTAACATCTGCGGCTTCTTTAGGGTCGTCTAAAAGTATTTCAAGTAAATAAATTTGGTAAGGATATTTTTTATAGTAAGCCTGTATTTCCTGTTCGCTTACCTGTAAAGTGCCGTCCTGTTCTAACTGCTGCATAAGCAGTTGGTTTAAAGTATAATCTTTTGCTTCTGCCAAAGCCTTTTTTTGGCGCTGTTCAATTTCCGTAATGCGGGCAATATATTGCGGAGATTTTTCAAGGCCTCTGTCTTTGGCGGCTTTTATTATAAGTCTTTCATTTATCAGGTATTTTAAGAAGTTTTCTTTACCGAAATCATTTTTTATAAATTTTTTAAAATCTTCGTCTAAATCCCGTGTTGCATTTTCAAAATCTGTTTGGGTTATGGCCTCCCCGCCGATTAGCGCCAAAGCATCCTGCGGCGGCAGTTGCGGCTCGGGTTCTTGTTTACAAGCGCATATTAAAGCACAAAAGCATAAAACAGACAGATATTTCTTCATATATATAGTGTATCAGTTTAAGGCGTTTAATAAAAGGGGGATAAAACAAGTATTACAGTAAACAATTTTTATTGTTAAACATTGGTTTTAGAGGGTATTATCATTGTTAAAGTATGTAAAATCTTTTTGGCATTATTTAAAATATCTCCCTGAGGGTGGTATATTCTTATTCCGTCGCCGTTTGGCGCAGGCAGGAATTTAAGATTTTGCCGGAAAGTTTCAAACAGCAGCGAGAGTGAATTATCCGGCATTTTAAAATCCCTTGTAAAATAAAATTCCGTATAATTATCGCCGCCTTCAATATGGCGGATGTTTATTTTACCGCCGTCTAAAGAAAGTTGCATAACTTCTATTAAGTTAAGCACTTCCTGCGGGGCTTTGCCTGCCATATCTTCCAATTTCGCAAGTAGCATTTTTTTTGTTTGGTAATCACCTGTCATTATCTCTTTATAATATCTTAAACGCTCGTTATCATTAGGCAAATAATCGGGCGGGATAAAGGCCGGTATTTTTAAATTTGTTGTAGCATAAAGCGTTTTTACTGTCGGGATTCCTTTTAATTTTTTAACTTCGTTTGCTACCAAATCACAGTATAAAGAAAGGCCGACTTCATTTACATAACCGTGTTGGCGTACCCCCAAAAGTTCTCCGCCGCCGCGTATTTCCAAATCTCTTAGGGCAAGTTTAAAGCCGCTGCCCAAATCGCTAAATTCCATAATAGCGCTTAATCTTTTGCGGGCTTCTTCGTTAGGGTCTTTTTGCTTTTTGAGTATTTTTCCAAAGAAACTGTCAACTGCATATTCCGGCTCTTGCTGTTTTTGGTTCATAAGCCAGGCAGGGTGCAGTAAATAACAATAGGCTTTGTTAGATGAGCGGCCTATCCTGCCCCTTAATTGGTATAACTGTGCAAGGCCGAAATCCTGTGCGTTTTCTATTATTAAAGTGTTTGCATTTGTTATATCAAGGCCGGATTCTATTATGGTTGAAGCGACTAAAACATCATAGCGTCTATTATAAAAATCCCAAAGGGTATTTTCCAAACTGCGTTCGTCCATTTGCCCGTGTGCGGAGCAGAATTTAACTTCCGGCATAAGTTTTTGCAGGGACGCAAGTTTTTCGCGCATAGTTTCCACTTTATTGTAAAGGTAAAATACTTGCCCGCCGCGTGATATTTCCTGCTTAATGGCGGCAGTTATAACTTCGTCGCTGTAAGGCAAAGTGCGTGTTTTTATGGACATTCTGCCTTGCGGAGGAGTTTGTATTATTGACATTTCCCTTAAACTTGAAAGTGATTGGTTTAATGTTCTGGGGATAGGCGTAGCGGAAAGCATAAGCGTATGTACCCCTAAGGATTTGGCTTTAATTTTTTCCTTTTGTTTTACGCCGAAGCGGTGTTCTTCGTCAATAATACAAAGCCCCAAATTGTTAAAAACGACATCTTTTGAAAGCAGCCTGTGCGTGCCTATTGCAATATCAACAAGGCCTTTTTTTATTCTGCTTATAATATCTTTCTGCTCTTTTTTTGTTTGGAAGCGGCATAATAATTCTATGTTTACGGGGAAGGCTGCCATCCTTTGAGTGAAAGTCTTATAATGTTGTGCGGCAAGTACGGTAGTAGGTACTAAAAGCAAAACTTGTGTTCCGCTTAAAGCCGCACGCAAAGCCGCACGCATTGCAACTTCCGTTTTACCAAAGCCCACATCCCCTATAAGAACCCTGTCCATAGGGCGGCTTTTGGTTAAATCATTTAAAATTTCGCCTATGGCTTTTGTTTGGTCCGGTGTTTGTTCGTAGGGAAAGGAATCTGCAAATTCTCTTTCAAGGCGGTCATCGCCGAACAGTTGCTGCGCTTTATTGGCTTGGCGCATGGCTTCAAG
The DNA here is from genome assembly GCA_902791965.1 of Candidatus Proelusimicrobium bovinum. Lineage (GTDB taxonomy): Bacteria > Elusimicrobiota > Elusimicrobia > Elusimicrobiales > Elusimicrobiaceae > Proelusimicrobium > Proelusimicrobium bovinum. The sequence continues at coordinate 1,849 of CADAXZ010000005.1, read as the reverse complement.
TTTTAAAATTTCTTTGGCGGTTTTTTGGGCATCTTCTTTTACGCGTTTTCTTACTTCTCTCCAAGAATTTCCGCTTAAGGAAGATATTCTTGGTGCTTTGCCTTTAAGCCCGATATATTTTTGTATTTTTCTAAAATCACTTACGGGTATATATAACTTTTCCCCTCGTTTATATTCTATTATCAGGCAATCTACGGGCAGGCCGTCATTCATTAATGTTTTTATACCTTGGTAGCGGCCTATGCCGTGTTCTTTGTGTACTACATAATCTCCGGTTTCAAGTTCTTTAAAACGGATATGTTTTGCGTGTTCGCTGTCAAACTGTTTTATCAGGGATGTACCCCTGTAAGTTCTGTTTAAAACTTGTGTTGAAGTGTAAATGGCAAATTTTTCTTTAGGACTGTAAAATCCCTCACGCAAGGGGGCTATTAAAAGCGGTAATCTTTTAAGGGCCGTATAGTCTGCAAAAACCTCTTGTAATCTTTGCAGTTCCCCCATATTAAGACAATACATTTTTATTTTATAACCTTCTTTTAATTGTTTTGATACCTCATTATCAAAAAGTTTAAAATCTGCATTAAAAGAAGTAATTTGCCTTAAGCCCGAAGGAATGCTGTTCTCAACGGGCAGATTATAAAAGGCACAAGCCGTATCAGGCATCAAGGAAAAATCCTTTGGGGGATTATATGTAAGTACATCAAAATCTTTACTCCATTTTGATAAGGCGGAATTAGTTTCTTTAAAAGACAGTGCTACGGCGCAAAAATCATCTAAATTGTTTTTGGTGTTTTGGGTTTCAACATCAAACAGGGCAAGGGTTGTAATCATATTGCCGCTAAAGTAAATACGGCAGGGGAAATCATAATTAGGGCTGAAAATATCCACGACAGAGCCTCTTACGGCATATTGCCCTGATTTTTCCGTAAAATCTGCTCTTTCATAACCTGTTTGTTCCAATTTGGAAAGTAAATCTGCCCTTAAAATATTTTGTGCTATTTTTAAAGTAATAGTGTTTTGCGTAAAATCTTTCTTGCCTGGTAAAGGTTTTGCACATACGGAATATAAGGCAGCAGTTATTACGGGATTTTTTGCCGTTAAAATGGTATAAAGGCCTCTGCTTAAGGAGTATTTATCTTCACCCAAAAATGTATATGTGTAATTTTTATTGTCTGAGAAAGTTTTAAATGCGGAAATAAAATCTTCCATTTCCTGTTCGTCGCGGCAGATAAATAAAACACCTTTGCCGTCTTTGCTTTTATGTTTTTGTGCAAAGAAAGCCGCCGCCGAAATATTTGGCAAGATGATATTTTGTATTTGCATAGCAGTAAGCCGCTTTTAGCGTAAAATGTGTTTAAAAGGAACTTGGCTCTGTACCTTTTTTGAATGCTTCCAAAAATTTATTTCTGTCGCCTGGTAAAGCAAGTTTGCCTGTTTCGGAATTAATGAAAGCAAAGGAAATACCGTCAGGAACGGTAAAATCGGTTGCGGGTTCGTCTTTAAGCACTTCCTGCATTATGGCGGTCCACCAAGGCGCAACTGTTCCGCCGCCGGTCCATTTTCCGCTTTCTTGGGCGGTATCATCATCATAACCCATCCAAGCGCCTGCGGCTATATTAGGCGTCATACCGATAAACCAGGTATCCCTGTGGTTTTGTGATGTGCCTGTCTTTCCCGCTATCGGCCTGTTAAGTGCGCGGGCAGCACCGCCAGTGCCGCGCTGTACTACGCCTTTCATCATATTTATAAGGATATAAGAATCCTGCGGGGAAAAGGCTTCCTTTTCATTAGGGATATGCTGTTCAAGCACTCTACCGTTTTGGTCTTCTACTCTTTCTATGGCATATTCTTC
>CADAXZ010000004.1 GCA_902791965.1 Candidatus Proelusimicrobium bovinum | reverse complement strand
AATCGCTTCTAATAATGACATAGACAAACCTTCATAATCAGAGGAAAGAACAAATAAATCTGCATATTTTATATACGGATAGGGATTTTTCTTAAAACCTGTAAAAATAACTTTACTTTCAAGTTTTAAATTCTTTATCAATTGCATACAAGTATCGGACATACTCCCTTGTCTGCCTATAATGATAAGTTTTTTATTTGTATTTAGTTTTAAATAAGATTGTATCAGTAAAGGGTGGTTCTTTGCATTATTGCATGTCCCGACGGCTAATATATAATCTTTGTATTCGGGAATAAAAGCATTGGATTGTTTTATTATGTCATCCTTATCTATAGGATTATAAATACATAATGCACGCCTGTTAATATATTTTTTAAAATCCAACAATACTCCCATAGATACACAAATTGAAGGATGTTTATTGTAATAACATTTTGTTTTCCACCAAGCAAAAATACGGTTAATGCCTTTCTTCTTCCCCCACTCTGATATTGAAGGAGTACTGTGAATAATATGAAAAACAGGCAGTTCGCTATATTTTAAAATTTTATCCGCTTCTGTTAAGTTTGAGAATACCGCTTTTGGCATATTACCTGTTTTTTGTAATATAAAAGCATCTAATTTGCGGGCTTTTTCTCTTTTAGAATCTTTTTTATTAAAGGAATACGGATATATATTTTGCACATCTTTAATATCATAATCCTTTTTAGTATTAAATACTATGATATGACACTTTATATGCAAATAGCGATAAAACCCCTTACAAAGAGTCAAAACAACCCTTTCTGCTCCTCCGCCCTGTAAATTAGGAATAACAAACACTATATCTTCTATTCTTCTAAACATTCTTTTCACTCCCCAAAACAGGAAATTCCGCATAAGGGATAATACTGTAAGGCAATTTGCTTACAGGTGAACAGTTATATATAAGCCGGCCCGTTTTGTTAAATATGCTGGCGGTCAATGTCATAAATGGCAAAATTTTATTTTCATAATCATCCAAAAGACCGCATTTTAACTGTTGCCCTTGTTTTTCATAAAAACGAGGTTGATTAGCATTAGAAATATCAAGCCCTAATAAAAATGTTTTCTTAAACCCCATATAATATGACAGTTGTATTGCTATACTCATTACAGTCCCGCCGTCAAATAAACCTGCTTGCGGGAAAATAGAAAAAGCACTGTTTTTATTGTCATTTGTTATAAAATAATCAGTATTTAATTCTTTAACTGTTTTGGAAGGATAAGGGAATATTTCCAAAGGATTTAACAGCAAATATACAGGATGATTTTTTAACAATTCTGGTACATACCATACTAAAGCCTTTAATACTGAAGGGGAAAGGCCTAATGGAACTTGCGGAGGTAAATTATTTTGCAAGATGCTGAATTTATTGCATATAAAAGTTGCATCTATTATACAATGTAATATCGGTTTCAAATTATATTGTTTAGCGGCTGTTATAGAACCGTTTAATGTAATGACAGGTTTATCTCGTAAACAAGACAAATCTTGTTTTTTTATGGATGGTCCTGAACCTAAAATATAGCACTTTTCTATATGAAGTTCAGAATGTAAATTTGTAAAAGGTTGGCTCTTAACCAAAAGTCTATTTTTAAATAAAATATCTGCACTGCTATTACTATTTATACGGTATTTTATATAAGGCCAATAGGAATATGCGTAAGTATAACTTTTACCTTTAGTGCAATATATATATTTTTTTATTATGCTTTCTTGCCATTTATAAAGTATGTTTTTCATAATTCTGTCATCCATTGCGTTTTTGGAACAGAATTATAAAAAATAAAACGGCTGTTATATTTGAGCCATTTCCACTAACCCAAATAATAACAGCCGCGGCCTTCTGCCATAGTGTATATGGCAGAAAGCACTAAACACGAAACAAAAGGCTCATGACTTCCTTTTGCTTCGTGCTTTAAAACGACTGTTTTTGGAGTGGAAATGAGCCTTTTTAAAAGCCACTGTATTCTTCATACAGTTCCAAAAACAGATAAATTGTTATAAACTGCGTAATTAGCGCAAGTTTATTTACTGCTTTAAAACTTTTACAACTGCCCCCGCAAAAGCAGGGGCTTAAATTGTTGCTGGTTTAAAACTTGTGTTTAAATCAGCGCTTAATTGTTTAACTTACATTTCCCACCTTACAAAGATAGGCGTGAACGGATTGGGAATGGCTTTGTTAAACGGAATTATACGCATTGCATAATCCTGCCGGCCGCTGGCTTCGGGCTGGATTTCGGCTTCATATAAATATGTATCGCCTTGCTTGCCTTTGCAAACCATAGCAAAATCTTTTGCGCTTTCAAAACCGCCGCCCAAAGCGCGCTGCCCCATTTGGATTTGCACTACAACATCTTCCGGTTTTAAATCGCCAAGGGTTACTTTTGCGGTAAATTTTAAAGTTTCGCCGACAAGTACCGTCCTGTCAATATTGCCTGTGGTATCAACTACGGAAACCCTTGCCCAATTCGCAGCGATTCTGTTTCTCCATGCGGCAAGTGCTGCCGTTTGGCCTTCGCTCTTTAAAATATTGCCGTAATAGTGGGCTTTGCTGTAAAATCTTTCATAATATTCCTGTACCATTCTGTTGGTGTTAAAGAAAGGCACAATAGTTTTTATGGAAGTTTTCATCTTTTTAATCCACTCTTGCGGTATGCCGTCTTTATCTCTGTTGTAATAGCACGGCACAACTTCCTGCTCAAGCAAATTGTAAAGTGCTTGTGATTCAACTTCGTCGCGTTGCTGGTCGTTCTGGTAAGATTTTGCACCGATAATGGACCAGCTGAAATCGCACGGGCCGACTTCGTCCCACCAGCCGTCTAAAATGGAAAGGGCCAAAGCACCGTTAAGGGCGGCTTTCATACCGCTTGTGCCTGAGGCTTCCATAGGGCGCACAGGGTTATTAAGCCACACATCAACGCCCTGCACCATATAGCGGGCCAAGTTCATATTATAATCTTCCGCAAAGACAATTTTGCCTTTAAAGCGCGGGTCAAGCATAATATTGAAAATCTGTTTGATAAATTCCTTGCCTGCCGTATCTGCGGGGTGTGCTTTACCGGCAAAAACAAACTGTACCGGCCTTTCGGGGTTGTTTACGATAGAAGAAAGCCTGTCTAAATCTTTAAACAAGAGCGTGGCCCTTTTATAAGTGGCAAAGCGTCTTGCAAAACCGATTGTAAGCACGCCTTCTTTAAGCACTTTGGAAGATTGCTTAATAATCATAGCGTTTGAGGCTAATCTTACTGCCTGGTCGTGTGCTTTGGTGCGGATATGTTTGATAAGTTTATCTTTTCTGATATTGTGGGTAGTCCAAAGTTCCTGCGCGGGGATATTATCCACTTTATCAAAGATTTTTTGGTCAAATTGGTCAAAGGAATCTTTACCGTCGTAAAGGTACTTACGGTAAAGTTCGCTGTGTTCATGGCTGACCCAACTTGCGGGGTGTATGCCGTTTGTAATGCTTGTTATGGGTACTTCCGATGTGCTTAAACCGGGCCAAATATTCTTCCACATTTCCCTTGAAACTACACCGTGCAGTTTTGCCACACCGTTTAAATAAGCGGAAAGTTTAAGCGCAAATACCGTCATACAGAACATCGGCGATTGCGGTGTTTCCTTTCCGAAGTCCAAAAACGCATCCCAACCGATACCAAGTTGCGCTACATAAGGCTCCATAAACTTTTTGACAAGGTTAAAATCAAAATGCTCATTACCTGCGATAACAGGCGTGTGGGTTGTAAAAACAGATGTGGCCCAAACAATTTCTTTGGCCTCGCTGAAGGAAAGTTTTTTATCCTGCATAATTTGGATAATACGCTCGCAAAGCAAAAATGCGGAATGGCCTTCGTTAATGTGATAAACCGTAGGCTCCATACCCATAGCCTTTAAGGCCTTTACGCCGCCTACGCCAAGTACAATTTCCTGTTTGATGCGGTTTTCCCTGTCGCCGCCGTAAAGTTGCTCTGTAATAGTTCTGTGATAGGGGGCGTTTTCCGGCAAATTGGTATCAAGCAAATATAAAGAAGTCCTGCCGACGGGAACGCGCCATATCATTGCTTTTACGGTTTCCCTTCCTAAAGGAATATCAACCGTAAGGTTATTGCCCTGCGCATTGCGTACAGGCTCTACGGCCATATGCGCCCAGTCGTTTTCGGGAAATTCTTCTCCCTGCCAGCCGTCTTTATTTAAAACCTGTTTTACATAGCCCCTTTGATAAAATAAACCTACGCCGATTAAAGGCAGCCCCAAATCGCTGGTGCTTTTGATATGGTCGCCGGAAAGCATACCCAAACCGCCGGAATAAATAGGCAAACCCTCGCCGATACCGTATTCCATAGAGAAATACGCCGTAAGGAAATTTTCCTTGCCTTCGCCTTTAATTTGGTTATACCAAGTGTTTTTGTTATTTTGGTAATCCCTGTAAAGTTTTTCAACAAAATTAAGGTGTGTTATAAAAGATTCGTCTTTGCTTAATTCTTCAAGGCGTTTTTGGGGGACGGTCGCCATTAACCATTTGGGCATTCTTTGGGATTTTTCCCAAAGTTTTTCGTCAATTCTTAAAAAGAGTGTTATAGCCGGCCAGTTCCAAGCGAACCACATATTATTGGAAAGTTCTTCCAAAAACTTCATATTTTCCGGCAAATTAGGTGTTACTTTAAAAGAGTGTATTTTCATTTATCAGTCTGCTCCCTATATATAAAATACATATTATTAGTATATAAACTAAACGCCTTTAAAGGCAACAAAAATTAGAAAGCGGAAGATTTTAAAATGGTTACAGCAGCAAAATTATAGTAAAAAAGCGGGGAGTTTTATATCCCCGCTTTTTTGTTTTAAGGCTTAATTTGCCTGTGATAACGGCTATTTTTTATCGGTTATCTTATCTACAATCTTTTTGCCTATATCCGTATTGGCAAGGGCTTCCAAAGCACCGCCTACGGCTGTGCCGCCTTTGGGGGTAAATAAGTCCATAACATTTTTAACGCCTGCATCAACAGAGCCTGCATTGGCAATAACTTTAATATCGGCTTTACCCAAGTTTTTGGCTTGTTCTACGCCGATAGCCTGCTGTGCTTCAACTGTGCGGATACGAACCAAATATTCCTGATACCCTGCATTATTGCCGATTTGTTCGGCCAAAGTAATTTGCGCTTTTACGGAAGCAAGTTGCATTTCCCTTTCCGCATCGGCTTTTGCAAAACCTTGTATTTTTATACCTTCCGCTTCCTTGGTTTTAAGTTCCAAGTTGGCGGCGGCTTCCAAGAGGGCGGATTCTTTATTTGCTTCCCACTGCAGGACTTTAGCGCGTTTTGCCGCTTCTGCATTAACGACGGTTGCCTCTTTGGCTATTTCCGCCGCCCTTACGGCTTTAATGCGTTCTACTTCCATTTCCTTTTCGCGCGTAGCCTTTAAAGACTCGGCAATTTCCGCATCGGAAAGGGCCTTTGCCATACCGATTTTTTTATCGGCTTCCGCTTCCCTTTCTCCTACGGCCTGTTTGGCGGCCTGTTTTTTAAGGGCGACTTCCCTTGATGCTTCAATTTCCGCTTCTTCGGCCTGCTGGCGGTTGCGGGCAACTTCGGTACGGCTTTCCTTTTCTATCAAAGATTGCTTTTTTGCCATAATGTTTGCAATAACCTGTGATGACGGGGAATCGCGTACATCCATTAACTCAATGTTTTTTACGGGTACAACACCCCAAGCCTTTAACTGCTCGGCAACTTCTTTAGTGAAAGTTTCTCCGTACATAGAGCGTTCGCTCATAATTTTTTCCAAGGCGGAATTTGCCAAAATTGAACGCACCGCACCTTGCACAATGCCTAAAAGTTGTTCTTTAAGTTCGCCGAAAGACGCTACGCGCGCAGCCGCCATATTTGAATCATCAATACGGAAGAACGCCTTAATATCCACCACAAAAGGCAGACGGCCTATATCGTAGGCTTCGTAGGCTTTTAAATCCAAATCAAACACCGATACCGGCAAAACAATTTTGGTAATACCGAGTATCGGTATCCAAGAGGGAAATTCATAGTAAGTATTGCCGTTAGGGGTATCTTTACCGTAAGATATTGTTTGTTTTGCACGCTGCACGATATGCACTTGATTTGTGGGAACAACCCTGCGCAAATCAAGGATAATAAAAATCAGTTTTATGGCCACACCCAACAGGACTAATCCCACAAGGAATATGACCGCGGAAATTACTGGGTTCATTATATTCTCCTTATAATAAGATTTAACTTCAAATTTATTTTACTTTATTTGAGGTTAGGAAGATAATTTTATTTTTGCTCTAAAGGCCTGCTTTAAGTAATATTAAGATAATAACTGTTTTGTTAGCATATTATAACGCAAAGGGTTATCTTGTGGATACCTAATAGTTTAAGTTGTACTCCGGTATAATTCGTAAGTACGAGAACGGGCGCATAAACAACTAATAATTTCTTGTTTGCTGCCGTTTAATACCATCTCCGTAAATAGTTTTCCAATCGTCCCGCATGGAAATACATATCCAGCCATATTTTTCGCACCCTTCATGCATCTTTTTGGCTTTTTGTATATTGCCGTACTCACGCTCCAAGTCATCACATTCAAGCATAAAGCCGAGTGCTTTGTATTTGTTGTTGTAAATGGTATAGTTCACCATACTGGCATCACTAAATGTATTGCCAAACGCCAATACGGGTTGTGTTCCGATTTCCCGCTCAATAAGCGACACTTTGTTCATTTGCAGGTTTTTGATAAGATTCTTTCCACCCAATACAAGTTCGTCGCCATTTTCAAATATATACTCAAGTCCGTCTTGATTGCCTTGCCCGCTTGCGACAATCGTACTGTCAGAGCCGAGTATTTGATTGTTTGGGATATAAGGCATATTTGCTTCAATAATAGGGCGTACGGTTAATCGGTCTGTCCCGCTGCAAATATAGACCGTAAATTTATTTTTGACCAGATATTCCACCACTTCTAACATTGGTTTGTAAAAAATATCCCCGCGTTTCATTCCTTCAAACCCGGGTTGGTCCTGCTGCATAAAGACACGGATAAAATCATAAAATTGCTGTACAGAAAGCCCTTGGTATGCTTGTGAAACCATTTTCTCGCGGTTATTATTGAGCGGCGGGAAAATGCCTTTCTCGCGAGAATTTTTAGCCGCCGTTAATTGTTCTTGTGTAGGTTTGTAGTCAGTATCATCCAATACGCGGTGTTCAAACAAGGCCCAATCAAAATACGTCGGGTCTGTTTCCAATATGAGTGTTCCGTCTAAATCAAACACGGCAATGCGGTTTTTCACAGGAATAAAGTCGGGAGATTTCTTATCCGTAACCGCGCGCACATAATTTACAAGAGCCTGTTTGGCAGGTGCGGTATCGTTCCAAAGTGAAAGATTATCTTTTTTTAGTTGGTGTGTACAACCCGTCAGTAAAACTACCGTCAATAAAACTAAAGTTAGTTTTCTCATCTTTACTTCCTCAGGCATATTACGGATGCTGTATAATTGCTCCCGCAGGACAAACAAATCGGCACAACCCGCACCCAACGCAGCGTTCTTGGTGGACCTCAATATAACCTTCATTTAACTGCAAGGCGCGGTGTTCGGATTCTTCGCAAATCGTTATGCATTTACCGCAACGTCCGCATTTTTCGTGATTAATCTGCGGATAAGTAAGCGGTGTTTTTTGAAGTGCTTTGTGTGCGGTAAGCAACTCAGCCGCCTTATTTTTTATCGCGTTAATATCTGTAAATCCTTTACTTTCTAAATAATTGTATAAACCTTTAAGCATCGGGCCGATAACCTTATATCCGTTAAGCATTACTTCCGTACAAACCTGTACGGCGTCTGCTCCTGCGGCGATATACTGTGCGGCATCTTCCCATGTGGAAATGCCGCCCTGTCCTAAAATAGGCAACTTGCTTGCTTGACGCAACTGCACTACACAACGAAGTCCAATAGGGCGCACTATTGGGCCGGAACATCCACCGAAAGTTGTTTTACCATGGACATCCAACACCGGGCGCAAGGTGTTCAAATCTATCCCCATAAAGCCCTGTACGGTATTGATAGCGGTAAGACCGTCTGCCCCTGCTTTTTCTACACAGCAGCCTATTGCAGCAATATCGCTGACATTAGGCGAGAGTTTTACAAATACAGGCTTTTGTGCTACTTCTTTAACCCAACCGGTAATCTTGGCTGATATTTCCGCGTCCGTACCGATAGCCATACCGATACCCTTTTCCGGCATACCGTGCGGACAAGAAAAGTTTAATTCAAACGCATCTGCCGGCGTATTGTTTAAGGTTTTAACGAGTGCCTGCCATGCGGTTTTGTCTACCGGCGACATAATGCTTGCAATAATCACTTTAGAGGGATGTTTGTGTTTCAGGTATTTGATACCGTCGCACCAATACTTTATTGTTTGGTGGCTTAAAAGTTCAATATTTTGAAATCCGATAATACGCTTTTTATCCGTAAGTACCGCATAGCGCGGGGATGCTTCGTTCATTTCCAAATCGTCGGGGGTAATTGTTTTAAGTACGGCTCCGCCCCATCCCATTTCAAAGGCCTTATCAACGCTTTCAATCTGCGCGGTCGGCGGAGCGGAAGCAAGTAAAAACGGATTTTCAAAATCAATACCTAAAATATTTGTATGTAATGTCGTCATATTATTTCCTATTCTACATCAAAATTAAAGTAAGTATCCGGATAAGGCTCATTTTTGAGCGTAAAGTGCCACCACTCCGAATCGAGGGGCTTAAACCCTGCTTTGAGCATAGCATCACGCAAGATTTTGCGGTTTTTCTTTTGTTTTTTGGTGAGTTTTTTGTAGTCGGGGTGGGAAATTTCGCTAAACAAATCAAATGTACCGCCCATATCCACAAAAGAACCGTCTTGTTTAATAATTGTTAAATCAATCGTACTGCCGCGCGTATGCCCGGACTTGGGCATAATGTAATCCCCGGCAATTAAGTCCGACTTTTTGAGCGTCGGATAAAAACTCTTATTTCCATCGTCGTCAGGGTCTTTTATCCACTCCACAAAATGATCCACTGCTTTTTGCGGACGGTATGAATCCCACACTAAAATACGGTATCCTTGGGAACGTAAATCGGCAGCAGCTATGGCTAATGCTTGCAGTGCTTCTTTGGTCATATAGGCCACAGGCGCATTATAACCCCGTATTTTTTGCCCGGTGAAATTATACGGGGAATAATACCGCAAATCAAACACCGCATCATCAATGACATTATATATCTTGTCAAAGCCGTTTTTGTCGGTGGAAACAGTATCACCCCAAGCGGGAAAAATAACGATAAAAAACAACATAAACGCGCAAATAAATTTTTTCATAAGTTCACCTCTTGTTTTTATTTTACTACATTATAGAAATAAGTGCCTAAATTAACTGGGAATCTCTTAAAAAACGGAAACGTAATCTTATGATTAGTAATAATAAAGAAGAAGATATTGCTAAACAGTTTGTTTTAATACTGTATCCTTAAGGCAGAAAACGCCCTTAATAAAAAAGGGCGTTTTTTATAAACATTGCTTTAAATTTGCTAAAATATATAAAGAATTTGAGAGTTGTTTGTAAGCAGATGTTCTTTTTAATTTTGGCCGTAAATGTCAGGTTTTAAAAAATTTTGGATACTTTTTGGACGCTTGCGGTATTGTGGTTAATCTTAAAATTGTTAAGCCATTTGTTTTAAGAAGGCAATTCTCAGACGAAGAATTTGGTTTTATTAAAGGTCTAAGTCTCGTTCGTCTAGCGGTTTAGGACGCCGCCCTCTCAAGGCGGAGATCACGGGTTCGAATCCCGTACGAGACGGTTTCCTGCCTGTGTTTAACTTCCGCCGAAAGCGGATATTTTTATTTTTGGAGTTTTTATGGATATTGGAATCGTCGGTTTGCCCAATGTAGGGAAATCCTCTCTTTTTAATGCTTTAACAAATGCGGGGGCGCAGGCCTCAAATTATCCTTTTACTACTATTGAGCCTAATGTAGGCGTTGTGCCTATCCCCGATAAACGCCTTGATGCGCTTTTTGAACTGTTTAAGCCGCCTAAGAAAACTGCCGCTTTTATCCGCTTTGTGGATATTGCCGGTATTGTGCAGGGCGCAAGCAAGGGGGAAGGATTAGGTAATAAATTTCTTGCAAATATCAGGGAAGTTGATGCCATTATCCATGTGGTACGCCTTTTTGAAGATGAAAATATTACCCATGTTTCGGGCAGTGTTGACCCGCTAAGGGATATTGAAATTATAGAAACGGAACTTATGCTTGCGGATTTGGAAAGCGTGGAAAAGATGCTTCCCAAAGCCGAAAGTAATGCCAAAAGCGGAAATAAAGAGGCAAAACTGCGTTTGGAAGTTCTGCGCAAACTGCAAAAGGCTTTAAGCGAAGGCAAGCCCGCCTCAAGCGTGGAACTTGAGGAAGAAGAAAAGAAAGATTTGCAACTTTTAACGATGAAGCCGATGTTATATGTCGGCAATAATTCCGAAAAGCCCAATTTGGAAAACTCCAAAAAACTGCGCGAACACGCCCAAAAAACAGGGGCTGGTTTTGTGGAACTTTGCATAAAATTTGAAGCCGAAATAGCCGAACTTGAAGATGACGAAAAAAAGATGTTTTTGGCGGAAATCGGCTCTGAATATACAGGGCTTGAAAAGATAGTGCGCGAAGGTATGAAACTTTTAAATATGTGTACTTTCTTTACGGCAGGGCCGGAAGTGGAAGTGCGCTCCTGGTTAATACCTGTGGGCTGTCCGGCACCCAAAGCGGCTGGTAAAATACACAGCGATATTGAGCGCGGATTTATCTGTGCGGAAGTTTACAGCGTAAAAGATATTTTGGAATATAAATCCGAAAAGGCCCTTAAAGAAAAGGGCTTAATCCGCCAGGAAGGACGCGATTATATTATGCAGGACGGCGATGTCTGCGTATTCAGGTTTAATGTGTAATGGTTTGTAAAAGTTTTTCCTTATGCGGCGGATGCAGTTTAAAACAGGATGACTACGCCGCCCAAATTGAAATTAAAAAAGGCAAAGTTGTTAAACTGCTTGCACCTTTTTACAGCGGGGAAATTAATATTACGCCTTCCCCGCAGACGGAATATTTCCGCAATAAAATTGAACTCAGTTTCTGCCGGCAGGTCGTTTGGAGCGAGCCTTTCGCCAAAAAGAAAAAATTTATCCGCGATAAATCCAAACCGTTAGAATTTGAAAATACCTTCGGTTTCCGTATGAAAGGCCGCTGGGACAGAAGTGTTAATATATCCGGTTGTCTTTTGTACGAACCAAATTTATCCGCTTTTGCCGCCGCCGTAAGGAAATGGGCTTTAGATTTACAAGTGCCGTTTTATGACCAGCGCACGCATAGCGGCGTTCTGCGCGGGCTTATGCTGCGCCGCGGCGTAAATACGGGGGAAGGTATGGCCGTTTTGATTACCGCCGCCCCGTTTGACGCAACTTCCTTTATCCCTTTAGTGGAGCAGTTTTATCCGTCTTACAGCATTTTAACGGCAGTTAATGCAGGTATGTCTGACGCGGCGGGTATTTGCAATATACAACTACTTAAAGGCCGCGGCATAATGCGGGAAAAAATTTTTGAAAGCGGGCGGGAAATTATTTTTGAAATTTCCCCGCAGTCATTTTTCCAAACAAATACAAAAGCGGCAAATTTACTTTACCAAAAAGTTGCAAACAGAGTAGCGGAGTTAAATCCTGCGGTTATGTATGATTTATACGGCGGGGCGGGCAGTTTCAGTTTATGTTGCGCGCCTTATGTCGGCAAGAGTATCTGTGTGGAAAGTGTTGCAAGCGCCGTAAATAACGGTATAAAAAACGCCGCATTAAATAAAGCGGAAAATGTAAGTTTCTTTAATTCCACTACGGAAGATTTTTTAACCAAACAAAGGCTGGGTAATAAAAACTCTCTTATCGTGCTTGACCCGCCCAGAAGCGGCGTTCATCCCAAAGCCTGCCAGACTATTTTAAACAGCGGGGTTAAAACTATACTTTATATATCTTGTAATCCTGCTACTTTGGCGGAAAACCTTAAAACTTTAAGCGCTAAATATGAGGTTGTCCACGCGGAATGTTTTGACTTTTTCCCGCACAGCGAACATATAGAAACTTTAACGGAACTTAAACTGAAATGACTTCCATAGACGAAATTTTATCTACTTTAAACCCTGCCCAACTTGAAGCCGTAAACTATAACGGCGGGCCTTGCCTTATTATCGCAGGTGCGGGAACCGGCAAGACAAAAACACTAACCTGTAAAGTAGCCAAACTGATAGCAGACGGCATATCCCCAAGCAGGATTTTGGCGGTAACTTTTACCAATAAAGCCGCAAATGAAATGCGGGAAAGAATAGAAGCCCTTGTGCCGGGTAATTCTTCAAGGGTGTGGATACATACTTTCCATTCTTTTGCGGTAAGGATATTAAGGCGCAATGCCGAACATTTAAAACTTATCAGGGATTTTTCTATTTACGACGAAGCCGAACAGAAGAAAATTATTACTTTAGTGCTGGAAGAAATGGGTATAAAAGATGCCAAAAAAGAAGTTAATTATTATGTTTCTGCAATATCACGCGCCAAAGATGATATGCTTGATCCAGAATCTTTCAGCGTTCACGCAATGGCAAGCAATAACCCCAAAAGAATACAGACGGCAGAAGTTTACGGACGCTACCAGGCCAAACTTACTGCGGCCGGTGCTTTGGACTTCGGCGATTTGCTGATGAAAGTGGTAGAACTGTTTAAAATAAATAAAGATGTTTTGGAATATTACCAAAATTATTTTGAATATATTTTGGTTGACGAATATCAAGACACAAACCATACCCAATACACTTTGACAAGGGCCTTAGCGGCAAAGCACCGTAATTTGTGCGTCGTGGGCGACCCTGACCAATCTATATATTCCTGGCGCGGTGCAAATATCCGCAATATTATGGAATTTGAACGGGATTTTAATGATGCTAAAGTTATAACGCTTGAACAAAATTACCGTTCCACGCAGATTATTTTGGATGCTTCCAATAAACTAATCCGTAAGAATAAAAACCGCAGGGAAAAGAATCTTTACAGCAAAGTTATTTCCGGCGAGCCTATAACCGTTATGGAAACAGCAAGCGAAGGCGAAGAAGCCCGCTGGATTGCAAACCGCATAAACAGCCTGATTGATGATGAGGGGTTAAGTTTAAACGATATAGCCGTCTTTTACCGCACTAATGCGCAATCAAGGAATTTTGAAGACACTTTCCGCCGTTATCAGATACCTTATAAACTTATCGGTGCGGTAAAATTCTATGACAGAAAAGAAATTAAAGATATTCTTGCCTATGCCAAACTTTTGGTTAATCCGAACGATACGGTAAGTTTTTTGCGTGTGATAAATACACCTAAGCGCGGCTTTGGGGAAAGTGCCCAACAGGCGCTTACGGTATATGCTAATGAGAGAGGGGAAATACCTCTTTTTAAGGCTTTCAAAGAGCAGGAATTTATTGATACTTTAAAACCTACTGCGCGCCGCGCCGCCAAAGAGTTTTTGGATTTTTTTGACAGCCTTGCATTGGAAATGGATATTTCTTCCCCCAGTGAACTGTTTACAAAGATATTGGAAACTTCAGGCTATAAACAGGCGCTTGAAGCCGAAATGTTAAAAGACCCTGATGCCGAAAACCGTTTGCGCAACTTGGGCGAACTTATAAACGCGGTAAAAGAATTTGAAGAACGCTGTTTTAAGCAGGAAACTGAGCCTACGCTTTCTGGCTATTTGCAGGAAGTTTCTCTTATCAGCGGGGCAGAAGAAGTCAGCGGGGAAAGCGGCGGTGCAATAACTTTAATGACGGTGCATCTTGCAAAAGGGTTGGAGTTTCCGGCGGTATTTGTCAGCGGGCTTGAGGAGGGGCTTTTCCCTTTAAACGGCAAAGATGACGACGATTTGGAAGAAGAACGCCGCCTTTGTTATGTGGCTATGACAAGGGCCAAAAAATATCTTTTTATGACTTATGCCGCTGTGCGCCGCCTTTACGGGAAAACTTTCCAGAATTTGGCTTCCCGTTTTTTGTTTGACAGCGAACTTATAGAGCCTTCTTCTTATACAGGGCCGATGGAAAGAACGGAAATAAATCCGCGGGAAAGATATTCTTCCGGCGGGTATAACAGGTGGAGTTCGCGCAACAGCGTTTCTTATGATAATTCGTCTAATTATCAGGATACTTTTAAAAAATTTGCGCCGCAGTTTGCCAAACAGGAAACTGATGATTATTCCTATCAGCCTTGCGAACCTAAAAAGGAAGGCGGGGTAAGCGTAGGTACTTTGGTAAAGCACGGGGTGTTCGGGCAAGGCAGGGTAGTGGCGATTTCCGGTTCGGGCGATTCGGCTAAAATAACGGTAATATTCGGCAACGGTACAAAGCGTGTCTTTATATTAAAATTTGCCCCGCTTGAAATATTGTAAATTATTTGGCGATATGCCGTTTAATAAAGCCCCGCTTAACGGCGGGGCTTTGTATATGCTAAAACATCAATGCTTGGGCAGATAAATTATTTTGTCTGTAAGATTTTATTTTTCTTCCTTATTATATTTTTGGAACAGGAATGCTATTACTATAAGCAAAACGGCCAAACTGAATACGCCTATAATCCTGTAAAACATTTCCAGCTGCCATATATCTAATGCAAGTTTTACCAAAGCGACACAAATTATAAAAATGCCGCATTTGGCAAGTACTTTGCTTTTGTTAAGGAAAGATATAATACAGGCGGCAGCACCGTAAACTGCCCAGCCGATTGTATATGAGATTGCCTCGGCAAAATCCCCCATAAAGTTGAAATCTAAATGCCTGCCTTGTGCAAAGTAATCGGCAATTTCAATATTAAGCAGCCAGAATAACAATATTCCGCCGCAGGCATTTAAAACATTTTTAAAGTTTAAATGCTTTTGCAAAAAGAATTTAGCCGATACCAGCATTGCGCCAGCGCCCGCGCCGAATATAAGCATATACCAATTAAATATTTTTGTTTCGCTTGTGCAGTATTCAAATATAAACGGATTAAGCGCAAGGCGGATAAACACTACGGCAAATATTATCCAAGCCATAGGTATTATGGCTTTATTTTCTACTTTATTATCAAGCCAGCATAATGCCGCGGCATATAAAGAGAACATAACCGTAAGCCATTTCCCGCTGAATTGCACCGGCATAACCAAAGCCGTAAAGACAAGTGCGAAAGCAAAAAATATTGCTTGGGCTTTAGGTAAATCTTTATTATCTTTAAGGTAAGTAATTGCCGGCAGTAAATAGCATACGGCAAAGAACGCGGGTATTATGCCTAAAGTTTCGGCAAAATAGGCTTTGCCCAAAGATATATAAACCGGTACAAAAGCCGCGACAGATACTCCCGCGGCGGAAAGCCATTGTATGCCGCCGTCTTTAAATCTGTTCTTGCAGATAAACGGGAAAATATAAAACAATGCAAAAACACCAAGTACCGCATATCCGACATTAGGCCTTGCGTAGTAATGCTCTATGGTAAAGAAAAGATAGAAAAATACCCAACTTATCAAAGCGGAGATATTTATAAATTTTGTATTATGCAAGGCTTCAAAAGCAAAGGCGGCAACGGTTAAAAGTAATGCCGCGCCGAAATATAAATGAATAATATTTGCCGAGCCTTTAGTAAAGGAACATAAACCCAAAATAAAGATATTTGCCGCTATAAATACGCCTGTGGTTATAAAAACATTCCTGTTTAGTTTTTCTTTATTTATCAGGCCGGCAGCGCAGGCTAAAAGGCCGTAAACCGTAGGAACTGTAAAGAAATTTATGCCTGCTTTTGCGGTAAAGCAGCCTATCATCTGGCAAATTAAAGTAAAGCCAAGCGCGATATAAATACCGTGGGAGTTGTCCTTTTTCTTAATGTGGAATAAGAATAAAGCAATATTGATAAGCCCCACAACGGCAAAAACATAATAAATATTTGCGGGATTTACGCTGTTTCCTATAAAGGCCAAGGATAATATTGCAGTTTGCAAAGCGGCAAATATATTCATAGCGCCTGTAAGAATTCCGCCGTCGGTTTTTTGTGTATTACGCAAAGCGGCAAAGCAGGCAATAAGAGCATAAACGCCGCATATAATATAAAAATAAGTACCGCCGCGGCTGCCGCAAATATACATAAACTGGCACAGTAAAGTAAGCGCGGCGGCGGTATAGGCAAGGCCGGGCCAGTTCTTTTTTAAGGCTATTACTGCCGCTGGGATATTTACAATAAGTAAATAGGTAAAGAAGAAGATGTAATGGTCTTGCCCCGATGATAAAAGCAGCGGTGTTAAAAAGGCTGCTATCAAAGCAAGGAAACTGATAAATTGCTTTTCTTTATAAACGGATACCCAAAAGGAAATAAAGGCCGTTGCCGTCATAAATATAAAAGCGGCAGTCATAGGCAGTATATTAAATTTATATGCAGCAAATGCCGATATAAAACAAATACTTACGCCGGATGCGCATAAAGTTGATGCGGTAGTTTGGACATCTTCCTGCTTCATAATCAAGCCTGCGGCAACTAAACCTGCCCCGATAATCCAAGCGGTAGAAAACACCATTCCCAAAGTGATAAACCCTTTTTGGAACAGATATAAGAAAGTAAATAAAGCGCCCAAAACAAGCAAAATACCGCCTATCCAAGAAAATACTTTTGCGATATTTACAGGCTCTTGTTCTTGTACACCGCCGGAAGTGGCAGTATAATTTTCTTGCGCGGATAAATTTTTTGTTTCCTGCGGGAAAGAGTCCTCTTTAAAAGACGGTATTTCAGTATAGGCAGGCTGTGTTTGGTCTGTTTGTTGTTCTTCTTGCGTAAATATTTTTTGTTCTTGCAGAGGGGAATATCGGGGCGGATTTTGTCCGGAAGATTGCTCCTGCGGATTTATAGTTTCTGCCGGTAAAACTTGTTCATCGGTTTGTTGCGGCGTGGGTTGGATTGTACTTTGTTGTGCTTCGGTTTTTAAAGATTTGTTTTTTGAAAGTTCTTCAATTTTCTTTTCAAGAGTATAAATTCTGTAATTTGTGTTTGAATTTTTTGACAAGGCTATAATTGCCAATATTAAAGCCGTTATTGAAAATAAAATTCCCATAAATATCCTCCCCCTTTTTATATCTTTAATGTATTATACATTATAAAATTGCTAAAATGATAGTATGCAAACAACTTTAGAAGATATTAAAAAAACCGCCAAATTGGCAAAAATTGATATTACCGAACAGGAAGCGGCCCTCTATTCAAAGCAGATGTCTGCCGTACTTGAATGGGTGGCCCAACTGCAAGGCGTGGATACTTCCGCACCGCAGGCGCAAAATTCTTATACAAAAAGTGCGCCTTTAAGGGAAGATACCCCCGCCGTATGCGCCTATGCAGCGGAAATTTCCGCCGCTTTTAACGACAGAGAAGGCAATAATTTAAAAGTTAAGAAGGTCTTATAATATGAACGCAGCACAAACAGCAGAAAAAGTCCGCAAAGGGGAACTTAAAGCGGAAGAACTTACAAGAAACTGCCTTGAATTTATCAAGCGTAAAAATCCGGAAATTAATGCTTTTTTAGAAGTTTTTGAAGAATCCGCTCTGGCGCAAGCACGCGCCGTTGATTGTAAAGAGCCGGAAAAAAGGGGCAAACTTGCTGGCGTATGCGTGGCAATAAAAGATAATATTTTGTATAAGGGGCATATTGCTTCCTGCGCTTTAAAATACTTGAGAATTTTGTTGCACCATATAATGCAACTGTTGTAGAAAAGTTAGAAAATGAAGGTTTGATAAGTTTAGGTAAACTTAATATGGACGAATTTGCTATGGGTTCTTCCAACGAAAACTCCGCTTTCGGTCCCGTCAAAAATCCTTTGGATTTACAAAGAGTACCCGGCGGCAGCAGCGGCGGCAGCGCGGCGGCTGTTGCGTGCGGTATGGTAAATATGGCTTTGGGCAGCGATACGGGCGGTTCTATCCGCCAGCCTGCGGCTTTTTGCGGCATTTACGGGCTTAAACCTACTTACGGTACGGTTTCGCGCTACGGGCTTGTGGCTTTTGCTTCCAGCGCGGACCAGATAGGCCCTTTAACCGCAGATTTACAGGATAATGCTTTACTGCTGGAAGTGCTTTGCGGCTACGACCCTAAAGACTCCACAAGTGCAGATAAACCTGCTTTCAAAGCGGAAAATTTAGACGCTAAGGATTTTACGGTAGGCATACCGTCTGATTTCCTTAAAGATTTGAATCCGGAAATACTTGCCTGCGTTAATGCGGCAAAGGAAAATCTTTCTAAAAAAGGCGTAAAGTTTAAGGAAATTTCTATGCCTTATTGTAAATACGCATCGCCTTGTTATTATATTTTAACCAGCAGCGAAGCCAGCAGCAATTTAGCCCGTTTTGACGGTTTGCGCTACGGATATAAAGATAATAGCGCAGAAGATTTGGAAGAAAGTTATCTTAAAGACAGGGCAAAATTCGGGCCGGAAGTAAAACGCAGAATAATGCTTGGTACATTTTCCTTAGGCAGCGCGCACGCGGAAGATTATTATTTAAAAGCCCAAAAGGTACGCAACTTAATTAAAAATGATTTTGTTGAGGCATTTAAACAGGTTGACGCCGTGCTTTTGCCCGCTACACCCAATACGGCTTTTAAAATAGGGGAAAAGGTAAATGATTTAATATCATTATATCTTTCGGACCTGTATACTGCGCCGGCAAACATTGCCGGAGTGCCTGCTTTAAGTTTCCCTTACGGTAAAGATTCAAAAGGCTTGCCGGTAGGCTTACAGTTATACGGTAATTTTTTTGATGAAGCCAAACTTTATGCTTTGGCCGGACTTTTGGAGAAATAATTATGGTAGTGCCGGAGTTTTCCTGCGGGGGAGTAGTTCTTGAAGGCAACAAAGTATTACTCGTCCAAGTAAAAAGTATGAAAGGCCGCAAAATATGGACTTTCCCGAAAGGACATATAGAAGCGGGCGAAACTCCGCGCCAAGCCGCTTTAAGGGAAGTGCTTGAAGAAACAGGCTACAAAGCAAGTATTTTAAAGCCTATGCTTAAAGTGCGTTATGCTTTTACACTTAAAGGGAAATATATCAAAAAAGTTGTACAGTGGTATCTTATGAAGAAGTTGGGCCGCATAGGCCGCCACGACCCTTCCGAAATACTTGCTATAAATTGGGTGTCAATCAGCAAAGCCAAGGAAATGGTGGAATACCCCAGCGATTTGCGCCTTTTGGATATTATAGAAAGGGAACACGCTATTGCACTGCAAACCCAGCGTATGCATTTATCTTCCCAGGAAGAATCTTCTGATACACGGCATAATCAGGAATAAAACATAAAATTTACTGTAAAAAAGCCCCACACAAAAAAATGCGGGGCTTTTAAAATGCTTAAACTTTAAACTTAAATTTTGAATTTGGCATTTAAACCTACGGTTAATGTATCGTCCATGTGGTTAAGTTTTTCATAAGTTACGAAAGCCGTAAAACCTAATCTTGAAGGTATGGGGTTAATATCCAAACGGCCCGTAAGGCTGTAGCCTTTATAATAACTGTCGCCGCCCATATCATAAACTTTATAGCCGGCTTCCCCGCCGATACCTCTAATATCCATAACATCAATAATTACAAAGGCTTTTGCATTGCCGTTATAGATTTTGTTGTCATTGGTTTTGCTCATCGCTTTAGCGCCGAGGCCGTCCCAATAGTCAAGCCCTGCCACACCGCCTAAATAAAATACGCCCAAATCTGCGCCTGCTCTGGCAAAAAAGCCGTATTTATCCGTTCCGTCGGCAACGCCGCCTTCTGTGGTATCGTCA
This sequence comes from Candidatus Proelusimicrobium bovinum, assembly GCA_902791965.1. Classification (GTDB taxonomy): domain Bacteria; phylum Elusimicrobiota; class Elusimicrobia; order Elusimicrobiales; family Elusimicrobiaceae; genus Proelusimicrobium; species Proelusimicrobium bovinum. The sequence continues at coordinate 26,459 of CADAXZ010000004.1, read as the reverse complement.
AAGGCATCAAATTCTACACGGCCGCCCAAATCTATATCAAGGCCGGTATTCCACAGCCTTAAAATAGCAAAAGCGCCCGGATTGGTAAAATCTTTTTTATCGGTTGTGTCTATTTTTCTGTATCCTATATAACCGCCGATTTGAAGCCTGTCGGTAAGCCCTAAAGATAGCGCACCGCGTGCATTATATACTTTATTATTGGTATCATTGGTAGTATCAGTACCGTAAGCGGCAATATCAAATAATAATTGCCCCTCATCAGGCATATAAAGGGGATTGGTAATTGATTTAGCCGAGGCATTCAAGCCGAGTAAGCCCAAGACGAGGGCCGTAAATAACAGTTTTTTCATTAAAACCTCCCTAATGTTAATTTATATTTCCATTATGCCAAAAATTTTATCAATAAGCAAAATTTAGTATCATATTAAAAAGGGCTTTACGGCCCTTATTTAATCTTGGAACAACTATGTATCTTAAGGCTATTGAAATTGTCGGTTTTAAATCTTTCGCGGATAAAGTAAGGCTTAATTTTGAGCCTGGTGTATCTTGTATAGTCGGCCCGAACGGGTGCGGCAAATCAAATGTTATAGATTCCGTGCGCTGGGCGATAGGGGAAATGTCCTGGAAGTCCCTGCGTTCAAGTTCAATGGTGGATATAATTTTTAACGGTACAAGAAAGCGCCCTCCTTTAAATATGGCACAGGTAAGTATGGTGTTTGATAACACCTCGCATAAATTGCCCGTAGCCTTTAATGAGGTTACGGTTTCGCGCAAGATTTACCGCTCCGGAGAAAGCGAATACTTTTTAAACCGCGTACAATGCCGCCTTAAAGATATAAGGGAAATGTTTTTGGATACCGGCATAGGCGGGGAAGGCTATGCTATTATAGACCAAGGCTCGGTAAACCAAATGCTTGAAGCCAGCCCCGAACAAAGGCGTGAGATGTTTGAGGAAGTGGCCGGAGTTTCCAAATACAAAGCCAAGAGGGAAGAAGCCGTACGCAAACTTGAACGCGTGGATATGGATATTGCCCGTTTAAGCGATACTCTGGCCCTTATTGCAGAGCAAATAAAAAAATTGGATAACGAAGCGCGCAAAGCCCGTCTTTACCAAAAATACAGGGAAGAACTTAAAAGCAGCGAGATTGCCATCTCTCTGGAAAATATAAAAAGCCACGACGGAGAAATACAAGCGGCAGCCGCTCAGTTAGAACCTGTTTTAAAAGAAATAGAAGATAAGAAAAATTCCGTTTCCGCACTGGAAGGTTCGGTAGCGGCTTTAAATTTAAACTTAACCCACAAACAAAACGAACTATCCCAATTCAGCGAAAAGATAGCCGCCGCAAAATATCAAATCGGTCTTTTGGAAGGGGCAATACAAAACTGCATTAACCTTTGCGGGGAATTTACCCTGCAGGTGCAAAATTCCAAAGCGGAAGAAACTACAGTTCTTGCGCGTCTTGCACAACTTACTCCCGCACTTGCAGATTTAAAAAACAAAATCAAACTTGCGCAGGATACATACCAGCCTTTGCAAGAACAATATAATAAGAAATATGCTGAAGTTAACGCCAATGAGGCGGCTTTAAAACAAGCACAAATTTTGGTGGAAAAAGCCGCAGCGCAAGTTGCTGAAATATCACAAAAGCAGTTGGAACTTTCCGGCAAAATAGCGTTGGAAGAATCAGCATTTTCCCACGAACAAAATAATTTAATTGCTTTGGAGCGTTCCCTTCAGACGCAAAACGAAAGAGCGGAAAACCTTAAAAAGGAAGTTGAACAAATAAATAATTCCTTAAAGGGAAAAGAAAATTCTCTTTCGCAAATAAAACAAAACCAAAGCAAAGCGGAAAACACTTTATCCGCGCTTAATGAAAAGCGTACAACTTTAAACGAACAAATAAATGCGCTTAATGCCAAGCGTGCATCCTTAAATGCCAAAATGCAGATGATACAAAGCCAAGGTAAAAATGACCCTTATTGGGTAGGTACTAAACTTGTTGAAGAAAGTGCAATAAAAGGCATTAAAGGTACTTTAAGGAAATACCTTAAATTTGATGAAGCCGATTCCCTTACTGTTGAGGAAACTTTCGGCAAGTTTTTAGATTCCGTGCTTTGCGATAATTTTGAAGCGGCAAAAGAAGCAATAGCCTTGCTTAAGCAAAAAGGCAAAGCCCGCTGCCGCTTTATAATTTTGCCTTCAGTTCCGGCTTTTATAAAAGGGGAATCTTTGCTTAAGAACGCTAAGAGTTTAACAGATTTTATTGAATATCCCCCCGAACTTGAAGGGCTGGTAAAATATATAGCCTGCTCTTATTGTGCAGATGGGGGAGAGATTGCCGACGGGTTTTGGCTTTCCGGCGGCGCAGAAGGCGTAAAATCACCAGAGGCTTATTGGGGGGAAGAAGCCGCCGCCAAAAAAGAACTTAAAGAAGTTTCATCCAAGCAAGAAGAACTTAATAAAGAACTTAGCGGACTTAACGGACAAATCCGTACGGCTGAAGAAGAAATCAAAATTTTAAGGATTAAATTTCAGGAAGAAAGCATTGCTGCCAATTCCCTCAAAAATGATATAAATTTGCATCAGCGCGGCTTAAATGAAATAATGCAGGCCTGTTCCCAAATAATTAAGAATAAGCAGGAAGTAGCGGAAAAGATAGAATCAAGAAAGCAAAAATCCTCCGCTATTAAAGCCGAACTTGAAAAAATGGGTTCTTCTTACGCACAAGCCAAAAATGCGGCGGAACAAGCCCGCAAGCAAAGGGAAGGATTACAAAACAAGGAAGAAACTTTAAAGGCGGAAATTGAACAGGCTAATGCCAAACTTTATGAAGCCAAAATAAAAAAGAATAATTTGGAACTTGATTTTAAAACAGCGCTTACGGAAGAAACTTCCCTTAAAGAAGCACAGGTAAAACGCGGGGAAAATATTATAAAAGCCAATGAAAGAATAAAAACTTTAGATGCGGAAAAACTTTCTTCCCAAGCAAAACTTTCCGCCCAAAGGGATACTTTAGCCGCTTTGGAAGTCGCGGAAAATAAAATGCAGGGCGACTTGAATGCGCTTAAAACAGATTTTGAAGAAAAAAATACCAAGTTAAACAGTTATAAAACAAGCATAAACGAACTTACTTTAAAAGCACACGATTTGGAAAATGCTTTAACAAACCACCGCCGCCAAAAAACAGCAATAATAAATAATTTACTTGAATCGTGGAATATAACCCAGCAGGAAGCCCAAATGAAATGGGGCGGCATAAAAGTTGATTACGAGCGCGTAAAAATGATGAGAAAGCGCATAGAAAATATGGGCGCGGTAAATATGACTGCACCGGAAGAATATGATGCCTTAACCCAAAGAGATACTTTCCTTAAAAAGCAGATTGAAGATTTAAGTTGTGCCAAGCGTGATTTAAAAGCGGCAATATCAAAAATAAATGCTACTACAAGGGATAATTTTAAATATACTTTTGAGCAAGTCCGTTCCCATTTTAAAAATATTTACCAAAGTTTATTTGTCGGCGGGGAAGCCGAACTGATTTTAACCAGCCCTGAAAACTTGCTTGAAACGGGCATAGAGATAACTGTTCAGCCGCCCGGCAAAAAAGTATTAAATATTTCTGCACTTTCCGGCGGGGAAAAGGCTTTAACGGTAGTGTCTTTGCTGTTTGCCTTCTTTACGCATAATCCTTCGCCTTTCTGTATTTTGGATGAAGCGGATGCCCCGCTTGATGAAGCAAATGTGGAAAGGTTTACAAATCTTATAAAAGAATATGCCAAAAAGACGCAGTTTATAGTAGTAACACACAATAAACGCACTATGGAAGCGGCCCAAATGCTTTACGGTGTTACTATGGAAGAAAACGGTGTTTCAAAGGTTCTTTCTTTAAATTTGAAAGACCAGGACGCCAAAACGAAAAATCTTGTTGAAGCAGCTTCAAAATAACATAATCAGACAAGTTCATTTTCGTTAAAACTTGACTATCAGGATAAATTAAAGTCTAATAAAGATAGATGAGATACGCCGTACTTTCTGATATACATTCAAACTATGAAGCCTTTGAGGCCGTCTTAAAGAAGATAGAAGAATTAGGCGGTGTCGACGGTTATGCTTTTTGCGGGGATTTGATAGGCTACGGGCCTGACCCCGAAGATTGTTGCCGCCGTATGATGGGGCTTAAAAATCTTATTGCCGTAGCGGGCAATCACGATATGAGCCTTTTTAGGGAAGATTTCTTTGCGTGGTTTAGTGATTATGCCAAGCAGTCTATGTTATATACGGCAAGGAATCTGTCAAAGCAATCGCAGGAATTTATAAAAACTTTCGCTAAAGAATATCACGGCAAAGATTTTTGTATGGTGCACGGTTCTTTTTTAGATCCGTTCAGGGATTATCTTTTATCTTCAGAACAATTTGTTTTAAATTTAGATAAGTGGAAAGGCAGTTTATGTTTTGTAGGGCATAGCCATGTGCCTTTTATTATGAGTTATAAAAGCAACCGTATGCCTCAGATAGATTTGTTTTTAGGTTCTGATGTAACAATAAAAATGCTGCCCGCGATAAGATATGTTATAAACCCGGGTTCAATAGGCCAGCCGCGCGATACCAATGCAAAAGCATCTTTTGGTATTTTAGACACCAAACAACAGACTTTCCGTCTTATCCGTATACCTTATGATATTGCCTCGGTACAAAAAAAGATAGAAGAACGCGGCCTTCCGGAAATACTTTCAAAAAGGTTGGGCCAAGGTAAATAAATCTATCATTTCGTTTGTAAGGTTGTAATTTAAGGTTATATTTGCTAATATATATGTACGGGCCTGTAGCTCAGCTGGGAGAGCGCCTGCATGGCATGCAGGAGGTCACCGGTTCGATCCCGATCAGGTCCACCAGATTTCAAAGCCCCCGATTTGCGTCGGGGGTTTTTGTTTGTCTTTAAAATTTTATTATGATAACCGTTTCATCTTGCTTTTAAAATATACTTACTTTAATGTTTATTATAAGCGAAAAATGCTTTTGACAATTTTGTAAACTATCTTGACAATTTCCCTATTAAGTTAGAAAATAAAATATATATACATTTAATGAAATACAAGGAGATAAAATGAAAAAACTTCTGCTTGCTCTTTTTGTTCTTCCGTTTTTGTTCGCGTGCGGAACGAAAGTAGAGCGTATGGATGTAGATACTACTAAAGATTTAAGCGGCAAATGGAATGATACCGATTCCAGATTAGTCGCGGAAACTATGATACAGGAATGTCTTAACGGGCCTTGGTATGCCAAAGCCGTAAAAGAAACTAAAGGCCAAGAACCTGTTGTTATAGTAGGTACTGTGGTAAATGACAGTATGGAACATATTAATACCCGCACTTTTATTGAAGAAATGCAAAGGGCTTTAATCAACAGCGGCAAAGTGGAATTTGTGGCAAGTTCTTCCGAACGCGGTGAAATCCGTCAGGAAAGGCTTGAACAGGATGAGTATGCTTCCGAAGCAACAAGAAAAGCCTTCGGCAAGGAAGTCGGCGCTGATTATATGTTAAGCGGTGTTTTAAATTCCATAATAGATAAAGAAGGCCGCAAGTCCGTAATATTTTATCAAGTCAATTTGAAACTTATCAATATTGAAACCAATAAAATACTTTGGAACGGACAGAAACAAATTAAAAAATATGTAGCAAAGAATTCCCTTAAATTATAAAAATGAAAAAAGCCCGGTTTACTCTTATAATAATTGCTTTATGCTTATTATCGGCGTGTACCGGGCCTTCTTTACGCTATAAAAAGAATATTCTTGAAAGTATGAACGAAGGCAGTTTTGATAAAACTGCTAGCATAGTTGAAAAGAATAAATCAAAACAGTACGGCAACAAAAATGCCGTTTTATATTATTTGGATTTAAGTACGGCGCAAAGTTCCGCCTACGATAACCAAGCCAGCAAACAATCACTTACTTCCGCTCTGGAAATTACCGATAATCTGTCTGTTAAAAGTGTAAGTGCATCTTTGGGTACACTTATAATAAATGATAATACTGTGCCTTATAATCCGCCTGTTTACGAGCAGGCTTTAATGCATTTCTTTTTGGCTATGGATTATCTTTACGGGCCTTATCCCGAGGATTCATTGGTGGAAGCCAACCGTGCAGTATTTTTACTTGATAATAACAGGGAAAAACAAACTAAAGACCTTTATAATGATGACGCTTTCGTGCAGTATTTTTCAAGTATGATTTTTGAAGATAACGGTAAACTTTCCGATGCGAGAATAGCCCGCATTAATGCGGAAAATGCCTATAAAAAACAAAGCGAATCAAGGGCGCAAATGCCGCAGGTTTATTTACCTGAAAACTATCAGAATTTAGGGGAAGCGGTAATATTTCACTATAACGGCAAAGCGCCTGTAAAAATATCAAAATCGCTTATGCTTGCCTGGGATGATATTTGGTTTGCGGTAGATGATAACAGTGATTTAAACGGTGTAGGCAATGATGTTATAGATGCTGTTTATGCGGGGGCATACGGCAAGTCCGTAACAATAAGTATGCCGGAATATAAAGATGTGGATTACCATATAAAATCTTCTGCTGTTTCCGCAGACGGCGGCCCTTTAAAAAATACAACTTTGGTAAGTGATATTTCCTTTGCGGCAAAACAAACTTTAAAGCAGAATATGTCGGCTATATATATGCGTACGGCAACCAGAGCGGTAACTAAATATATTTTAAGCGTGCAGGCAAAACACATAGCCCAGAAGAACGGAGGAGATACTATGGGGACGGTTGTGGGTTCTTTATTCAGTATCCTTTCAAATATTTCGGAAAAGGCCGATACCCGTTCTTGGTTTACTTTACCTGCGGAAATAAGAATGGCCAATTTATTTTTGACGCCCGGTGTTCACGATATTAAACTTGTTTTGTTTAATGCAGACGGGCAGGCTATTGACGAATATGTCTTTGAAAATGTAAAAATTAGTAAAGGGAAGAGAACTTATCTGTATCACAGAACTTCCAAATAAGGAGATAAAATGAAAAAGATTACTTTACTTGTTGCAGCCGTTGCTTTATTGGCGGCTTGTGCTACAAACAGGAATATCTTAAGCGAAAAAATGGCAAAGTATCCCGCCGATAAGTATCTTACAAAAGTTGCTTTCGGCCAGACCAAAAAAGATGCTAAAGATGCCGCAAAAGCGGAACTTGAAAAACTTTTTGACGGCCTGCCTGAATATAAGGATTCTCAAATCAGAAGGGAGAATATCCTTTCCCAAATAAAGGTGGTGCAGTGGTGGAAGAATAAGGAAAATAAAAGATATTATGCCATTGCTGCTTTGCAAAGGCAACCCGCATTGGATGTTTTAGTGCCTTACTACTCAACTACAGACGGGCAACTTAATAATATCTCATCAAAAATTGCGGCAGAGCCTGATAAATTTGTAAGGGTAAAATATGCCGTAATGATACCTGATTTGCTTGCCAAAAGGGATGAAATAGATAGCGAATACCGCCGTATTTCTTTTGACGGCTCTGCCTATAACGAAGAAGCCCTCTACTCCTTTAAAAGTATTTACAACAAAACTTTTTATGACATTAAAATCAATGCCGTGATAACCGGCGCTGATGATATAACGGTAAAAACTTATATTATTGATGCTTTAAACGAACTTGGTTTCGGCGTCGGGGAAAACCTTAAAGACTATGATATAGAACTTGATATGAATACCCATATAGATAAATATGCGTCAAATACTTTAGACGGCCTTTATTGGAGTACCGCTACTGCAACGGTTGCTTTAAAAGATATGGCAACAGGCGGCGGCATATTTACCACATTTAGCGAAACAGAAAGAAACGGCTCTTCCCGCGGGGAAGAAGCAAAAAGGCGCAGTTTGGTAGCCGCAGGTAAAAAATGCGCACCGGTTATCAAAGCAAAACTTATTGATTATATACAAAAGAAATAGAGGTCATTATAATTATGAAAAAACTTATTTTATTACCGGCTTTACTTTTTGCCTGTGCCTTATTTGTAAATGCACAACAGGAGCAAACCTCTGCGGAAAATGTTTCCAGCGATAAGGTTTTATATTCGCTGGGTTATATGCTTGGCAATTCGGTAAAGAATAATCTTGTGTTAAACGGGGATGATGATTATAAGGCTCTTTCCCAAGGGTTAAGGGATTCTTTACTGCACCGCAAGTCCCAAACAAACTTGGAAGATTATAAACCTCTTGTGGAAAAGAAATACAGGGAAGATACCCAAGCAGTAATCAATAAGCGCAAAATAGAACAAGACGAGTTTTTAAAAGAAGCCAAAAAAGATAAAAAGAACCAGACTTTATCTAACGGTGTAGTAATGCAAATAACAAAAAAAGGCAAAGGTAAAAACCCTAAAGCCTCAAGTATTGTAAAAGTGCATTACGAAGGCAAACTTTTAGACGGTACGGAATTTGACAGTTCCATAAAACGCGGCCAGCCGGCAGAATTTCCTTTAAATGGCGTTATTCCTTGCTGGACATCCGCCTTGCAGGAAATGAAAGCAGGCAGTAAAGCAACTTTGTATTGCCCGCCGGAAACGGCTTACGGCAATGCGGAAGGTTTGCCTATACCGCCGGGTTCTTTACTTGTGTTTAATGTAGAATTATTGGAAGTTATAGATAAATAATGACTCTTAAATCCAAGATATATGTCTGTATAATTGCTTTTTCTTTAGCGGTAATAGTTGCCGTACTTTCTGCGCGCCGTATTAAGAAGGTGTGGTTTCCGGAAAAGACGGACGCGCAGGAAGAAACTTTAACCGCGGAGGATACTTTTTATCCTTTTGCTTTAAAAGATAATGAACAAAGCCTTAAAGATTCCGATAAAACGGCAACGGAAAACAGAATAGCCATAGCCGTAAAAGAGGAAGAAGCCTATGTGCCTGAAAAGAAAATGGCAAGACCATACTTCGGCGGACAGATAGATTTGCCGGCTTTGGCACAGGAACAAAAGGCTTATATTACCGAGCAGATAAAGCAAGGCAATATGCCTAATGCACAAGATTATGTAAAGGGCCAATCAGACGAAATAGTTTTTTCCGTTTCCGGTTATGATGACCCGCGCTTGGATAAATTTGTGGAAGATATGAAAAATGCTTTGGGAAAAGATAAATTAAATGCCAATCTTTCGCCCGAAGAATTGACGAGGGAAATATTAAATAATCCACAAATGCAAAAAATTTTGCTTGAATATAGTAAAGACCCCCAAATTATGCAAATGGTTGGGGCTGTTATAAAAGAACAGGAATCTTTCGGAAAAAATAAATAAACCGGATGATACTTTAATTTACAAGGAGATACTTATATGGGTGTTTTTATAGCCGTAATTATTATTTTAGTTTTAATTTTATATGCAATAAAGGACTTGCTTGCAGAAAAGGATTTATCGCTTTGGATAAATATTGCTTTAACCGCTTTGGTATTATTTACGGTTATACTTTCAATCTTTATGATTTTGCATAAAGGCACAAGGGAAAATTTACCCGGCGAAGGCTATGACAAAAATAAACCTGCGGCTACGGAAGCGGCAGATAAAAACAAGCAAAATTCTGCTACCGCACCGGAACAGGAACAAAGCGATGAAGAAGTGCTTTTGGAAATTGCGGAAGAATATGTGCTTATAGAAGATGACTACCAAAAACGCAACCCCGAAGCAACCGACGCGGGCGAAGTCGCTTCCAATTACATAAAGCAAAAGTACCAGTTTACTGATGAAGAATGGGATAACTTTATGAAGCAGGCCGAAGAAAAACAACTTTTTGATAAAGCCCGCCAAAAAATAAATGCCGACCACGATATAGATTATCTTATCGCAAAATAAAATTAGATATTCTTTATGCCCCCGCTTAAATTGCGGGGGCATTTATGTTAAATTTTGATATATGCGCAAGCAAAAATTTTATTGTGTAATTTGTTGTAATTTGCGCCAAACTTTATTTTAATATGCCTCTGCTGCCTGAAGAATTTATAAATTATACCGCTGAAATTTTCGGACACGGACTTTGGGATTTGTTTTTATCTTCCTTTGATGAGCCGCCGCAGGTTTCCGTGCGTTTAAACCCGTGGAAAAGCGGCGCAGTTAACTTTCCGCAGGCAGAGCCTGTGCCTTGGTGTCAAAACGGCTATTGGCTTAAAGGCCGCCCAAATTTTACGCTTGACCCGCTTTTGCACGCGGGCGCTTATTATGTACAGGAAGCCGGCTCTATGTTTTTAGATACAGTGTTGCGCCAATATGTTAAAGGGCCTGTCTGCTCACTTGATTTATGCGCCGCGCCGGGCGGTAAATCTACGCTTATGCGCGCGGCCCTGCCGGAAGGCTCTTTGCTTGTCAGTAATGAAACAGACGGCCGCAGGGCAAGTATCTTAAAAGAAAATCTTATTAAACAGGGCCACAGCGGAGTGGTAATAACCAATAACCACGCTTGCGATTATAAAAGGGCGGGGATAATGTTTGATGTCATTTTGACAGATGTTCCCTGTTCTGGCGAGGGCCTGTTCCGCAGGGATTTAAAAACCGTAGGCGAGTGGAGCGTAAAAAATGTTCTGTTCTGCCAAAAGCGGCAAAGGGAGATACTTAAAGATATTTGGCCTTGTTTGCGCGGCGGCGGCCTGCTGATTTACAGTACCTGCACTTTTAACCTGCACGAAAACGAGGAAAATATCCTCTGGCTTACAGAAACTTTCGGCGCGGAAATCCTGCCAGTTGATATAAAAAAAGAGTGGAATATTACAGGCTCTCTGCTTAAAGGTTGGGATAAACCTGTTTACCGTTTTATCCCGGGCAAAACCCGAAGCGAAGGCCTTTTTACTGCCGTTTTGCGCAAACCCGAAAGCGGGGGAATTTGTGCCGTTGCCCGCCCAGATTTACTGCACGCAAAAATAAAAAACCTGCGTGATTTATATGTAATTTACGACGGCAACCCCGCCCCTTTAGTTAAGGGTAAGGAAGTTATCCCTTCCGTTGCGCAGGCCTTATCTTTACCCGCGGCAAACAAATATCCTAAAGCGGAACTTGCTTTAGATACCGCCCTAAAATATCTGCACAGGGAAGCAATAATTCTTCCGCCGGAAATTCCTTTAGGTTATGTGATAGTCTGCTACAAAGGCCAGCCGCTTGGCTTTGTAAAAAATTTAGGCACGCGCGCAAATAATCTTTACCCCAAAGAATGGGCAATAAGGAAGTTATAAAAAGGTTATGTTCCTGTCATAGCCGAATTTAATCTGGTATCCCCACTAATTTTAACTGCAAATAAGTTTGCGCCTTGAGCGCCGGTTTCGGAGTTTGTTTTGGCGGTTTTTATGTATGTGCTGATATAATGTAGTAAAATACTTTTAGAAAATATTTAACTAAAAGGAGCCAATATGAAAATTATACCCTTGAAATACTACGACGGCGGTTATGTAGCGCAGACATTTGCTTTTGGCGGTACGCGTGATAAAGCCGCTTGCGATGCCAATACCACCTATCCTTCCAGCTTGCAAAATTTTCTGATTGATGACGGGAAGGATGTTATTTTATCAGATACCGGACTCCCTAATAATTCGCAGGATATAGTGCCTAAGCAAGGCTCCCCTTTATGGATGGGAAAAAAAGTGGCCACTTTTGAAGAAGCCCTCGCCAAAACCGGATACAAACCGCAAGATATTACTAAAATCATTGTTACGCATAAACACCCTGACCATACGGGGGAGTTGCGTATGTTCCCCCACGCTAAGATTTATATTTCCCAAACAGAAGCAGACGCTATGAAATTAACAGGGGCTAATATTGTGCGCGTGAACTTTACGGACGGCCCGTATAAGAACTTCCCAGAAAGCCAACGCATCACGGATACGCTTGTAATGGTGCGCGCGGAAGGACATACCAAAGGCAATTCCATTGCTATTTTGCAAGACGGGGACATCTATTATATGTTCCATGGGGATATAACTTATACGGATGCGGCTTTGTATGAAAATGAACTGTCTATCATATTTGAAGATAAAGAAAAGGCCCTCGAAACATTATCCCGTGTGCGTGAATTTTGCAAACAGAACCCCACGGTTTACTGTTCCACCCACTGTCCGGAAGGTTATCTTAACATAGAGCAGAAAAAGATTATTAAATTATAACTAAGGATTAAATATAGGCCGCTCTTGCTAAGTGCAAGGGTATTTTTATAGATTTTTAGGTTTAAGCAAAAAGGGAAGACTTCTTAAAGAAATCTTCCCTTTTATTTTTTAAAACCACTTTCCGCTTTTGTTTGGCATGTGTGTTTTTACTTGTGTTATAAACATCGTGCGCCGTTTATGCTTTTGGGTTTATTATGGCGTTTATGTTTAAGGAAAGTACTCTCGGCTTATAGCAAAAGCCACGCGGCAAAAAAACACCAAAAGCCGCCTACTATAAGCCTTTAATAATTTCCGATAACTGCGCAAAGGCGCGGGCGCGGTGGCTTATGGAATTTTTTTCCTGCGGTGTCATTTCCGCCATAGTTTTGTTTGTTTCCGCGCAGATAAACAAAGGGTCATATCCAAAACCGTTTTTGCCGCTGTAATCCTGCGCAATAAAACCGCTTACTTTGCCTTCCTTAAAAATTATGTTGCCGTCGGGCAGGGCCAAGGCCGCAACGGTGGTAAAACTTGCGCTTCGCTCTTTGCCTTTAAAGGCGGAAAGTTCCTTTAAAAGTTTCTCGTTATTGGCGGGGTAATCGGCTTTATCGGGGTAGGCATAGCGCGCGCTGTGTACGCCTGGCGCACCGCCCAAAGCATCAACGGTAAGCCCCGTATCGTCTGCTATGCTGATAAGCCCTGTCTGCTTTAAGCCGTAAACGGCTTTTAACTGCGCATTTTGCTTTAAGGTAGTGCCGGTTTCTTGCGGCTCTGCAATTTGCGGAAAATCCAAAAAGGAAACATATTCAATTTTATTTCCTTTATTATCCTCAGCGGGAAGAATTTTTAAAAGTTCTTCAAGTTTATGTTTGTTATGTGTTGCCAAAAGTATTTTCATAATAAAAAATCCCCGCCGTAAAAGGCGGGGAAAGTGTTAGTTTAAGTCCTCTTTAGCGGCTTTAATCTGCTGCGCCCTTAAAAGCATTTCTTCAAGTTCGGCTTTGGCCTTTTCCACCTGCTGTTTAGGGGCATTGTTGACAAAGTTTTTATTGTCTAACATTCTCTTGCGGTTGTTAATGCCGTTTTGGATTATGGCAAGTTCCTTATCAAGGCGGGCTTTTTCCTTATCAAAATCAATAAGGCCCTCAAGCGGGATATAAACCGTAACAGTTCCGTAAACACCCGTTGCCGTCTGTTTGGGTTTGGGCAGATTTGCGCCCATTTGTGCGGCTTCAAGTTTAGCCATAGCAAAAATATAATTTTGGTATTTTTGCAGTACTGCCAAATCTTTAGTGTCGGCGGTGCTTAACAAAACTTTTATTTTAAGGCCGGGCGGCACATTAAACTGCGCCCTTATCGTCCTTATCTGTCCCGTTACGCCCTGTAAAAGGGCCATTTCTTCTTCGGCTTGTTTATCTTCAAGCGCGGGATTAAAAACGGGGTAATCTTCCTCTATCAAAAACTCCTTGGAATTTTTAATATACTTTTTAAGGCTCATTGCGATTTCTTCCGTGATAAACGGCATCATCGGGTGCAGGGCTTTTAAAGTTCCGTAAAGGATATTTATAAGGATAGAGATAACCTCTTTTTTATCTGCGGTGTTAAAGCGTGCCTTGGCAAGTTCTATATACCAATCGCAGAAGTCCCCCCACAAAAAGTGGTAAAGCGTATCTGCCGCAGCCGCCATATTGTACTTTTTAAGTTCGTCCGCGGCTTGCTTTACGGCGTGATTATAGCGGGAGATTATCCACCTGTCGCAAAGTTCTTTGGGTTTTGCGGGCAGTTCAAGCGGGCCTTCAATGCCTTCGCTGTTCATTTGGATAAAGCGCGAGGCATTATAAATTTTATTGCAAAAATTCCTTGCGCCGATAATGCTGTTTTCGCCGTAGGGAATATCCTTGCCCAAAACAGATTGGGAAATCAAAGAAAACCTTACCGCGTCCGCGCCGTATTTTTGCGTAAGGTCAAGCGGGTCAACAACATTACCCTTGGATTTAGACATTTTCTGCCCGTCTTTATCCCTTACGATACCGTTTAGCATAACCTCGCTGAAAGGCACTTTGCCTTCAAACTCAAGGCCCATCATAATCATACGGGCAACCCAAAGGTAAATAATCTCATAACCGGTAACTAAAATGCTCGTAGGATAATAATATTTTAAGTCCTTGGTTTGTTCCGGCCAGCCGAAAACGGACATAGGCCATAAGGCGGAAGAAAACCAAGTATCCAAAACATCGGGGTCTTGGATAGTATCACTGCTGCCGCAAATAGGGCAGAGGGGTTTATCGTGCGAAATTATCGGCTTTGCGCCGTTTTCAAAGGAAACTTTCGCCAACTGTTCTTTGCCTTGTTTATCCGTCGTAAAAGTTAAACCGTCTTTACTGCAATGGCGGCAATACCAAACCGGTATTCTGTGCCCCCACCAAATCTGGCGGGAAATACACCAATCCTGTATATTTTTAAGCCAGTTCATTACAGGGGCTTTCCAGTTTGCAGGATAGAATTTGACTTCTTCGTTTTCCACCGCTTTTAAGGCTTTGGCGGCAAGTTCGTCCATTTTTACAAACCATTGTTCGCTTAAATAAGGCTCAATGGCACTGTTGCAGCGGTAGCAGGTGCTTACGGCGTGATTATATTTTTCTTCCTTAACAAGCAGGCCTGCTGCGTCCAAATCTTTTATTGTCTGTTTGCGGCATTCGTCCCTGTCCATACCCAAATATTTTTCCGGCAGGTTTATCATCTTGCCTTTATCGGAAATTACGGAAATAATTTCCAAATTATGCCGCTTGCCGACTTCGTAGTCAACAGGGTCGTGCGCGGGAGTGATTTTAAGTGCGCCCGTGCCGAAATCCAACTCCACAGCCTCATCTACAATTATCGGTATAGCGCGGTTGATTAAAGGTATCAAAACTTTCTTGCCGACCATATTTTTATATCTTTCGTCTTTGGGGTTTACGGCAATGGCGGAATCGGCAAAGATAGTTTCCGGCCTTGTGGTGGCAATTATTATGCCGTCGCTGCCGTCCTCAAGTTTATAGTGCAAGTGCCAAAGTTTTCCGTTTTGCTGGTCGTGTTCCACTTCAATATCAGAAAGCGCGGTAGAACAGCGCACACACCAGTTTATCATCCTTTTGCCGCGGTAAATATATTTTTTATCCCAAAGGTTTTTGAAACTGGCATAAACGGATTTGGCGCGTGCCTCATCCATAGTAAAGCGGATATTGCTTTGGTCCAAAGCCCAGCCCATTCTTTCAAACTGGTTATAAATGGCATTGCCGCATTCTTTGTACCAATCCCAGACGGTTTGGACGAATTTTTCCCTGCCTAAATCGTGGCGGGATAAATGCTGTTCTTTGGCGAGTTTCTTTTCAATAACATTCTGCGTGGCGATACCGCCGTGGTCTGTGCCGGGCACCCAGTTTGCGCATTCCCCGTTCATACGGTGAAAGCGTACCAAAGTATCCTGCAAGGTATTGTTAAGCCCGTGGCCCATATGTAATACGCCCGTAATATTTGGCGGGGGAATTACAATAACATAAGGTTTTTTTGTCTCGTCAATTTTTGCTTTAAAAACTTGTTTTTCTTTCCATAAATTTGATATTTTCTGTTCAACTTCTTTAGGCTCGTAGGCTTTTGGCAGCATAATATTTCCTCTTTTATTTAATTTGCGTAATGTGACTATACGCCTTTACTATTATATTTTACTATTTTAAAAGAGCCTTATTAACATACTTGGCATTTTCCGTTTTATTTGTAAGAATATAAGATATGGAAAATAAACAAAACAAAGTTATAGAGCCTGAAATTTTAGATGAAAGCGGCAATAAAATAACGCCCAAGCCGTATATCGCAGAGGAAGAACTTAAACAAAAATTTAACCCCGTACGCAAAGGCGTTATAGGGTTATTGGGCGGATTCGTGTCGCTTGTTACGGGCGCGATGATGTTTTGCGTGTTTTTGGTTATTGTAATACTCTTTGCCATACCGCTTTTTATTTTATCGCTTTTTGGCAGTAAGCCGAACATAAAAATCTTTAAATATAGGATTTAATTTTATACGGTATTTTAGCGGCGGATTTGTTGGCGTAAAACCTGTTTGGTATTTGTGTTAGGATTTGCTATAATCTATATATATGGTTGAGTGTTGCCGTTAAAGTTTTGGAGAGGTGTCCGAGTGGTTGAAGGAGCAGTCCTGGAAAGACTGTATACCCCTAAAGGGTATCGAGGGTTCGAATCCCTCCCTCTCCGTATAATTTAAAAAGCCCCGCAAGGGGATTTTTTATTATATGGGGAGTGCAGCAGCGCAAACTGCTTTGCGCTGAGTCGGGATTTGAAGGCCGCAGAGATGTTTTTGTTTGAGCGGGCTTAAGCGGCGAAAGGCAAAAACCGCGAGGGCGGGCCCGGGCAAAATTCCCGTCAGGGAATTTATGCAGGGCGAATCCCTCCCTCTCCGTATAATTTAAAAAGCCCCGCAAGGGGATTTTTTATTATATGGGGAGTGCAGCAGCGCAAACTGCTTTGCGCTGAGTCTGGATTCGAAGGCCGCAGAGATGTTTTATTGAGTTATACTGCCATTTTCTATATAATGTTTCTACCGTGAAACATATTTTATTTATCTTTTTGTTTATTTTTTTAAGCATATTTTCTTATGCGCAGCAGCCTGACGCACAAGAGGGGCAACCTGTGCCTACCCGTAAAGAAATCCTGCTGCAATGCCTTGCAGTTGCCCAGCAGGAGGAAATGAAAGTCAGGTCGCGTTTTCTAAAAGAATTTTTCCCTAATTTACTCAAAAACGCTGTTGTTGTCAGTAAATATAATGATTTGGATTCCTTCAAGAAAGCCGAGGGCGCACGCGCTGATGAAATTTTATCGCAAACTAACAGCGATATGGCGCGCGCGGAAGTGTGGCTTACCGAAATAAATAATTATTACAAAAAAGAATATGATGACGATATTGCCGCGCGGGAAAAGATACTGTATATTATGAATAAAAATTTCCGGACAGAAACACCTGATTACCATAAAATTTTTAAGGGCAAAAAGATTATTTTTTTATGGGAAGAAGGCGGACACTCCGTACCGGAAATAATGGATAGTACGCTCAATGTTATAAAGGAAATAAAAAAGGCCAATCCGAATAAACGCATTTTGTTCTCACCCGAGCAACTGATATGGATGGATATTGAACCTTTTGACAAATCCCCGTTGATTGCAGATAAGACGGATTACCGCGCGCCCGTGATTCGTTTTGCGGGCGAAGCAATGCACCCTAATATGAAATCCGCCACGCGTTATGACGATTTATGGGATAAAGTAAGCGAAACGGGAATAGACATCCTTAATATGGACGATGTTTTAGTGGATGAATCGTGGTTATATTCTTTTTTTAAGGTGGGGAATATTTCCATTCCTTATCTGGGCGGGGATGAAATGTTTGGTAGGGCATATTACCGTTTCAGGTCAAATTATTACGGGGTTTTCCAGCGTAATACAAAATGGAATTATTTTATCCGTACCGTCGCCCCGTATTATGATATTATTATTGTTTTTGCCGGCGGCGCACATTACGGGCTTAAAAGATTGCTTAATATGCCGGCAGATAAAACAGTGGATGTTTTTATCAGGAAGTTAACCGTTGATGACGAAGTAAAAACATGGGAAAAAATGGCCTATGAGGGCCAAGGCACTTATAATGAAGAAAAATCCAAAGCACAAAAAAAGCGCGACGAAGAAATATCTAAAATACTGCCATCAACCATTTATAACCAAATGGAAGAAAACGGCAATATAAGCGCCGTATATATTATAATGCCTTAAAATGCGGAAGTTCTTTAAAGGATGTTTTTGTTTATACAACCCCGGTTTATACGGGGTTATATAAATTTCTTTCCGCAACAATGCAATGCGTAAGCCCTATGGGCTGGGCAGACAACGGAATTGTTTTAATAAAAATAAACCCCGTGCTTACGCCAGGGGTGTTTAACAAAATCATTTACGGAATAGTTCTATGAGTGCTTTTTAAAGCATTTTACTGCACAGCATTGTTTTAAGTCCCAATCATATTCAAAGTCTCCGCTGCAAAAAGTTCCCCAATCAGGCTCTTTACAAATTACCGTGCATACTTCGTGATGATGATGTCCGCCGTGGTGGTGTTTGGCATAAAGGCGCTCAGTATCTTTTAAGTTGTTATAAACAAATAAGCCGGATAAAATTATAAATGCAAAAATCAAATAAAAAATAAATTTATTTTTCATATTCTTGCTCCGTTGGTTTTATAATTATTTGCTTTAAGTAAGCAGCCTTAATATAAGTTTATCGGTTTTATAAAAAATTGCCAATTATTTTTATTTAAAATTTAGCCGCCGTATATATCCGGCAGAGTAATTTACTTTGCAAACTTGGCAATCAATAATACTATAATTACTGTAAAGACTATTATCGCAAATTCTTGCAGCCCGGTTAATTTGTCGCCGTTCATACTGAGTACAATAATTACTGCGGCTATTACCATCAGCATATTAAACCATCTTATTTTTGGCTTATAGTAATCTATATCTTCATCTATTTTTACATACGGTTCTAACTGTTTTAAGGTTCTGTATAGTGTTCCTTTATAGTTAAAAGTACAATATATATTAGGGCCGTTTTTTAAATGAAAAACTATTTCCGCCATATAAGCATAAAAGGCACTTTTGGATAATGTTTTTTCCAACGCGGAAGGTTGTTCAAGTTCCCTTACTGTTATATGGTCTATCTCTTTAAAATTTATTTCCTGTCCGTTTACGGACAGATATTCCTGTTTAAGGTTAAGTTTAAATTTATCGTATTTTAAGGCATATTTTTTCAGCATTTTAAACTGCCAGAAAATAAACAGTACCATAAAAATAATTGCACATACGGCTATTATATTCATCGGACACATAAATTATTTTTGCTCCTTATTTATAAGTTAAAAATTTTAATATTACTAATTTTAATATACAATATTATTTTAGTGTCTTACAGTATTTATAAATTGCGCTATAAAAGATACAATATACATATATATATAAGAGGAGCATTATGAAGATTAAGAACTTTTTACCTGTCTGCGCGGCAATATTATTAATTGCTGCCTGCACAAGCAAACAAGATGCGGTATTTTCCGTTAACGGAACTAAAATATCAAAAGCAACTTATCAGGGAACGGTTGATAATTTAGCGGCACAATATGTGAGAGTTAACCCTAACTTTCTGCAGAATCAGCAGAATCAGGAACTTATAAAGAAATTGGCTTTAGAGCAGTTAATCACTAACGAAGTGCTTTATCAGGAAGCCAAAAAACAAAATGTTAAAGCCGATGAAAAAGCAGTAAAGCAAAATATTGAAAAAATTAAAAACTTTTTTGCTTTTGATAAGGACGGCAAGCCAACACAGGATAAAGTTATCATAGAAAAGAACTTTCAGGATAAACTGCAAAAAGACGGTATTACTTATAAAGAGTTGGAAAATAATATCCGCAAGGAACTTATGGCCCAAGCCCTTTTAAATAAGATAAACGCAGAACAAAAGGCCGAACTTCAGGAAGAGGACTTGCAAAATTTTTATAACAATATGAAAGTTGTTCTTTCCGGAGATAAAACCAAAATTGCTGCTTTGCCGCAGGAAACTTTAGCCGTAGTTTTACCGTTCGCGCAGGAAATCAAAAAACTTACTGCGGAAAGAGCGCAAGTGTCAGCAGTATTTTTGGCGACTCCCGCAAATATGCCAAAGAAAGATATTGAAAAGAAGCAAGCCCTTGCAAAAGATATAGTTAAAGATTTAAAAGCAAACAAAATAGGTTTTGTGCAGGCAATAGCGCAATATTCCGATGATAAAAATGCTCTTAATACTAAGGGCGAGCAGTTGGTGTTGCGCGGCGCTTTGCCTGATAGTTTAGATAAAAAAATATTTAATGCAAAACTTGGCGAAATTTTAGGCCCGCTTACGGAAAAAGACGGTATATATATTTTAAGAGTTAACGAAAAACGCGCTGAAACAAAACCTGCTTATAATGAAGTCAGGGCGGAAATCGCTAAATATTTGGCAGCCTTACAGATAAAGCAAAAGACGGCAAATTATGTTAAAGATTTAGTAAACAAAGCTGAAATAAAACCTGAAGGCGAAGCAGCCAAAAAGGTGCAGGAACAAAACAAAGAACAAGCGAAATAGAATTTTACAAAACAGCACTTTAAACATAAACAAGGGATTATAAATTTTATAATCCCTTGTTTTTTTACCTGTTGTAGTAGCGCAAGAATATTTTTATTGGCCTAATGGTTAAAAATTATGCCTTTTGACATATAACTTGACAATTTTTTGCGTTTTTATATATAATACCTATAATACATATAGGTTTTATGTATATTAAATTAAAGCGAGGATAAAATTTATGAAAATATTTGAAAGCATTACGGATTTAATAGGCAATACTCCGCTTGTAAAGTTGAACAATTACAGCGCGGATAAAGGTTTGGCATTGCCGCTTGTGGCTAAGGTAGAATTTTTTAATCCGGCCGGCAGCGTTAAGGACCGTATAGCCAAAGCAATGATAGAAAATGCCGAGGCAAAAGGTTTGTTAAAAAAAGGCTCTGTTATTATTGAGCCTACCAGCGGTAATACGGGTATAGGGCTTGCTGCTTTTGCGGCTGCTCGCGGATACAAAATTATTTTAACTATGCCGGAAACTATGAGTATTGAGCGGCGCAATCTTTTAAAAGCCTACGGTGCGCAGGTTGTACTTACCGAAGGTGCTAAAGGTATGAAAGGCGCAATACAAAAAGCAAACCAACTTGCCGCTGATATACCTGAGAGTTTTATCCCCGGGCAGTTTGTAAACCCTGCCAATCCTGCTATACACAAGGCAACTACAGGACCGGAAATTTGGGCTGATACGGAAGGTAAAATAGATATTTTTGTTGCTGGGATAGGAACGGGCGGAACAATCAGCGGAACGGGGGAATTTTTAAAGAGTAAAAACCCTAAGATAAAAATTATCGGTGTAGAGCCTGCCGGCTCGCCTGTGCTTACAAAAGGTACTGCGGGGGCGCATAAAATACAGGGCCTTGGGGCAGGTTTTGTGCCTGATACGCTTAATACAAAAATCTATGACGAAATTATCCCTGTGGAAAACGAGTCCGCATTTTTAACGGGGCGTACTTTGGCAAGGCGCGAAGGTTTGCTTGTCGGTATTTCTTCCGGTGCGGCGGTATGGGCGGCAACACAAATTGCCCTGCGGCCGGAAAATAAAGATAAAACAATAGTAGTGCTTTTACCTGATACAGGGGAAAGATATTTATCAACGGTTATGTTCGCAGATTAGGTTTATCTGGCAAACCGTATCTGTTTGGCAAGTAAATATCCCCGCTGTTAAGCGGGGATTTCGGTTTTATAAAAACTAAATTACATAATTATCGGCGGAAAATGCCTGTTGTTTTTGCAGTATATCGTGCAATGTAATAGAACTTAAATAATCTTCTATTGATTTGCCCAGCCCTTGCCACACAAAAGAAAGATAAGCCGTTTGGCTGTCGGTGGGGGTAGCGGCAAATAAAGCAGGTTCGGCCGCTTTAAAAATATCTGCCAAAGTATATTGTTCGGGGCGGCGCAGCAATTTATAACCGCCCTGTACCCCGCGGTTTGCCTGTATCAGCCCCGCTTTTGTAAGTGCGGGAACAACCTGTTCTAAATATTTCTTGGAAATATCTTTCCTTTTTGCGGTTGCGGCAAGAGCAATAAAACCCTCTTGGCTGTTTTGTGCCAAGTCCAGCATTAACTGTAAGGCATACTGCCCTTTTGATGAAATACGCATTTTTATCCCCAGAGTGTATAGATTAAGGCAATTTCTTTGCCGTCGGATGGGCGTTTTAATAAATGCCAGAACGCATTTTCCCCTGCGGGGTGGACCGTAATTTCCACCAAATCGCCAAAGCGCACTTCCGCTTTATAATTTATAATAATTTCCTTTAAATTTTTGCCTTCGGTTTTATCTTTGGGCGCGCTTTGTACGGCCCAAGCGGAAAAATGGCTGTTATTTACATGATTATTGCTATCCAAATCTTCAAGGCGGGCCGTTATTGTAAATTTGTTTAAAGCGGGGGAAAGTTCACTTTCCTTAGGCGGTTTTTGTGTGTTGGCCTCCATAATCGGGGCGGGGTTTTTACCGTTGGAATCTATAAGGGCTTGGGGGCTGCGGGTAATTTTGCGTTTGTTTAAATCCATAATAAGCCACCAACTTACGCCTTTTGCGATATGTTCGCCTTGCTGGTTAAACATAATAAAATCCCTTCTGCTTTGTATTTTGTCGGAATAACAATGCCAAGTTTTTACGGTTATTTTTTGTGCGCCGGATACAGGTTTTAATAACTGCATCTGTACTTTTGTAAGTATCCACGCTACTCCGTTTGCGGATAGTTCTTCCCACCCGAAGGAAAGATTATGCGCATCAACTGCAGCACTTTCCTGAAAATAATTTTGCAGCACCCACGCGGGTAAAGTACCGTCGGGCGACATTTCATAATACCTTGTTTTAAAAGTTTCTTGCAACATAAAACCCCCTTTTATTTATTTTATCAAATAAAAAAGAGCCTTAAAGGTTAAAAGAATGTAAGAATAAAAGATAATATCATCCCTGCGCAGTAGCCAGATACATTTGAAAATAAAGTCAGGCCGAAAATTTCCTGCAAGGTGCATTTCCTTTTGTAAATGAGGGCCAAAACAGCAAATTCAATAAAGAAAGCCGCCAACCATAAAAGCCCGTCGTGTACCGTATAGTCGGAAAGGATAAACCAATTAAGCGGTATGGTAATTAAATTTAATATACCAAACCAAATTATTATTTTTAGCGGAAGTTCATTGATGTAAGTAAAGAGCAAAGCCGTAAGTATTTCCGCAATCAAAACAAAAAACATAGCACAAAAAGCATAGGTTTTGTTTATTCTGTCCGGTGCGGCAGTATTATCCGGTCTTACGCTTAAATCTTGGGGATTAACGATAACAAGTACAGAGTTTTTGCGCCCTTGCGGTTTTGGGAAAATTTGTGATTCTTTTACTGTCCCGTCTTTAAAAGCAATAATAATTTTTTGATAGTCGTTCATTTCGTAAAATACGGCATAGCAGGATTTATCATCACAATTAAATTTTTGCAGGCCGAAATTTCCGAGTGCTTTTGGCTCAAGACACTGGTTATCGGCGCATTGTATCTGGGAACTTTTTGCGGCTATTATTTCAGAAGGCGGCAAACCCTCAAATTTAAAAGTATAATTTATCTGTTCCGCAGGTGCTATATCGGCTTTTGCCGGTATAATAAAAGCAAAGATAAAAAGTAAAGTAAAAATAAAATTTTTCATAAATCCCGCCTAATTTATAAGATAAAAGAATCCATAATTATTATATCTTCTTTTGCTGCATTGAAAAAGGAAAAAAACAAAAACGGATAATGAACCGTATAAAACAATGGCCGTTTAGATGTTTGTACAAAATTTAATTTGTCTTACTTATAATGTTAATAATAAAGTAAAATGTAATATATGATAGCATACCTTAAAGGCGAAATAATTGATTTAACGGAAACTTCCGCCGTAGTTTTAGCCGGCGGCGTCGGCTATGAGGTCAACTTGCCCCAAGCCACCTTAAACGGTTTGGAAAAGGGGCAAAATGCCGCTTTTTATATAACGGAATCCCTTTCCCCGTACGACGGCACAACTCTTTACGGTTTTGTAAATAAAGAAGAACAAAACCTTTTTTTGCTTTTTAAGGAATCTATCCCCAATACAGGTGCTAAAAAAGCGCTTGAGTTTTTAACAAAAGCCTTAAGGAGTTTGCCTGATTTCCACAGGGCTGTTATTAATCAGGATATAAAAATCCTTACGGGTATTTTCGGCTTTACGGCAAAAACAGGGCAGAAAATCCTTGATGCTTTAAAAGGCAAAATGGATACTTTTACCGTGCAGGGGGAAGCCAAAATCAAAACTTTGGATGTGCCTTATATGTCGGAACTTTTGGCTATGCTTAACACTTTGGGATACAGCGCGGCCGAAGCGCGCCGCGCCATAGAAAAACTTTCCCGCGAGGGGGCGCTCGGTTCGGATATGGAAAGCAATATTAAATCTGCTTTAAGGATATTAAGTAAATGACGGCTCATAATGAATATTTGGATGTCAGGCCTACTGCGGAAGAAAAATCTTCTTCCATAGAACACGCCTTGCGCCCCGCAACTTTAAAAGAGTTTGTAGGGCAGGATAAACTAAAGGAAAATTTAGAAGTTTTTATCTCCGCTGCAAAAGCAAGGGGCGAGGCTTTGGACCATTGTCTTTTTTATTCCCCTCCGGGGCTGGGTAAAACTACTTTATCTAATATTTTGGCTAAGGAAATGGGCGTAAATATTAAAACGACTTCCGGCCCTGTGCTTGCCCGCCCGGGGGATTTAGCCGCTATGCTTACTACCGAACTTAACGAAGGCGACATCCTTTTTATTGACGAAATACACCGCCTTAACCCCGCTGTTGAAGAAGCCCTTTACCCCGCTATGGAAGATTTTACCTTCTTTATAAATACGGGCAAGGGGGCCGGCTCTACGACTTTAAAACTTGCCGTACCTAAATTTACTTTAGTAGGCGCTACAACCCGCTCTGGCCTTTTGACAGGGCCTTTAAGGGACCGCTTCGGCATAGTGTTTAATTTGGGTTTTTACGAAATTAAGGAAATTACGGATATTCTCCAGCGTTCCGCGCGGCTTTTAAATATAGAAGCAGACCGATCCGGCCTTGAAGAAATTGCCAAACGCTCAAGGGGAACGCCGCGTATCGCTAACCGTCTTTTAAGGCGCGCAAGGGATTTTGCACAGGTTAAAGGCGGCGGTACGATTACGGCAGATATTGCTGTTATGGCTATGGATGCTTTGGATATTGACAGGGAAGGCTTGGACAGCGTAGATAAAAAGATTTTAAGCGCGCTGATAGAAAAATTCGGCGGCGGGCCTGTGGGTATGGATAATCTTGCCATAGCCGTTTCGCAGGAGGCCGATACCCTTACGGATGTTATAGAGCCTTACCTTATCAAAGCTGGTTTTATTACCCGCACGCCCAGGGGGCGCGTTGCAACGGCAAAAGCCTATAAACATTTGGGGCATAAAAATCCCAACGGGCTTTTTTAACGGTTTTTATTCTACTTTAAACTTTACGGATTTTTGATGAAATATTTTTTGAAGTTTCTTTGCCTTTTTGCTCTGCTTTTGTGTTTTAATTTAAAAGCAGCGGCAAAAGATGTCAAAATTTTAATAGCGGAAAATAAACCTTCCTTTTCGCTTGAGGCTTCCGGTAAATTTAAAATTACCGATGTTTCCGCAGGCAAAAAATATGTTATCAAAAAAGGCGGCAAGTTTAATGTAGCCGGCAATAAAAAACAAGTGCAGGCCGGCAGTGTAAAAGCAGACGGGGATTTAATTTTGGAACTTTCCTCAAAAGACGGTTTTTTTACTTTAAACGGGAATAAATATAACGGCAAACTTATTTTAAAACCTGCTTCAAACGGAGTAAATGTTATAGAACAAACCGATTTGGAAAATTATCTTTTGGGCGTGCTTCCTTACGAGATGAGCCACAGTTGGCCGCAGGAAGCCTTAAAAGCGCAGGCCGTAGCCGCCAGAACATATACCTTAAAAAGTATTGAAGATAAAAAAATAGAAGATTTTGATTTATACAGTGATGTTCGCAGCCAGATGTATAAAGGCGCGGGTACTGTTTATGACAGCGTAAAACAGGCTGTAAAACAAACTAAAGGGCAGGTGCTTATGTATGACGGTAAACTGTTTTATACCTATTATCACGCTAACTGCGGCGGCCATACCGACCCTATGCCTTGGCTTAAAGATGCAATAAAACCTTTAAGCGGCGCTAAATGCGGGTATTGTTCAAAGAGCGCAAGCGCAAATTGGAAGGCGGAAATACCTTTAGACAGTATAAATAAATTTTTAAAAAAGAATAAAATAAACGGTACTTTTAAAAGTGTTTCCATAGCGCAAAAGGAAAGTTCCGGCAGGGCAAAAACTCTGACGGTAAAAACAAATAAAACCAAAAAGACCGTAAGTTGTAATGATTTCAGGGTTGCCGTAGGTTCTACCAAAATGAAAAGTTGCTTTATAACAAAAATAAGCGGCAGAACTTTTACGGGCAAAGGTTACGGACACGGAGGCGGTATGTGTCAAGACGGGGCAAAAGGTATGGCAGAGGCAGGTAAAGATTATAAGGAAATTTTGGAAAGATACTATCCTTCCGCAAAATTAAAAGAGATTTAAAATGGCTTTTGAAAGATTTAAAAAATTTAAT
>CADAXZ010000003.1 GCA_902791965.1 Candidatus Proelusimicrobium bovinum | reverse complement strand
CAATAAAAGCGGCAAACGGCGGTGCTGAATCTGCACCTGCAGTTGCACAGCCTGCACAGGCACAACCTGCGGCGGCAGTACAAGCCGAGCCTAAAGCGGTTGAGCCTGCCCAAACAGTAAAGGCCTCCCCTGCGGTTGAAGCAAAGCCTGAAGCAGTTTCACAACCTGTGCAAGCGGAAACTCCCGCGCCTGCCCCAATAGTTGAAGAACCTAAACAGTACGAAGGGGAAGATTCCCATAATAAAAAACTGCGTTTTGTCCCCACTTTGGTAGATGCACCTTTAAGTGCGGAAGCAAACCGCAGGCTTTCTCCCGATAGAACAGTTTTAATCTTCTCTGATAATTTGGCTTTGACAAAAGCCTATGTAGACGCATTTAAACAACAGGGTGTAAAGAGCCATATCTTTACAACCCTTAAGACGCGTAGCAGAAATACTACCATAGTAAATTGGGAAAGCCTTGAAGAAACTACCGCCGCTTTAAAACAATATGCGCAAGAAAATCCTGGTGCGGTACAAGGCATAGTATATTTACTGCCTTGCTCAATTAAAAAGTATGATAAGAAAATCAATCCTCACGCTGAATTGACAAAATATTTTATGCCTTTATTTACCGCATGCAGAACTTTTGTAAAAGATATGTCAAAGCGTGATGATGCCGATACATTCCTTTCAGTAGTATTTAAGGTTGACGGTGCTTTCGGATATAAAACCAAAGAGGCCATAAGCCCTACAATCGGTTCTGTATGCGGCGCTGCAACTTGCTTAAGAAAGGACTTTTATGAAATTGGCGGCGTATTTACCAAGATTATGGATTTTGAGCCTGCGGCCGAGCCGGAATATATGGCGGAAAAGACCGTATATGAAATCTTAAAAGGCGACGAGCGCGCTATGGTAAGTTATTATCAGGGCAACAGAAGTACGATGTTCTCCGTACCCAGAAAGTTAAATATGTCTAAAAAGCATATGGATTTGACGGGCAAAACCATTGCTTTTACCGGTGCGGGCCGCGGTTTGGGTGCTATTTTTGCACAGAAACTTGCAAAGCAGTATCACGCAAGGGTTTTGATTTTGGACTTGATAGAACTTAACGAAAAAACACCTTATTGGGCAACCTTGAACGAATCCGAACTTAAAGCCTTAAAGCAGGAAATGTGGCTTAAAATGAAAGCCGATACAACTATCCGTGCTACACCTATTATGCTTGAAAGGGCTTTCGGCAGGGTAAAAGATTCAATAACGCTCTATAAGAATATCCAAAAAATTAAGGCTTTGGGCGGCGATGCGGATTTCTATCATTGTGATGTTACCAACGGTAGTATGATGAAAGATGTTGTAACCAAAATCAAAGCCAAATACGGCAAAGTTGACGGTTTGATACACTTTGCAGGATTTGAAAGATCTAAGTACTTTACGGAAAAAGATATAGACGAATATTACAGAGTATTTGATATTAAGGCTACTGCCGCGATGACATTTATATCTTTAAATCTTGTAAAAGATACCGGCTTTTATGCTTTTGCCTCTTCAATAGCGGGCAAATACGGCAACGGCGGGCAGAGCGATTATGCAAGCGCCAATGACTTTTTGGCTAAACTTTGTATTTCCCTGCAAAACCAAGGCCAGCGTGCTTTAAGCGTTGATATGAGCGCTTATGCAAGCGTAGGTATGGGTGTAAGGCCGGGTGTAATTGAGTATTTAACTTCCCACGGGGTTAAATTTGTTGATCCGTATGACGGTATGCAAATCTTCCTTAATGAAATCGTGTACGGCACAAGGCCTGAAATTGTACTTACCGATGCTTTGGGCCAACTTGATTGGGATAAACAGGTAAGGATAGACGAGCCTTTTATCCTTGATGAGGAAGCCCCCGAATCTAAAGAAGATACTCCGTCATCTGAAGACAAAAACGGCAACGGCGGCGAAGGTTCTTCCTCTTTAGCGCAAGCATCACAAGTTTTAAACCAGCCGGAAGGGGAAAAAGAGAATTTCTTTTTAGGTACAATAAATAATTTTACCGCCGGAAAAGAAATCCTTGCGGAAAATACTTTTAAAGCGGATTATCCTTTTCTTTTTGACCACGCTATTGAAGGTACTCCTTATGTTCCGGGCGTTATGGGTATTGAAACTTTTGTGGAAACAGCCGCTGTACTTTCCGGTAAAGTGCCGCAAGGTTTGGAAGATGTCCATTTTTACCTGCCGATAAAACTTTTAAAGCGCAATCCCCAGACGGTACGCATTAAAGGGCAGGACGAAAACGGCAAAATTTTTATGGAAATAGAATCTGACTTTATTAACAGTAAAGGTATTAAAATGGGCAGTACGCGCCACCACTTTACGGCGCGTGCTTTGGAACATTTTGAAAGCAAATGGAATCTTTACAGGAGTAAAGTGGATTTATCTGCAAACGGTTATGCCGTAAGCAAGGAAGAAATATATACTAAATTCTTCCACGGGCCGTCTTTCCAAGTATTAGGCGGCATACTTAAAATTGACGAAACCGCTGTTTTGGGCATCTATGAAAAGCCTTCTCAGGTGCTTTTCCACGACGGTCCTAAACATCTTTTGGCCTATCCTATGCTTATTGAGGCTTGTTTCCAGACTTGCGGATACAGGGATTTAGCGCTTGAAAACCGTATGACTTTGCCTGATTCTATCGGTAAAGTTTACATACACGGCAAAGGGCAAGCCCCCAACAGGCTTTATACTTTGGCAGTATTTACAGGCAGGAATATAGAAGGCAAGAGTATCTATGACGGATTTGTCTTTGATGAAAAAGGCAAGTTATGGATTGAACTTTCCGATTATCAAATGATAGGCAGGTAATATTTTACAGCCCGCTTTTGCGGGGCATTGTTATACGGAGAATTATATGGGCTATAAACTTAAAATAGTTGAATTGGATAAAATCCCGCCGGCAGAGGAGTTTTTAACCGAAAGGGAACTTAAAACATATAATGATTTTAAAGTTGAAAAACGCCGCAGGGAATGGCTTGGCGGCAGATATGCCCTTAAAAGTATAGCAAGCAGCCTTTTTATTTTTGATGTAAAACATATAGAAGTCCGTCCGAAACAATCCGGACAGCCTTCTTTGGCAGTACCGGGCGGATGCAGTTTGCCTGTTTCGATAACACACAGCGGGGATTTTGCCGCTGCTGCAATAGCCGTAAGCGGTATGGCGGTAGGTGTTGATATGGAAGCCGTAGAACCCAGAAGCCCCGCTTGGGCGCAGCAGAGTTTCGCCAAGGAAGAAATATCTTCTTGGGCGCCTGTATTTTTAACGGAACTTTGGGCAAAGAAAGAAGCCGTTTTAAAATTTTTGGGCGTAGGTTTATCTTACGATACCAAGGATATAAGATTTATCAACGGTAAACTTCAATTTTACGGTAAAGCATTGGATTTATGGGCAAAATTAGGCAGCCCCAATGTGCAGGTAGATGTTAAAGATTTAGACGGCGGTTATAAGTTAGCCATAGCGTGGGAAGCCCCGCTTTTATAGAGAGGATTTTATGGAAGAAGCAAAAAAAGAAACAAAAACTGCGGCAACTAAAGAAGCCAAAGAAAATCAGGATACCAAAGAATCTAAAGAAAAAGAAGCGGAAGAACCGACTATACCGGAAAATATAAAAATTTTCCGCGTTAATATGGAAATGGCACGCACCAGCCCCGCAGATAAGGTGGAAGCACAAAAAAAGAAAGGCAAATTTACCGCACGAGAAAGGCTTAATTACCTTTTGGATGCAAACAGTTTTTTTGAAATACGCACTTTGGCAAAATCGCGCTGTACGGATTTCGGCATAAAAGAAAAAGATTTAAAAGGCGACGGCGTTATAACGGGCTTTGGCCGCATTAACGGCAGGGAAGTTGCCATTTTTGCGCAGGATTTTACACAGTTGGGCGGTTCTTTGGGGCTGGCCCACGCACAAAAAATTGCCTATATTATGGATATGGCTATTGAAGCCAAAATCCCCATAATAGGTTTACTTGACAGCGGCGGCGCAAGGATACAGGAAGGTGTTGACAGCCTTGACGGCTACGGGGAAATTTTTTACAGGAATGTTAAAGCATCCGGCGTTATCCCGCAGATTTCCGTAATTTTAGGGCCTTGTGCAGGCGGTGCGGTATACTCGCCCGCTTTGACAGACTATATTTTTATGGTTGACGGCATAAGCCATATGTTTGTAACCGGCCCAGGCGTAGTTAAATCCGCTACAGGTGAGGAAGTGGATTTTGATACTTTAGGCGGTAGTAAGGCGCACAGCCAAAAGAGCGGTGTTTGCCATATGGTAGCCAACAGCGAGCAGGACTGTTTCAGGCAAGTTAAAGATTTGCTTACTTTCCTGCCTCAAAACTGTTATGAAAGGCCTGTTTCCACAACTACAATAGATTCCCCTGACAGAAAAACCCCGATGATAGAAAAAATCTGCGCTATGAACCCCAAAATGCCTGTACGCATACATCACGCGATATGGGAAATTGCTGACGAAAATAAATTTTTTGAAGTCCACCGTGATTTCGCTAAAAATATAGTTGTAGGTTTTATCCGTATGGGCGGAGAGGTTGTAGGCGTAGTGGCAAATAATTCCGACCATTTAGGCGGCGCGCTTGACTTACACGCCAGCGATAAAGCCGCGCGCTTTGTCCGCTTTTTAAATGCTTTTAATATACCGATACTTACTTTGGTGGATATAGGCGGATATTTGCCCGGCGTTGAGCAGGAGCACGGCGGCATTATCAGGCACGGCGCAAAGTTGCTTTATGCATATAGCGAGGCAACAGTTCCAAAGATAACGCTTGTTTTGCGTAAGGCTTACGGCGGGGCTTATATCGCTATGAGTTCCAAATATCTGCGCGGTGATTTTAACTTTGCCCTGCCTTCTGCGGAAATTGCCGTTATGGGCCCGCGCGGCGCAATAGAAATACTTTACTCAAAGGAAATCAAAGCCGCTGATAAAGACAAGGTGGAAGAAATCAAGGAGAAACTTACCAAAGAATATGCCGAAAAGTTCGCTTCGCCTTACCAGACGGCTTCCACAGGCTCTATTGACGAGATTATAGAGCCTTCCTGTGCGCGCCAAAAGATTATCAGGGCTTTGCGTATCTTAAAGAATAAGCGCGACCCCAAAAACAATCCGCGCAAAGGCAATATACCTTTGTAATACAGGTAATAGCAATAACTTTAAAGCCCCGCTTTTTAATTGCGGGGCTTTTATGATAGCCTTTAAGATTTTGGCTATTAGACTAAGATTTTTATACACCGGTATATTAAAATAAAAAACAACCTGTTCCTAATTTGGAAACAGGTTGTTTTTGTCCGCTAAAAAATTATTTCTTGGCTTTTTTAATGCCTTGCAATACTTTTGGCAGTATCTGGCAGACATCGCCTACAAAGCCGTATTTGCAGAAGTTAAATATCGGTGCGGAAGCATCTTTATTTATTGCTATGATAACTTCGCTGTCCTGCATACCTACGGTATGTTGTATTGCGCCGGAAATGCCGCAAGCCATATACATTTTAGGCTTTACGGTTACGCCGCTTTGGCCTACTTGGTGGTCTTTGGGCTTCCAACCGGCATCAATAGCCGCACGGGAAGCACCCACCGCACCGCCAAGTTCCGCTGCAATATCATTTATAAGTTTAAAGTTTTCTGCTGTTTTTAAACCCCTGCCGCCTGCAATTACTATCTTGGCTTCATCAAGTTTTTCAACCTCTTGGTTAGAGTCCATTTGGCGGCTGATAATCCTTACTTTACCTGCTTTGGCGGGGATTTCTATAAACTCGTTTACCGTTTGTGCCATTTTACCGGCTGCAGTTATTTGTTTAGGCATTACATTAGGGCGCACTGTAGCCATTTGCGGGCGGTGGTTAGGGCATTTAATATCAGCCATAATATTGCCGCCGAAAGCAGGGCGCGTTTGTATCAAATTGCCTTCTTTTACGGAAAGTGCGGTACAATCTGCCGTTAAACCTACATGAAGTTCCGCGGCAATCCTCGGCGATAAATCCCTGCCTGTATAAGTTGAAGGGAACAAAACAATGCTCGGCTTATATTTGTTGATAAGGGTTATCATTGCATAGGCGTAAGCCTCTGTATTATAATCGCCGTAGCCGATACCTTCCACATTATAAATTTTATCTGCCCCGTAAGAGGAAAGTTCCGCAAAATAAATGCTGTTTGTTTTGCCGATAATAACTGCGCAGAGTTCTTCTTTTAATTCATTGGCAAGTTCGCGCCCTTTTGTTAAAAGTTCAAGGCTTACGCTGCGCGGTTTAATAACACCTTTTTCCGCTAATAATTCCACAAAAACCCAAACACCTTTATAAGAGGATAAATCTTTGGCAGCGGTTGTTCGGGATGGTAAACTCAAAGCCTTTACGGGGCACTGGTTTACGCAAGCGCCGCACATCGTGCAGGCAGAACTTGCAACCGCTTTACCGTTTGCAAGGCTTAAAGCCCCGAAAGGACATACCGTCTTACATTTTCCGCAGCCTATGCAGTTTTGAGAAATCTGTATCATTATATTATTTCCTCCTTGGCTAAAACTTCAAGCACTTTATCGGCAAGTTCGCTGTTGCTGCCGGTAAACACTTGGCCTTTTTGTCTTGCCGGCGGGGGGAAAATTCTGTCAACTCTTGTAGGAGAGCCTTCCAACCCTAAATTTTTAGGGTCTGCACCTATATATGCCGCCGTCCAAGTTTCGGAAGGCTTTTTCTGTGCGTGGAAAGCACCTAAAAAAGAAGGATAATCCGCAACATAATCAAATGGCATTGTCATCGTTACGAGCGCGGGTAAATCGGCTTCCATAATCTGGTGTCCGCCGTCAATTATTTTGCGTACTACTATTTTACCGGCGGCGGTATCTATATTATCACAGAAAGTTATCTGCGGAATACCTAAATGATAAGCAATGCCCGGCCCTGTTTGGGCGGTATCGCCGTCAATAGCCATTTGTCCGCACATAACCAAATCGTAAGAGCCTATTTTTTTGATTGCCGTTGCCAAAGCATAAGATGTTGCCCAAGTGTCCGAACCTGCAAAGGCTCTGTCGGAAAGTAAAATACCTTTATCCGCACCTAAAGCAAGGGCAAGCCTTATAACGCTTTGAGCCTGATTAGGCCCCATTGAAAGAACAGTAATTGCTGCGCCTGTTTTCTGCTTGATTTTAAGTGCCTGGCTTAGAGCGAAATGGTCGTAAGGGTTTAAGATGCTCGGCACGCCGCTGCGGATTAAAGTTGAAGTTTTCGGGTCAACTTTTACCCTTGAAGAATCGGGTACTTGTTTTATACAGACTATAATATTCATAATAAAATCAGGCTCCTATTTTCTGAAAATCTCTCTTAATTTTGCCGATACTTTATCGGAATCTTCTATAATACCGTGCATAGCGGCTTCAATTTTTACAAGGTGCGTCATATTAAGTAAATTATTTGCATCTGCCGTACCTGCGCTTAAAACTAATTTCGCGCCTCTTGCGGCAATGTCGTAGGCGGTTTCTCTTGCGTTAACGCGGCACATTGCTTTTAAGGTGTCTGCGTCAAATTTACAGCCTTCAACGATTTTGCCGTTGCCGATACTTCGGCAGAAAGCGGCTGCAACTTCCGCATTGGCGATCAGTTCGCCAAGTTTAAAAGTGATATACTGGTGTCTTGTTAATCTTTGCAAGCGGCATTCTTCAAGTACTGCGGCTAAAGCCCTTAAGCCCAAGGCCATAACATCTGCGCCGACATCAGGTGTCTTTGCGTGGATAGAGTCCATTTCATCTGCTATGGTGTTGTAATAAGCACCGCGCGTTTTCAAATGTTCCTGCCAGCGTCCGCGGTAAATAGTCATTTCCATAACTTCGTTAGTACCTTCGTAAATGCAGGTAATTTTTACATCGCGTTTAATTTTTTCTACGGGGAATTCTTTTGTGTATCCGAATCCGCCCAAAGCCTGTATGGCATCTTCCGCGGCTTTGTTGCCTGCTTCTGTTGCGTAATATTTTGCAATAGAGCCTTCCGTTGCCTGCCCGTGGTTATTTACATCTAATTTTTTGGCTGTTTCATCAATAAATGTCCTTGCGGCTTCAAATTTAATGTAATGCGGTGTTATCAGTTTGAGCATATAGCCCTGCTTTTCCGAAAGCGGCCCGCCGGCCTGCTTGCGGTGATTTGCATAATCTATTGCGGTTTCTACGGCTTCTTCTCCCGCACCCAAACCGAAAGCGGCTACCATAAGCCTTGTATAGCCGAAAACCGCCTGAGCCTGAAGGAGTCCTTTACCTTCCACCCCGCCTATAAGGTTTTGTACAGGAACAAAAACTTCGTCAAAGGAAAGCCCCGCCGTATTTGAAAGGCGTATACCGTGTTTATCTTCGTGTTTATCCTGCGTAAAACCTGGAGTGCCTTTTTCTACCAAAAACCAACTCGGCCCGCCTGGCGCTAAAGCCAAAACGGTATATAAATCCGCTACTGCCCCGCTAGAAATCCACATCTTGCTGCCCGTTATTTTATAGCCTTTAAGTTGGCCGTTTTCTATTACATGTTCTGCTCTTGTCCTTAGGGAAACAAGGTCGCTTCCGGCATCGGCTTCCGTTGCGCCGTAGGCTACCATAAGGCTTTCTTTAGCCATTTTAGTAAACCAGTATGCTTTTTGCTCTGGTGTGCCGCCTACGGAAAGCGGGTCGCTGCCTAAAAATGTCGCAAAGACGGATGTTGCTATGCCCAAATCTACGCGGGCCAAAGCCTCGCATATTCTGTAAATATCGGTTGTAGTCCCGCCAAGTCCGCCGAATTCTTCAGGTATCAATAAAAGATTTACGCCCAACACATCACTTTTATACATATCCTTGATGAGTTGTGCGGGGAACTCGTTTTTAGCATCGTGTTCACGGATAAATTCATAAGGGATTTTGGTTTTTGCGTAATGTTTTAAAGTATCAAGCATCAATTCCCTTGATACGGCATCTATTTTTGACATAGCAATCTCCTGTAAAAGTATTAAATATATAATATCATTTTGCGCGCGTAATGCCAAATATGAAAACCAATAAAAAAGCCCCGTTTTTAAACTTTTTAAACGGGGCTTTTACTGTCCGGATAAAAATTAGTTGTTTGAACTGCTGATTAAATTGATAAGGTCTATCAAAAGGTTTACAATATCCAGATAGATATTTACGGCAAAATCAAGGGCGGTTTGCCAGTTGTTGGCCTCTGCGACATTTTTTAGTTTTGCCAAATTGTTAAAATCGTAGAGTAAATATCCTGTAAATATTAAAACGCCCGCAGCGGAAATTAAACGCTGTTTGGCACTTCCCATTTTTACAAACAACCCTATTATGCTTATTATTATAAGCACGCCAAGTCCTATAAACAAAAATTTACCCATCCAGGCAAAATCCATACCAGGGTAATTAGCAACCATACCTGTTATTAAAGTTGTTAAAGCGGTAATAATTACGGCTTTTTGTACTACACCCGGGGCGGAAAAAGTATAAATCCCTAAAGTGAATCCGCTTGCCAAGGTAAAAAAGAACATAAAAACAAAACTTAATAGTATGTTTGACTTGAAAAATATTAGCAAAAGGAAAGCAATTATATTTACAATCATTGCAATCCATATACTTCTGCTAAAGGTATCTACATTGCCGCTTTGTATTGCTTTCGTTCCTAACATTGCCGAAATTTGGCTTCCTATAAATGCAACTAAAAGAGAACCCGCCAAAATTATACAGGTTTTCATCATTAAAGTTTCAAACATTTACTTATTCTCCTTAATATTAAAAACGGTACGCTGTTAAGGCGTACCGTTTAAATTTGAACTTCCGGGCTAGGGCTCGAACCTAGGACCTCTCCTCCAAAGGGAGATGTGTTACCATTACACCACCCGGAAAAAATTTATGGCTTTAACCTTATGTTTTATTTCTCCTCTTGCGCAGGGGCTTGCTGTGCCTGTTCCTGCGGGGCTTTTGCTCCTTGCGGATTTTTTGCTATTTCATCCTGATAGGCTTTAAGAATATTGTCCTCCAAATATTTCCTAAACTCCTGGTTTATCGGGTGCACCATATCCTTATGGGAACCGTCAGGCAATTTTCTTGAAGGCATACACAAAAATACCCCTTTTGCACCTTCAACAATTTTCATATTCCTTACAACAAAGGAATCATCAAAAGTTACGCTGGCAAACGCTTTAAGGCGTTCTTCGCCCATAAGATGAATCCTTATTTCCGTTATATTCATACTTAAGTCCTCCAAAAATGCGTCAGGAAAACCGTTCTGTGTGCGGTGCTTATTTCCTTGACGATTTCCTTTGCCTTATCTTGGTCATCTAACAATGCAAATACACTTGCACCTGATCCTGACATTAAGGCATTTTTTGCGCCCGCACTTATCATTTGCTGTTTAAGTTCTGCGACGCTTCTCTTGTACGCAAGAACAGAATCCTCAAGTTTATTGTACATAAGTTCTGCATAGCAATTTAGAGGACTACCGCTTTCAATACTATATATTAGTTTATTAAGATTAGAGGCTTGTGTCAAGATTTTTTCTTTAGAATTTATTGATAATCTTGAATAGGCTGTCGCTGTATCGGAACTTTCGCCCGGATAAGCAACAATTATATAAGGGGATTTTATTTTACTTTTTAGCGGGGTTAATATTTCCCCGATACCTTGTGCTTTGCAAAAGGTTTCCTGATATAAAAATACCGGTACATCTGCTCCTAATTTAGTTCCTAAAGCAACAAGGTCTTTAAATCTTTTTGAATTTAACTCAATATTAAAAAGATTGCATAAAGCAAGCAAAACTGCGGCCGCATCGGAAGAACCTGCCCCGAGTCCTGAGCCTAAAGGAATATTTTTTTCAAGACGGATTTTACATTCTGCATTTATTTTAAAATAGTCAAAAAAAGTAGCGGCTGCTTTATATGCTAAATTTGTTTTATCGCCTTTTAAACCTGCGCCGAAAGGCCCTCTTACTTTAAGTTCTATATTTGTTTTTGGGGCTTTTTGTGCGCTTATTTTTATGTCGTCGCCTATGGCAAGTTTCGCAAAAAGGGTTTCAAGGGTGTGATAACCGTTCTCTTTTTTGCCTGTAATTTCTAAAAAAAGATTTATTTTCGCAGGAGCGAAAACAGAAATTTCACTGCTCATCTTTCCTCCCGTTTTACAAGGTTGCCTTCGCGGTAAAGTTCTTTTAGTTTTATTTTGCCGTCTTTGTCGTAAACTATACGCAAACCGTTTAAAAGGTTATCGCTGTAAGTTTCAAGACACAGCGGGGCAGAATCTTTCAAAAAAATTTTTCTTTCGCCTTCAAGTTTTCCGGAAACATAATCTTCTTCATACATAATATTACCGTCAGGATAATAGACAATTCTTTTTCCGTGTCTTTTGCCTTGCCGGTAAGAGGTTTGTACCTCTAAAGAGCCTTGTGCGTTAAAAAGTTTTGATAGGCCTTCTCTTAAACCGTCCTGATATTCTTCGCGTAGTTGTATTTTCCCTTCCGGAGTAAATATCGTCCTCGGCCCTTGTAAAATGCCTCTATCAAAGAAAAGTTCTTCCGTAAATTTTTTATCTTTTATAAATGTAAACCTGTTAGATAAGCCGTTTCTTAAGCCGTGTTTGTAAGATTCTATTGCTATTAGACGGCCTTGTTTATCATAGGTTTTTATTTCGCCTTCCGGTAAAGCGTTTTTAAAATAACCTTCTCTTTTTA
Organism: Candidatus Proelusimicrobium bovinum; assembly: GCA_902791965.1. Classification (GTDB taxonomy): domain Bacteria; phylum Elusimicrobiota; class Elusimicrobia; order Elusimicrobiales; family Elusimicrobiaceae; genus Proelusimicrobium; species Proelusimicrobium bovinum. The sequence goes on along the minus strand of CADAXZ010000003.1, from coordinate 17,028 downwards.
ATACACCGTTTGGATAAAATTCTTTTGCATTTCCGTTGAAAGGTTCTCCTTGTGCGGATATGACTTCGCCTATTTCGTTTAAAGTAAGAACTGCAGTTTTTTTACCGTTAATATAGAAAATCCTTTGGTTAATTGTACGGGTAAAAGTTTTGCCTTCTTTTATATTTGCGGTAATTTTTGCGGTTTTTACGGCATTTTTAAGTTTAGCACCTTTTTCATTTATAAAGGTAAGGTTTTTAGTGCTTTGCAACTGCCCGTTTTTGTAAGTCTTTTCCGTGCATAAATCGGCATAGTATTCTTTTATTTTACCGTTATTTATTACAGGCGGCTTATCCGTATTATCGGTATTGTTTTGTAAAGCAACAGCCTTATAAAAGACCTTGTTATTGCCGGAAATTATAGCGATTATTTCTTCTTTCTCATCCATATTTTCATTGTAGCAAAAAAACATATAAAACAAAATTTGCCGGATATTATTGTAATTAATAAACTTTTTAGTTATACTTTAATTGTGAAGAATACAATAAAATTTTTATCCTTTTTCATATTTATATTTCTTGCTGTTTTCATACATGCTTCTGCCATAACGCAAGAAAGGGATATTTTGTTTGAGCCTGTTATACAAAACAGCGAACTTAAGCAACTTTTATTTGAAAATTCCAAAAGAATTCCGGCAGATTTCAATTATACTTCCCTGATAAATGATGATACGGACTTTTTACTTGTCGGAGAAGAACACCATGATAATACAGCGGCAAGAGATGTCAATTTAATGATAAAAAACTTAAGCAAAGTAGGGCTGAAATATGTCGCAACGGAATTTTTATTATCTTCCGAGCAGCCTTTAATTGATTCTTATTATAAAGGGGAAATTACTTATCCGGAACTTAAAAAGAAATGCAAATTGAAAGGCAGATCTTTCGTAGCGGAAATAGCAAAACGCTATCGTATTAAAACAATCGGGTTAGATTTACCGCAAGCACACGAAGATTATCTCTGGGCTATGTCTGCCGAAGGCTTAACTGCGCGCAATGATGCTTGGACGGATAAATTGCTTTCTCTTAAACAGAAAGCCCCCGATGCCTTGATTTTAGTGCATGGCGGTTCTTTACATACGGCTACATTTTCAAAATACTATCCTACCGTTGCCCAAATGTTGAGAAAACATAATATGAAAACAAAGACGGTAGAATTTGTATCTTCGGGGGATTCTCTTTGGAAAAAACTAAATATAAACAGTAATTATGATTTGTTGTTCACAATTCCTAAAGAATTAAAGAAATATATACAGGCAGATTATGTTATTTGGAGTACCGACAGTGATTATTCCAAAGAAGATAAGGCAGAGTTAAAAAAGATTTCGGAACAAAATTCTGAAAAATTTATGAAAGACGAAATCTTTAGCGACGGTTGTCTGCTTGACCCTGATAATGCTTTTTGTAAAGTTGTCATACGCGGCAGCCGCGTAAAGAATAAATAAAATTTCTTTTTTAGCATTGACAAAAAAACATATAAAAATATATCCTAAGTAAAGCAGGAAAGTTCAATTACGGAGTACTACAATGAGTGAAATTCATCTTAACGATACCAATTTTGATACCGAGGTTTTACAAGCAAAAGGTGTTGTATTGGTAGATTTTTGGGCACCTTGGTGCGGCCCTTGCAGAATGTTATCGCCGGTTATAGAAGAACTTGCTAAGGAATACGAGGGAAAAGCAAAAGTATGCAAAGTAAACACCGACGAAGCACCGGAAAAAAGCACGCAGTACCGCATTGCTTCAATACCTACTATACTTTTATTTAAAGACGGAGAAATTAAAGAGCAGATGGTAGGTTTAAGAAGTAAAGAAGAACTTAAAAAACAACTTGATAGTCTTTTATAGAATTTATATTATAAGTCTTACAGAGTAAATTATTGCCCGCTTTAGGGCGGGCAATAAAATCTTTAAAAATCCAAAGGTTTCCTTACAATTTTTTTACTTAAAGCCGCATAAACAAAATTATGCCCTTTTCAAAAGAACTATTTATAATTGATGCACACGGTTTTTTACACAGGAATTACCACGCCTTACCTAAACTTACAACTTCTAAAGGCGAGGAAGCAGGTGCTTTATACGGTTTTGTAAATTGGCTGATAAAATTTCTTAAAGATAAACAACCGTATTATGTCGCCGTTTGTTTTGATTCCAAAGGGCCTACTTTCCGCCACGAACTTTACGCAGAATATAAAGCCAACCGCAAGCCGGCAGATGCCGAACTTGTTTCCCAACTTAAATCAGCACGGGATTTGGTATCTGCTATGGGGCTTAAAACAGTCGCTTTGGCCGGTGCGGAAGCAGATGATTTAATGGCAACTTTAGCCAAGATTGCGCAAAATCAGGGTAAACAGGCGGTAATAGTAACCTCGGATAAAGATATTTTCCAAGCGGCAGGGGAAAATGTAAAGATATGGTCCGGCACTCCTAAAGATTCTTATAAAGGCGATGAAGCCTGCAAAGATAAATTCGGCGTGCCTTGTGCTTATATGAAAGATTATCTTTCTATTGTAGGGGATACTGCCGATAATGTACCGGGTGCTGCCGGAATAGGCGCAAAAACTGCGGCGGAACTTATAAATACTTTCGGCCATTTAAGCGATATTTATAAAGCGGTTGAAGAAAATTCTTCTTCTATAAAACCTGCAATAGCAAAAAAACTGCTTTTATCCAAGGATAAAGTTTTACTTTCAGAGCAACTTGTCGCTTTAAAAGAAGATTTACCGCTCGGCCTGACCTTGGAAGATTTAACAGTTAAAGAACCGTTTATAGAAGAACTTGATATTTTTGTGCGCCGTTTTGAGTTTAAAAATTTAACTGCTTTTATGCAGTCTTTTAAACAGCCCAAGCAAGAGCAGGCATCTGTACCCCAGCAGGGGGAATTGTTTGATTTATTTGGTATGCCAGCACAGCAAATATCAGCGGATCAGCCCAATCAGGAAAAGACAAGTTTTGTATCAGTGGAAGAAGTTTTATCTGACGCGGCTGAAACAAAAAATCTTTTTGTTTATTGTGAAGAAGATGCCTTAGTTTTATCTTCCCGTTCGGATAAAGCCGCTTTTGCAGAAGCCCTTGCCTTAACCCGCGGACAGGAAGAAAAACTTTTCAATCTTTTTGACGACGATAATATTTTAAAAATCGGCTATGATTTAAAATATACTTTCCGCGTTTTGGGTTATGAGCCAAAAACAGGTAAGTTTATAAAAGGTTTTGACGGCGCTTTGGCTAAATACTGCCTTGACCCTTCGGGTGAATTTAGCCTTTTGGGTACGATAAGTGTTAATTTAGGCGCTATGCTTTGCGTTGGGGCAGGGCTTAAAGAAAGAATGTCTTTTTATTCCAAACATATTTGGGCATTGAAAGAAAATTTAGAAGAAAAACTTAAAGAAAATAACTCTCTTGAAGTTTTTAATAAAATGGAAATGCCGGTTATGAGTGTTCTTTTGAATATGGAAAATAACGGCATTATGGTAAATATATCCTGGCTAAAAACTTTATCAATCCTTTTGGAAAAGGAAATGCAAAGCGAGCAAAAACTTATTGACCAAACCGCAGGCTATGAAGTTAATATAAATTCTACAAAGCAACTTGGAAAATTGCTTTTTGAGCAATTACAGTTGCCTGTGGTGCGTAAAACCAAAACAGGGTATTCTACTGATGAAGAATCTTTGGAATCTCTAAAAAATATACATCCCATAGCATCACAAATTTTAAAATACAGGGAAAGTGCAAAACTTAAAAGTACATATACAGACAGCCTTTTAAATCTTGCAGATCCTTCAACAAGAAGGGTGCATACCAATTTTAACCAGACGGGAACGGTTACGGGCAGGCTTTCAAGTTTTAGCCCTAATTTACAAAATATTCCTGTAAGGAGCGAAAAAGGCAAACTTATCCGGCAGGCTTTTGTCGCGCCGGAAGGTAAAGTTTTGCTTTCGGTGGATTATTCCCAAATAGATTTGCGTGTTTTGGCGCACGAATCCGGCGACGAAGCCCTTATCAATGCCTTTAAGCAGGCAAAGGATATACACTTGCAAACTGCGTCGGAAGTTTTCGGCGTCGCGCCTGAAGCCGTAACTAAAGAAATGCGCTCCGGCGCAAAAGCAATAAATTTCGGCATAGTTTACGGTCAAGGGCCTATGGCACTTTCGGAAACTTTAGGTATAAGTATGGCTCAAGCCAAAGCATATATAGATGCGTATTTTGCACGCTACGCTACCGTAAAAACTTGGATAAACCAAACAGCAGAACAGGCGCGCAAAGCCGGTTATGTAAAAACTATGTTCGGGCATATCAGATACCTGCCGGAATTTGAAGCGGGTTCTGCCAATCTTACAAGTTTTGCCAACCGCGCGGCGGTAAATACGGTAGTGCAGGGCGGTTCGTCGGATATAATCAAAAAGGCAATGATTGATATTTTTTCAAGCGGAATTTTAGGGGAAACGGCTTTGCTTTTGCAAGTCCACGACGAACTTATTTTTGAAGTACCGTCCGGTAAAATAAAGCAAACTGCGGCTTTTGTTAAAGAAAAGATGGAACAGGCCGTAAAACTTAAAGTGCCTTTGCTTGCCCAAGCCAAAGCAGGGCGTAATTGGAACGAAATGGGGCCGGTTTTATGAGTGAATTAAACTTCCGCAGGCAAGGCAAAACGGTAATAGGTTTGACGGGTGCAATATCCGGCGGCAAGAGTACCGCCCTGCAAGTGTTTGAAGAATCAGGTGCGGAAGTTATATGCTCGGATAAATTAAGCAGGAAATATTTTGATATTTGCAAGCAGGAAATTTACGAACGCTTTAAATCTTTGGGGCGTACTGAAATTGCCGAAACTGTATTTAAAGACGATACAAAACGCAAATGGCTGGAAAATCTGCTGCACCCTTTGATTTTTAAAGAAGCATTGGAAATTATATCTGCAAGCAATAAAAAAATTATTGTTTTTGATGTTCCGCTTTTATTTGAAACAGGCCTTGAAAACAGTTTTGATTTAACAATTTGTATTTACACAGATGATAAAATCCGCCTTAAAAGGGCTTTGGAAAAAGGATTTAAAAAGGAAGATTTTTTAAAGCGGGATTTAAAGCAAATGCCTTTGGAACAAAAAGCCCAAAAGGCCGATATGGTAATTTACAATAATTCCGACAGGAAAACATTAGAAGAAAAAATAAAAAGATTTTTTTATATTTTAAACATTAGATAATGAGGTAGTTATGGAAACTAAAGAAGTAAAATCTGCCGTAAAAGAAGAAATCAAAGAAAAACCCGCGCGCAAATATACACCGCGCAGACCGGCATTAAAACGCACGGCGGAAAAGCCGTCTGAAAGCACATCCGGTTGTACTGCGGACGGTAAAACGCTTCAGCCTGTTTCGGAAAATACCGCTTGCATAAACAAAGAGCAAGCACCTGCGGAAAAAGTAATAGAAAAACAAGCAGCAATACCAACGGAAAAACCTGCCGACAAACCTGTTATAAGGATTTACCAAAGGCCCCAGCAGGAGCAATACCCGCAATCAAAACCTAACGGCTCTAAACCTATGGATGCTACGGCACTTTCAAAGTTAAGCGTGGCCGAACTTACAAAACTTGCCGTAAATTACAATATAGAAGAAATTTCCGGTTTGCGCAAACAACAGTTAATCGGCAAAATTATAGCCGTACAAGCCAAACAGAACGGCTCTGTTTACGGCGGCGGCGTTTTGGAAATTTTATCCGATAACGGACACGGCGGCTTCGGCTTTTTACGCTCCGAAGAAAATAATTACCTTGCAGGCGGAGATGATATTTATGTTTCGCCTTCGCAAATCAAGCGTCTTGGTTTAAGAAAAGGCGATAAAGTGGAAGGCCTTATCCGCCCGCCGAAAGATAATGAAAAATATTTTGCTATGCTTCAGGTGCAAAAGGTAAATGATATTGATGCCGATAAAGTTTACCGCCGTCCTTTATTTGAAAACTTAACACCTTTGCATCCTAACGAAAGGTTTGTGCTTGAAACGGATAAAAAAGACCTTACACAAAGGGTAATAGATTTAGTTGCGCCCATAGGCAAAGGGCAAAGGGCTTTGATAGTTGCCCAGCCTAAAACAGGTAAAACGGTAATGCTTAAAAACATTGCCAATTCTTTAACTACCAATCATAAAGATGTGGAACTTTTGGTATTATTGATTGACGAACGCCCCGAAGAAGTAACCGATATGAGCCGCAGTGTTAAAGGGGAAGTTATAGCCTCTACTTTTGATGAACCCGCAGAGCGCCATGTGCAGGTTGCGGAAATGGTGCTTGAAAAGGCAAAACGCGGTGTGGAAAACGGTAAAGATGTTGTTATCCTTTTAGATTCCATTACCCGTCTTGCAAGGGCTTACAATACCACCACACCTGCCAGCGGGCGCGTACTTACCGGCGGTTTGGAAGCGACATCGCTTCAAAAACCCAAAAGATTTTTCGGCGCGGCAAGGAATATTGAAGAAGGCGGCTCTTTGACGATTATTGCCACCGCGTTGGTAGAAACGGGCAGCAGAATGGACGATATTATTTTTGAAGAATTTAAAGGTACAGGCAACAGCGAAATCTGCCTTGACAGAAAACTTGCCGAACGCCGTATTTTCCCTGCTATTGACATAAACCGTTCTTCCACCCGTAAGGAAGAACTGCTTATGACGGAAGAAGAACTCAATAAAACTTGGATTATGAGAAAGATTTTTGCTTCTTTAAGCCCTGTTGATGCAATGAGCCTTCTTTTGGAAAAACTTTCCGCTACCAAATCCAATAAAGATTTTTTCAAACAAATGGAAGCCGGCAGTTTTTAAAAATCAGACAGTAATATTTAAGGCCCGTCTTTAGGCGGGCCTTTTTGTATAATAGATACTATGGATATAAAGAAACCTTTATTTATAACAATTTTAATAGTTGCTTTTTGTCTTACCGGTATAGTTTATATCCGTATGACAAAAGAACCTGAACCCGTAAAAGAGCCGCCTGCCAAGACCGTAGTGAAAAAGAAAGAAAATGCTCCCGTGCGGGAAGTTAAAAAAGACTTTCCTGCCGTTAAGCAGGAAAAAGCAGATATTGAGCCTAAGGAAAAGACAGATTTTTTGCCCCAAAATTATGATGATAAACCTTACTATTTGCAGGGGCATATTTACGAAGCCGAACCTTATAAAACGGTATGCATAGGTTATGACAGCGGTAATTGCATTTTGAGCGCGCGTTTATATGCCGAAGCGAACGGTAAAGCCGTTTTATATAAAGTATGCGGCGGGCAAGATTCCGAAGGGGACAGTTGCAGCAAAAATATCATTGCGGTATATAACGCCACAAATAAAATAAAAAACCTTTATGTATGCAATCCCAAAGCACCTTTCGGGCAATGCGGTAATTTGCAGGAACGCAGGCATTATTCTTATGATAAATTCGGTAATCTAATTTTGGAAGAAATATTTAACGGACAAGACAAGAACCTTATTTCTGCCCATAGTTTTACTTATGATTCGGCAGGCAGGCAAATTCATTCTAAAGAGTGTCTTGCCTTTGAAAATAATTCCTGTATCCGTTGGGGTTTGCCTGTTCCGGCTTTTGATTATCCGCCGTATATTTTTAACAGTTTTTATAAACCGTATCTTAAAGATAATATGCAGTTTGGCTTATTAAACGAAGATGAATCCCATTTCATTTTTGATAAGCGTGATAATTTTGTTTCCTCTTTTGTAAAGCAATATTCAGGTAATTTGGAAAGAAATATTTTTAACAGAAACGATAATAATATTATGGAAAGATATTGTATATCAAAAGAGAATGAAAAATGTAGTGTCAGCGGGGATTTAATATTAGATAAAACAGGGCGGGCAGTAAGTTATCGTATTTGCAAATATACTCAGGAAGATGTATGCAGCGTAGAAAAAGAAAGGAAGTTCTTTTTTGATAATTACGGCAGGCCTATACTGGTTTTTGATTGTGCGCAAACCCAATCTTCAGACGGCTGCAAAACAGGTACGGGCATTTCATTTTTTTACAGGAACGATAATTCCGCGCGTGGGCTATATACTATAACAAAACAAGTTTACTGTACGGATTTTGATTCTTCCGGCAGATGTTTAAAATACAGTACAGGCTGGGTTAAGCCTAAAGAAACTTGGCTTTATTGTTATGCCTTTGATAATAATGGCAACTGCCTTAATGCGCAAGACAGGAATAAATCTTATAAGGGATATTTCCCTTATATAATGCCGTTAAAAGAATTAACTGTTTTATCCGTACTTAAAAATGCAGAGTATAATGAAGATAAAACAAAGGCTGTATTCTGCGGAGATAAAAAATCGGGTGTTTGCGAACTTTCCGGTGAAGGCGTGGAGTTTATCAAAAACGGACAGGGGGAAATTGAAGTCATTTTAAAATATAAAGAAGGCTATGATGTAAAAACGCCTTATGCTTACTTTATAGATGACGGCAAAGGCAATTATATTGATATTCATTACCCTGCCCAAAAACAGTAAATAAGGACAAATTATATAATTTTATAGTATAATATAAGGGAACTAATTTTTTGAGGTAATTTGAAATGAAAGAAAAAATTCATCCTAAATACGAAGTTGTGGAAGTCGTCTGCGCTTGCGGCGCTAAATTTAAAACGCGCTCCACAATGAAAGCAGTAAAACTTGATATTTGTTCGGCGTGCCACCCGTTCTTTACAGGCAAGCAGAAGATGCTTGATACCGAAGGCCGCGTAGAAAAATTCAATAAGAAGTTTGCCGCCACACAAGGCAAAATGATTGCAAGAAAGCCTAAAACGGAAGTTAAAGCCAAGGCTAAAAAGGCCGCGGTAAAGAAGGTCGTTTTATCTACCGCTCCCGTAAAAACAGCAAAAAAAGCGGCAAAGAAAGAAGATAAAAAGGCAGATAAAAAAGCAGCAAAATAGCGTTTTAAGACCGTTTAAGCAGCCCCGCAGATAATGTGGGGCTGCTTATTTATATTTTAAATGCTGAAGGTAATTATGGATATATCTAAATTTAAAGAAGAATTTAACCAAATTGAAAAGGAACTTTCCGCAGGCAACATACAGCCTGATGTCTTTAAGGAAAAGACTAAACGGCACGCTTTTCTCCAGCCCATTATAGAAAAGGCCGAAGAACTTGAAAAAGTAAATGCCGCAATAGCCGCAGATAAGGAAATGCTTGAAAGCGGCGATAAGGAAATGGCCGCTTTAGCGGCAGAAGAACTTGCCGAACTTGAAAATAAACCTGATGAAATTTTACAGCAGTTGCGCATTTTAATTATCCCGCCGGACCCGAAAGATTCCAAAAATATTTATTTGGAAATACGCCCTGGTGCAGGCGGGGACGAAAGTGCAATTTTTGCCGCGGAACTTTTAAGGGTATACCAGCATTTTGCGCAAAACCGCGGCTGGAAAACTGAACTTTTGGAATATACGCCCACAGGCTTAAAAGGCTGTAAATATGTAAGTATGTTTATTAAAGGCGAGGGGGCTTATTCCTGGCTGCGCGATGAAGCCGGCACTCACAGGGTGCAGCGCGTACCTGATACGGAAACCTCGGGCCGCGTGCATACCTCAACGGTAACGGTAGCCATTATGCCCGAAGCGGAAGATATTGATATTCAAATAAATCCCGCCGATATTGAAATGGAAACCTGTCGCAGCGGTGGAGCGGGCGGGCAAAATGTAAACAAGGTGGAAACGGCGGTAAGGCTTATCCATAAACCTACCGGCATTGTTGTAAGTTGCAGGGAAGAACGCCACCAAGGCGCAAACAGGGAAAAGGCTATGCGTATGCTTAAAGCCAAACTGTACCAAATAGAAGAAGCAAAACAAAATCAGGAAATTTATGACGCCAGAAAAGCGCAGGTAGGCACAGGCGACCGCTCGGAAAAAATAAGGACTTACAACTTCCCCCAAAGCAGGGTTACCGACCACCGCCTTAATGAAAACTTCCATAATCTTACGGAAATTATGGAAGGCGGCATAGACGAAATTTTAGAACATCTGCGCAAACTGCGTACGGAAGAAAAACTTAAAACAATGGCTATGTAAGATGATAACCATAAAGCAACTTGTTGACGGCGCAAGTAAAGAACTTGAACTTAAAGGCATAGATGAACCTCAGGCGCATGCGGAACTTATTGCTGCTTTTGTACTTAACAAAAGCAGAACTTATATAAGGGCTTTCGGTGATAATCTTATTTATGATAAAGAGGAAAAACTCTTTAATAAAATCCTTAAAGAAAAACTTTCCGGCAAACCTTTGGCGCACATCATAGGCGAAGCGGAATTTATGGGCAGGCTTTTTACCGTAGGCCCTACGGTGCTTATTCCCCGTCCGGAAACGGAAGAACTTGTAGAGCAAAGCGTAAAACATTTGTGCGGTATTAAGCCGGATGCTATCCTTGATATGTGCAGCGGCTCAGGCTGTATAGCAATAAGTTTGGCTTTTATATTTCCGCAAGTGCAGATTATCGGGGCTGATATTTCAAAAGAAGCGCTTGAAGTCGCGCGCAAAAATTCTGACAATATGAATTTAGGCCCGCGGGTACAGTTTGTGCAAAGTGATTTGTTTAAAAATATTAAAGGCGGCTTTGATTTAATAATTTCCAATCCGCCTTATATTCCTACGGAAGTTATAAAAACCCTTTCGCCCGAAGTGCAGAGCGAGCCTCATATTGCCCTTGACGGCGGAAAGGACGGGCTTAAAATAATCAAAAAAATTATTGATGCCGCACCGTCTTTTTTAAAAGAAGGCGGGCTTTTGGCTTTGGAAATCGGTTTTGGCCAAAGCGAAAAAGTGTTAAAATTTTTTAGTGGGCAGTATTGGCAAACACCTTTTACGGGAAAGGACTTTGCCGGTATAGAAAGATTTGTTTTCGCCCGTAAAAAGGCAATTTAATAAAGGAAAATACAATGGATAAATTTATAATACACGGCGGTTATAAACTTAAAGGTACGGTGGAAATCGGCGGCAGTAAAAATGCGGCTTTACCTATTTTAATGGCTACTTTACTTACCGATGAGCCTTGCATAATAAACAGAGTTCCTAATTTAAGGGATATAAGAACAACTATAAAAATTTTGCAGCAGTTAGGCAAAGAAGTTGAATATGATTGCGGTACTTTAACCGTAAAAGCGGGGCGTAAACTTAAGACGGAAGTCCCTTATGATTTGGTAAAGCAGATGCGTGCAAGTTTTTGGGTTGCAGGCCCGCTTTTGGCAAGATTTAAAAAAGCAATTATTCCTTTGCCGGGCGGTTGTGCCATAGGCGTAAGGCCTGTTGACATCCATTTAAAAGGCTTTGAAAAAATGGGCGCAAAAGTTTTGGTGCAAAACGGCAATGTTATTTTAAAAGCCCGTAAATTAAATCCCGTAAAAATTATTTTGAGTTTCCCCAGCGTAGGTGCGACGCAAAACCTTCTGATGTGCGCCTGCCTTATCAAGGGTAAAACTGTTTTGGAAAATGTCGCGCGCGAGCCTGAAGTTTCCGATTTGATAAAAGCGCTTAAATCAATGGGCGCGGATATAAAGCAGGATTTTAAAGGCCGCATAATTATTGAAGGCAAAGATAAATTAGGTTCTATGTCGCACACCGTCGCGGCAGACAGAATACAAACTGGAACTTATATTATTGCTGCGGCCGCGACAAGAGGGGATATTACCGTGGAGGATTGTATCCCTGAAGATAATGAAATTTTGCTTGATTATCTTAAAGAAGCCGGCTTTAGTATCCAAACCGGAAAAGATTTTATCCGCATAAAACCCAAAGCCAAAAAGATAAAACCCGTAAATATAAAAACAGCGCCTTACCCTGGTTTTGCCACGGATTTACAAGCCCCTTTTATGACTTTGATGTGTCTTGCTTGCGGCCAGAGCGAAATCAGCGAAGATATTTTTGAAAACCGCTTTATGCACGCACCTGAACTTGTTCGTATGGGCGCAAATATTATGATAGAGCGTAATACTGCCAAAATAACGGGCGTAAAAAAATTCAGCCCTGCGGTTGTTATGTCATCTGATTTGCGCGGCGGTGCGGCTTTGGTGCTTGCAGGGCTTTGCGCCAAAGGCAAAAGCGAAGTTGAGCGTATTTACCACATAGACAGGGGCTATGAGCAGTTTGAGCAAAACCTTACCAAATTGGGCGCAAAAATAAAAAGAGTTAACCCCGTAACCGATAAATAATAAAATAAAGGTTTAGTTAAAGTCCCCCGCACAGTTAGGCGGCTGTTTTTAAAACCCCGTATTTTAAGTGCGGGGTTTTACTTTTGTGTGTTATGAATCCGTACTGTGCCGGTAAATGTTTATTAAAGCGTTTTGATAAAATAAAAATCAGTTTGATTCTTTCAAAAATCTTAAATATTTTTTATCTTTCCCGTCTTAAAAATACCCCAAATTAAATTTTACTTGACAGCCGTTTTTTTTTGATAAATTTTTCTCAGGTTTCGGGCTGTAAAAGTAGTGATATACCTCTTTTGTTTTTATGCGTTTAACAGTTCGTTGTATTGGTTAGGCTGATAAGGTTTGTATTAAAAACAAAGGTTTTAAATTTAAGCAAACAAAGCCCGAAAATAAATATCCTCCGGCATAGCCGACAGGGGATTAGTATAAATAAAGATCTGCTAACTTCAAAAGTTAGCCTCTCAACTAACCAACCGCCCGTCCTTGCACAATGCAAGGGCGGGCTATGAGGGATAATTAAAATGATTTTTAAAAAGTCATTTTATTATCTTCAAATATATTTGCCGCATAATTTTGCGGTATTTATCGGAAAGGATAACTATATGAAATATATAACAAATAAAATATTTTTTGTTTTTGCATTAACTGCGGCCTTTATGTTTGCATCGCAAGGAAATATCTTTGCGAAAATTAACCCGATTAATGATGACCCCAATGCATAGACGGCACTGGAGGGCAATGCCCTTATATCGGCGGAGTAAATAATAATAACGGTAGTACTTACTATCCGTATCAGGCTGATTCCGCCGGGTGCATATGTATTAATAACCATTGGCAAGGAAGTTGTGTCTATGAAGGCGTAGGCAGTTTTTATATGTATTCAGGCAGTTGCAGCAACAATACAAGGAAAAGAAAATATTGTACTTTCGCCAGACAGGTTATTTCTTGCAATGCCACTTCCGTATCGCCTAAATATATCTGCGGAAGTGAAACAAGTTTTACCTGCACCTGCAGCCATGGCGCTACACAGTATAAATATGAGGCTTCCGGTTGTTCATATAAAACCTATAAGCGTACTTGTAATGCTTACGGGGATAATTGGGGCAGTTGGGTACAACAATAACTTTGTAATCAGTTAAATTTATAAAATAATAAAAGTCCCCGTTCTGTAAACAGTGCGGGGATTTTTTATTATAAGTTGCTCTTGTTTTTAAAATAAAAAACTATAAACTATACAAATGCGCAGGAAATTACTTTTGGTGGATAAAAGTTCCATAAAAAAGGGCGTTTTACTGTTAAAGCGGCTCTAAAAATGCTATCATTATATAAGTATGAAAAAGATATTAAACTTACAGTGTGTCAGTTGCGGAAAAGAATATAAAACAAGAGATGCAAATTATATTTGTAATTCCTGCGGCGGCTCGTTGGAAGTTAATTACGATTATAAGTTGATAAAAAAGCGCCTTGATTATGATGTTTTAGATGATAATACATCTTATAATATGTGGCGTTATATAGACCTTTTACCCATTGATGACCACGATGATATTCCGCCGGTACAGTTAGGTTGGACCCCGCTTTATAAAGCAGATGAACTTGCAGAAAGGTTAGGAATATCCCAGTTATTTATCAAGGATGAAGGCCGCAATCCTACGGGTTCTATTAAGGATAGGGGCAGTGCCGTAGCGGTTGCACGCGCTTTGGAATTAGGGGCAAAAGTTATAACTGATGCTTCAAGCGGAAACGCAAGCGATTCTTTGGCGTGTTTGACATCAAATTTAAAAATAAAAACCGTAATTTTTGCGCCCAAAAATACACCCGAACCTAAACTTGTGCAACTTTATGTTTACGGTGCAGATGTGGTGCGTGTTGACGGCAGTTTGGATGATGCTTTTGAACTCTGCCGTGCCGCAACGGAAAAGTTTAATTGGTATAACCGTGCGGCAGGTTATAATCCTTATGCCAGAGAAGGCAAAAAAACCTGCGCCTTTGAAATTTGCGAACAGTTGCAATGGGAAGCCCCCGATAAAGTTATAGTAGCGGCTGGCGACGGTACTATTGTTTGCGGAATGTGGCGCGGTTTTAAAGATTTTAATAAGTTGGGCATTATTGAAAAAATGCCCCAAATGATAGCGGTACAGGCGGAAGGCAGCGCAGCCCTTACAAATGCTTGGAAGACCGGCGGGGATATAACCGCAGTACAAGCCAATACTATGGCTGACAGTATTTCCGTAAATTATCCGCGCGACGGTTATTTGGCCCTTCAGGCACTAAAAGAATCAAACGGTATGGCCATAACCGTAAGTGATGCGGAAATTTTATCGTGTATTCCGGAACTTGCGCGGGAAACAGGTGTATTTGCAGAACCAGGCGGCGCTGCTACTTATGCGGGGCTTAAGAAACTTGTAGCGCAGGGCCTTATACAAAAAGACGAGTCCGTAGCCATAGTAATAGGCGGCAACGGGCTTAAAGATATAAGTACGGCGGCAAAATCTATAGAAATTTCTCATACATTTGTAAAGCCGTCCTTGGAAGAAATTATGAAACTAAATTTCATAAAAGAGGAAAACTAAAGGGGAGTAAAACTATGGAAGAAAAACTTTCTTCAACAGCAGCAATAAAAATAGACCACAATGCGGTAAAAGAGGCCCAGTATGATTTGCCTCAAACCTACGGTAAAACGGAATCTTTCCTTTTACCTAAAGACCCTAATTGGATGTTCCTTTTTTGGGATATTGTAAAAGATACTTATGAATATGTAATGGGCGAAAGAGGCCGTGATATTTTTGCCAAATCCAAAAGCGTAATCCGTGTTTATGATATTACGGGTGTGGAAAATTTTGACGGTACAAACGGTAAATCTTATTTTGATGTGCCCGTAGTATTAGATGCGGGCAGTTGGTATATCAACATTCCTGCCGGTACAAAAAAATATATTTGCGATATAGGTATAATCACCCCCGAAGGGGAATTTATCCTTTTAAGCCGCAGTAATTCCACAACAACGCCTTCTGGTAAAATATCCGATAAAATAGATGAAAAATGGATGATGGTGGAAGGCGAATATGAAAAACTTATTAAGATGTCCGGCGTGGAAAAATTCGGTAATGCCAATTTAGGCGGTGCAAGCGAAAGGCTTCAAACAATTTTACAGCAGCGCTGGAAGATGTTCGGCATTGATGTAAACAATTTGCCGTCTTCCAATGTAAGTTCTTGGGGTTCTGCGCGTTTAGCAGTTCCCGCTCCGGCAGAAAATGACGAAGATATTTGGCTTAAAGCCGATTGTGAACTTATCGTTTACGGGCAGGCCAGCAAAAACGCAAAAGTATTTATCAGCGGTAAGGAAATTACTCTTAATCCCGACGGCACTTTCTCTTTCAGATGTTCTTTGCAGGACGGGCAGGTTGTATTCCCTATAACCGCACATCACCACACTAAGACGGAAAAGAAAAGAGCAATAACTATTAAAGCCGAAAGACAAAAGGAGGCATAATGCAGGAAAAAGGTTATCTTTCATTAGTTTTACACGCCCATTTGCCGTTTATAAGGCATCCGGAATATCCGGACTTTTTGGAAGAAGATTGGTTCTATGAAGCAATGGTGGAAACTTATCTTCCTCTTTTGGATGTTTATGAAAAACTTTTGGCGGAAGGTGTAGATTTCAGGATAACAATGTCGCTTACGCCGCCTTTGTGTGCTATGATGTCTGACGAATTGCTTATAAGCCGCTTCAGACATTATTTAAACCAGCGTATTGAACTTTCGGAAAAGGAACTCTCCCGCACTAAAAATACGGAATATTTTTATGTGGCCCAGATGTATAACCAAAAATTCAAAAGATACAGAGAACTTTTTGAAGATTATTACCACGGGCAAATTTTAAACGGATTTAAAAAGTTTCAGGATTTGGGCAAGTTGGAAATTATTACCTGTTGCGCAACGCACGGTTATTTGCCTTTACAGGTACATAAAGAAAGCGTGCGCGCCCAAATTAAAATAGCGGCGGAAGATTACAGGAAGAGATTTGACAGAAACCCGCGCGGCATTTGGCTTGCGGAATGTGCCTATAACCCGGGGGATGATATTTTCCTTAAAGAACAGGGAATAAGATTTTTCTTTATGGAATCGCACGGTATTATGCACGGCACGCCGCGCCCCAAATACGGTATTTACGCACCTGTTTACACGCCTAACGGCGTAGCGGCTTTTGCAAGGGATATGGAATCTGCCCAGCAGGTTTGGAGTGCAGAAAGCGGCTACCCGGGCGACCCGAATTACAGGGAATTTTATCGTGATTTAGGCTACGATTTGGATTATGATTATATTAAGCCTTATCTTCATTCCGACGGTGTAAGGCGCAATATCGGTATGAAATACTGCAAAATTACCGGTAAAGTATCTTTAAACCAAAAACAGCCGTATTATCCTAATGACGCAAGGGAAGTTGCCGCTACACACGCTGGCAATTTTATGTTCAACCGCCAAAAACAGTTGGAATATCTTGCTTCGGTAATTACGGACAGAAAACCTTTGGTAGTTTCTATGTATGATGCCGAACTTTACGGACACTGGTGGTATGAAGGTATAGATTTTCTTTATTTCTTATTTAAGAAAATCTATTACGACCAAAAGGAAATTAAACTTATTACCCCGCTTGAATACCTTGAGCAAAACCCCGTAAATCAGGTAGTGCAGCCTTCTATGTCCTCTTGGGGGGATAAAGGCTACCACGATGTTTGGCTTAACAGCGGTAATGATTGGATTTACAGACACCTTATTAAAGCGGCGGAGCGTATGGTGGAAATGGCAAACCGTTTCCCTAAC
>CADAXZ010000002.1 GCA_902791965.1 Candidatus Proelusimicrobium bovinum | reverse complement strand
AAAATAGACAATGCAGACCCTATTGGTATGCTGAAGGCGGGATTTATGCCTAAGAAATCTGCCGCGCCCAAGCAGGAAACTGAGCCTAAGCAAGCGAGTGAGCCTAAGAAAACCATATCTGAATCAAAGCCTGCAGTAATTGGATTAAAACAAACTGTAGTTGCAAAACCTGTTGTACCAAGCAAACCTGTTATACCTGTTAAAAATATTCCGATTTCCAAACCGGCAATAGCAGGTGTATCTAAAACTGTTGCTTTAAATAAACCAAAAATTAATACTAATGCTTCGTTTAAGCCTGTACAAAATAATTTAAACAATTCAGGAAATATAAACAGGGCAGATGCTAAAAAAGATTTTAATAAAAATACAGAACAAATAAATAAAGGGGAGAAAAGAGTAATTATGACACAAGATTCATCTAATAATTTTAATAAACCTGTCAGACCACATATTCCGGTTGCGCCTAAAAAGCCTTTAGGGCCTAAACCGGCTGTTCCTGCTGCACCTAAAATTCCGTCGACTCCCCGTCCGCCTATTCCCGGTGTTCGTCCTTCCGTACCGGTAAAAAGGCCTGTATCCCAGCCCAATATTGCTAAACCTGCCCCGCAGGTCCGTCCCCAAAACCCTGCAAGGCCTCAAGTTCCTGCCGGCGGGCATACCCCTTCTGTAAGACCGCAAGTACCGCTCAATCCTGCCCAAAATGTTGCTGCTGCTAAGCCTGCCCCAAAGCCCGCACCTGAACCGCGCGCGGCAACTTCTATTGACCATACGATTTTAATTTCGGCAGGGCAAATATATAAAAGGAATAATTGGCCTTTGGAAATTCCTTTAAACCCTCTGTTTACCTTTGATAATATGGATATGGCATCAAACCGTTTTGCACACGCAACGGCTATGAGTGTTATTGATAATATCGGTAATATGCACAATCCCTTTATGTTATACGGGGAAAGCGGAACCGGTAAGAGCCATTTTCTCAATGCTATGGGCTATGAAATTTCCAAAAAAATAGGGCAGGAAAAAATATTTCTTACTAACGGCGTGCGCCTTTCAAGAGGTGTGCAACGGTATGTTGAAGAAAATAAAGTTGCCCAATTAGAAGAATTCTTTTCCTCGGTAGAAGTTCTTATAATTGATGATATACATCTTACTGCGGTAAATGAACATAACAGGGATTTTATTTCCCGTTTATTGAACAGATTTTTACAAGAACACAAACAGATGATTATATCTTCAAAATACCCACCGGAAAGCCTTGCCCGCTTTGAAGAACTTGTGCGCTTCCGTCTGGACCAAGGGTGGGTATCTGAACTTAAGCCGCCCCGCCAGATGCATTTTTCCAAAATATACAAGAGAATGTTTGAAGAAGCGGACTTAGGCCTTAATGAAGAACAGCAACAACAATATTTAGGCAACGGGAATGTTAATAAAACGGATTTGAGTTTAATTGCAAGGGATATAAAAAGAGTACAGGTTTTAAGCCGCCGTATCAATAACAGCGGCCTTATCCAAATGACCTATGACCAAATTTTAAACGAAATGCTTGCTTTAGACGGCGAAAATCCCGATAGCGAAATTTTGAGGAAAAATTTCGCGGATATTACCAGCATTAACAAAACGGAAAATACGGAATGGGGAAACTTTGGTTTCTTCTATCCGCAGGATCAGGCAGATAAGTTTAAATGGATGGCCTATTGTGTAATGCAAAAGGCAAGAGAAATGGGTATAAAGGGCGGATTTAATTTTGCTCTTAAGAGCGGTTATTCAACGGATCATATTATTTCCGCTGCTTTCAAGATAGCCAATATCTGTGATACAAGAAACCTTAAAGGCGCTATAATTTTAGGCCCGGATTTAACAGTATGTCAAAAATCTATAAGGGATAATTTCTATGATATTTTGATGCATATGCTGGAAGTTATGATGATACGCTGCGGTATAATAGATGCGGAAAATATAAAAATGCCGAGTGCTTATGTAAGGGTATTAGGCGATGTTTTAAAATAAGAGGTTTGTATGCGTAAAATAGCGTTTTTATTTTGCTGTGCTTTGCTTTTTGCAGGCTGCCAGCGTATGAATATAGGGCCTAAAGGTGCGGGGGAATATGTTGTTGCTTCGGCAAGTGTTCCTTATGAGGAAATTTCCCGCGGGGCGCTTAAAAAGAAAGTGCTTAAGCAGGCCGAAATCAATGCGCTTGAAAAAGCAACAAGAGTATTTTTATCTTCCAACAGCACGGTAGAATTTCCGCAGGAAGTAAAAAAACAGATTATTGATAATCCCAGCGGTTATATAAGGCGTTCTTATATAACTTCCGCTTACCGCCGCGGGGAAACTTTCTACGCAGAAGCCCGCGTAATGATTTTAGTGAGCGATTTGGCTGCTAAAATTAAAGAGTTGGAAAGTGCGGATTATGTAAAAAAGACTAATATCTTTGTTGCGTCAAGGGAACTGATTGAAAACGAAGTATCTTTAAAGCAATATTGCCGCCAAGGCATTTATAAGGCTTTAAAAGATTATCCTTATCTCCTTATAGACGGCGGCAATTTAAGCCAAAATAATTTGGAAAATTATAACCAGATAGTTGATAAAGCCAAAAAAGAAGGTGCAAGATATATAATTCTGGCAGATGCTTCAGCGGAAGAACTTGGCAGTGCGGCACAACTTACCACTTCCTTTAAGCCTGTAAGGGCAAAAGCCAATATTCAGGTAATAGCGGCAAGCAACTATCAGGTTATTGCGGAATCTTCCGAGGGCTTTAGCGGGCTTGACGGTGTCTTATCAATAGCGCAGCAAAAGGCTTTAACCGGCGCTTGCGAAAATGCCGCTTTGCAAATTGCCGAACCTGTAAATCTTGCAATTCATTCGGCAAAGACATTTAAGTTTATTATTAATGATGTAAACTCTATTGAGCGTTTGGAAGAACTGCAAAATATAATGCGCCAGTTAAGGGAAGTAGAAGATTTTGCTTTGGTAAAATATACAAATTCCAATGCTACTTTTGAGGTGCAGGCAAATATAAGAAATTCCGAAGAATTTGCCGCCCAGATTTTGCGTAAATACTACGCTAATTTTACTGTTGAAAGAACAACCCCTGATTTGGTTGAAATGACCTTTAAATAATCTTTATGCTTTCAAATATTTTATCGGGCTGTATAAATGCTTTAGACGGCTTTTTAGTTTCGGTTGAAGTGGATATTTCAGCCGGAATGCCGTCGTTTTCCCTTGTAGGTCTGCCCGAGCAGGAAGTTAAAGAAGCCAAAGACAGGGTACTGGCCGCTATAAGAAACAGCGGCTTTGATGTCCCTTTAAAAAAAATTACGGTTAATCTTGCCCCTGCCGAAGTTAAAAAATCCGGTACACATTTTGATTTGCCTATTGCTTTGGGTATTTTATCGGCAAGCGGACAATTAAGCAAAGAGGCGCAACAAAAATCCGCAGGAATAGTTTTTATAGGTTCTTTGGGGCTTAACGGCAAAATACACGCCTGCGGCGGTGTTTTACCTATGCTTATTTGCCTTAAAAAAGCCGGACATAACTTAGCGATAATCCCTGCCGATAATCTAAACGAGGCGGCTTATGCCTCAACACAGGCATACGGTGCTGTAAATCTGAAACAGGCAGTAGAATATCTTGAGGGTAAGCAAGAACTTAAACCTGCAGGTGCTGACGCTTTGGAAAATGCGGAAGATGAAACGCTTTTAGGGGATTTTAGCGAAGTTAAAGGCCAAAGCCTTGCAAAAAGAGCCTTGGAAATTGCCGCTGCCGGAGGGCATAATGTTTTGCTTGTAGGCCCGCCCGGAACAGGCAAAAGTATGCTTGCCAAACGCTTTGCCGGTATCCTGCCGCCTTTAACTAAAGAAGAACGGCTTGATATTTTGCAGATTTATTCCGTTTGTAAACTTTTGGGCAAGAACAGTAAAATGCCAGGCAGGCCTTTTAGAGATCCGCACCATACAATTTCCAACATAGCCTTAATCGGCGGCGGGCAGACACCTAAACCCGGTGAAGTCAGCCTTGCGCATAACGGGGTATTGTTTTTGGATGAATTTGCGGAATTTTCCCGTTCCTCTTTGGAAGTGCTAAGAGAACCTTTGGAAACTTTCAAAGTAACCATAGCGCGCGCCAAGGATAGTTTTACTTTCCCTGCTAAATTTACGCTTATTGCGGCTATGAATCCCTGTCCTTGCGGGTATCACGGGCATAAAATTAAACAATGCAACTGTACTCCCCTGCAAATAAGCCGCTATAAATCAAAGGTATCGGGGCCGCTGTTAGACAGAATAGATTTAACGGTTAACCTTAATCCGGTTGATTATAAAGATTGGAATAAAAAAAGCGAGGGCGAAACAAGCGCACAAATAAGGCAAAGGGTAATAGCGGCGCGGCAAATCCAGCAGGAGCGTTTTAAAAACAGCACTACTACGGCAAATGCTTTTATGAGTGTAGCGGAAATTAAAGAATTTTGCCCTTTGCCGCAAGGCGGCGGGGAAGTTTTGGAACTCGCTATGAAAAAGTTAGGCCTTTCTGCCAGAAGTTTGGATAAAATCCTTAAAACGGCGCGCACTATTGCGGATTTGGCCGGCAGCAAGGATATACAAAAACAACATATAATAGAAGTTATGCAGTACAGGCCTTTTGACAGAAAAGGCGTAAGCGATATTTAGGTGTTTTATGCAATTTACCTACGAAGAAAAACTTGCAATGCTTAAAATCAATTCGTTCAGTTTTTTAAGGGCGGATTGGTTAGGCCGGCTTTTGGATATTTTTTCTTCCCCTTGCGAAATTTTAAAACAAACTCCGCAGGTTTTAAGCGAAGAAGGCAAAATATCGCTTGAAACCGCCCAAAAATTTTTGCAAACTACTTCCCGTCTTGATGCCGAACAAGAAATGGAACAAGTAGCCAAAGTAAAAGGCACAATCTATTTTAAGGGGGAAGATAATTACCCTAAAGAACTTTTAAATATCAAAGAACCGCCGCCCGTTTTATATGTGCGCGGTACTTTGCCGGAGGTTAACACGGCAAGGGTTGCTATGGTAGGTACGCGCAAAATAACGCCGTACGGCAGAAGGGCGGCAACGCGCCTTGGGGAAGATTTGGCACTTGCGGGCGTTATTTTAGTCAGCGGGCTTGCAAGGGGTGTGGACTCTGTTGTGCATTCCTGCGCGGTACGCAATAAAAAGCCGACTTTGGCTTTAATCGGCACAGGTATAGGGCGCTGTTATCCTGCGGAAAACAGAGAACTCGCCCGCGGTATATTAGATACCGGCGGTGCAATAATTTCGGAACTGCCTTTCAATGCCCCGCCGCTTGCGCCGCATTTCCCGCGGAGAAACCGCCTTATAGCGGCATTTTCCCAAATAGCGGTAGTAGTGGAAGGGGAAGTTAAATCCGGTGCTTTAATAACTGCCAAAATGGCGCTTGAGCAGGGCCTTGATGTACTTGCCGTACCCGGCCCGATAGACAGCCCGCAGAGTATGGGCCCCAATAAACTTATAAAAGAAGGCGCAGGTATGGCGCTGACTGCGGCCGATATAATAGATTGTATTCCTTTAAATTTAAAAGTTGGTCTTGACACCAAAAAACTTTATAATGAAGAAAAGCCCCCTCAGCAGGAACTTACTTCTTTAGAGCAAAGCGTAGTTAATGCTATAGGCTCGGGCAGTAAAAGTACGGACGATTTGGCTTTAGCGCTTGATATGGGCGTAAGCGAAATTGCTGGTTTATTATTTAATTTGGAAGTTAACGGTATAATAACTTGCGAAGACGGCAAATACAGCCGCCGCAAATTTTAAAATTTTACTTGTTTAAGAGGATATAAAAATGGCGACGAATCAAAGCAAAACTACTACTGGCGCAAAGCCTCAGGGAAAAGAATTGGTCATAGTGGAATCCCCCACAAAGCAGAAAACAATCAGCAAAATTTTGGGTTCTGCCTATATGGTGCGCAGTTCCTTCGGCCATGTGCGGGATTTACCCTCAAAGGAAATCGGTGTTGACGAACAGCACGGTTTTAAACCTACTTATGTAATCAGCGGTAAACCTAATGTAATAAGCGCACTTAAAGAGGCGGTAAAAACTGCTTCTACGGTTTATCTCGCTACCGACCCTGACCGCGAAGGGGAAGCGATAGCCTGGCATTTACAGGAACTTTTACATTTAAAACCGGAAAATACGCGCCGTATCTTCTTTCACGAGATTACCCCCACCGCAGTTAAAGAGTCTTTTGACCACGCCCGCGGCATAGACCATAATTTGGTGGATGCCCAGCAGGCAAGGCGTATTTTGGACAGGCTTGTAGGTTATAAATTATCGCCGCTTTTGTGGCGTAAAATTACCAGCGGTTTAAGCGCGGGGCGCGTACAATCGGTAGCGGTACGCCTTTTGACGGAACGCGCTAAAGAAATTGCAGATTTTAAAGACCAGGTCTATTGGACTTTAAAAGCCACTTTGGAAAAGGAAAACGAAAAGCCGTCTTTTTCCGCCCGTATTTTAAAATGGGAAGGGAAAAATGTTGAAAAGACAATAACCTATAAACTTTTTGCGGAAGATTACAAAGTAAAATCCACCGTTTTTAATACTAATGAATCTCTTGCTCCGGTCAATGCCGTTTTGAGGAACGGGCCTATTGTCGTGGAAAAGGTGGAAAAGAAGGAAGTAAAACAAAAACCTCGTCCGCCTTTTATAACAAGTTCAATGCAGCAGGACGCATATAATAAATTAGGTTTCAATTCCCAAAAAACTATGCAGATTGCACAAAGCCTTTACGAAGGTGTGGAAATCGGCGGGCAGACCGTCGGTCTTATAACATATATGAGGACGGACTCCTTTAATGTTTCCAAACAGTTGCAGGCGCAGACATCTAAATTTATTAAGGAAAAGTACGGCGCGGAGTTCGCCCCTAAAACCGCACCTGTTTTTAAGGGCAAGGTAAAAGGCGCACAGGAAGCCCACGAGTCTATACACCCTACGGATGTTTACAGAACACCGCAAGCGGTAAAAAATTATCTTTCCGCAGACCAATATAAACTTTACGAACTTATTTGGTTAAGGTTTGTGGCTTCCCAAATGGCGGATGCGCTGTTTAATACGGTTACAGTTGATATTTCCGCGGGCGGCAAAGATAAATGTCTTTTAAGGGCCAACGGCAGAACGGTAAAATTTAACGGTTATCTTTCCGTCTATCAGGAAGAAGCCGACGAACGAGATAATAATGAGGAAGATAAAGATAATTCTTCCGCTATTTTGCCGCCGGTTAAAGAAGGCGACAAATTAAAATTAGTTTCGCTTGAAAGTAAAGACCATAAAACAACCCCGCCGCCAAACTATAACGAAGCCAGCCTCATCAAAACTTTGGAAAAGCACGGTATCGGCAGGCCTTCTACTTATGCTCCTACTATAAAAACTATTTTGGACAGGAAATATATTGAAAGGCAAAAGCCCAATAAACTTGTTGCTACGGAACTTGGTATTACGGTAACGGAACAACTTAAAGAGTTTTTTAAGGATATTATGGATTTATCTTATACCGCAGGGGTTGAAGAAACCCTTGACGATATAGCCGAAGGCAGTAAAAAATGGGTGGAAGTTATAAGAGGTTTTTACAACGGTTTTACGCATGATTTAGATAATGCTTCCAAAAATATGCAAAGGCCCGCGCCTTCCGTTGCTGCAGGGGAAAAATGCCCGCTTTGCGGCAGTGATATGCTGCTTCATCACGGAAGATACGGTGATTACCTTACCTGCGTAAATTACCCTGATACCTGCCAAGGTAAAAAGAATTTAAACGGTTCGGGCTTCCCTGCGCCGGAACAAACGGATAAAATTTGCGAAAAGTGCGGTTCGCCTATGGTAATAAGAACAGGCAGAAAGGGCCGTTTTATGGCTTGTAGTGCTTACCCGAAATGCCGCAATACCTATTCGGTCGATGCACAGGGAAATAAAATATCCGACGGGCCTTTAGATTCCGGCCGTAAGTGCGAAAAATGCGGCAGGCCGCTTGTTTTAAGGCGCAGCGCCAAAGGTGCATTTTTAGGGTGCAGCGGTTATCCTAATTGTAAAAACATTGTAAATATTACGCCGCAGGAAGAAGCCGCTATAAGACAGAAGAACGAAAAGAAAGATGCTTAAACAAATTGAAAATTTTACCTTAAACCTTCAGGGCAGGAATCTTTCGGAGCATACTTTGCGTGCTTACGGGGAAGATTTAGAGGCTTTTGCGGCTTATATGTCCTTAAGGAGTTTGCTTTCGGTAAAAGATTTCAATTTAAAAAATATAAGGGCTTATTTGGCTTATGAAAATTTAAAAGAACTGTCCCGCCCGACTATGCTTCGTAAAATAAGTTCTTTAAGGAGTTTTGCCCGTTTCTTGGCAAACAGGGGATTAATAAAAATAAATCCTTTTACTTTATTTGCCGCACCTAAACGGGAAAAGAAACTGCCTTCCTTTTTAACCGAGCAGGAAGCAGGCAACCTTATGCAAGCCGAGCCAAGCCACAGATTCCATTTTAGGAATACCGCTATTTTGGAACTTTTGTATTCCAGCGGTTTAAGGCGCAGCGAAGCCGTAGGCCTTAACGCGGGAGATGTTAATTTTCAGGAAGGTTATGTAAAAGTATTGGGCAAAGGAAATAAGGAAAGGCTTGTTCCCGTTACCGATATTGCCTTAGAGGCTTTAAGCAATTATCTTGCAACGCGCCCGCAGGTTAAAGCGCAAGACCCTCTTTTTATAAGCAGCAAAGGTGTTCGTTTAAGCGGCGAAGGCCTTGCCCAAATGATAAAAAAGAGCGCTGTCAAAAGCCATGTGGCGCGTAAAATAACGCCGCACAGTTTAAGGCACTCTTTTGCTACGCATCTTTTAAATAACGGATGTGATTTAAAAAGTTTGCAGGAAATGTTAGGACATAAAAGTTTATCGGCAACGCAGGTTTATACGCATGTATCTTTGGAAAGGCTTAAAAAAGTATATAACTGCGCCCATCCGGAAAGCGAGGTAAAAAAATGATTGCAATAGGTATAGATATAGGCGGTACTTTTGTAAAATTTTTTGCTGTTAACGATAAAAAACGGGTTTTAAAAGAAGATAAAATCCCCACATATACCACTTTAAGCGGCAAGGCGTTTTTAGGGCAACTTTCGCGTATAGTAAACGAATGGCGGGAAGGCTTTAAAGATAAAAATGTTGTAATAGGCGTAGGTGTTGCCGGAGATACAGACCATCGTAAAGGTGTTTTAAGGTGGGCGCCTAATATCCCTTGGCATAATTTAAAAGTGGCGGAAATGATGAAAGCCAATACCGGATGTAAATGTTATGTTTCCAATGATGCCAATATGGCGGCTTGGGGTGTTTTTGATAAGGAATTTAAAGGCAAGCATAAAAATATGATTGTGATAACTTTAGGTACGGGTATAGGCGGCGGCATAATTATTGACGGCAAACTTTACCAAGGGGCAGACGGATCTTCCGGGGAAGTTGGCCACATGAAGATAGATTGCTCGCCGGAAGCGCCTTTATGCGGCTGCGGACAGAAGGGTTGTTTGGAAGCCTATGCCGGAACAAAAGGTATTTTGCGTATGGCACAGGCGGCAAGCGTAAAGTATCCTAAATCCGTTTTAGCCAATTTGCTTAATAAGGAAGATTTTTCCGTTAAACTCCTTTCCGATGCGGCGGCGCAGGATGATGATGTCGCCATAAATCTTTGGAAGGAAATCGGCACTTATTTGGGCCGCGGGCTTGCCAATATGATTTTGCTTTTAAACCCCGATGCGATAGTTTTGGCAGGCGGAGTTTCAAGGGGGGCAAAATATTTTCTGCCTTCGGTAAAGGAAGTTTTTGCGCAGCAATCGGTAAAAACTCCTTTTAAAAATGTTAAAGTTTTACTCTCAAAGGAAGGTAATATAGGCGGTGTCGGGGCAGCCCTTTACGCTTTATATAAATCTAATGAAAAATAAATTTCTGTTATCATTTTGCCTTTTATTTTGTTTATTGATTACGGGGCTTTTTTGTTTTGCGCAAGATTTTACTTTGCCCGAACCTACAAAGGAGGAGTATATCTATTTTACCGCCGATGAAGCCGTTTACGATAAAGAAAATTCAATAGTGGCGATAAAAGGCAATGCGGAAATTTATGTAGATGACGGGACATCTGCCGTAAGAGTAATAAAAAGCGACGATATACAGGTTTATATAAAAGAGCAGATTTTAGTTTCCAAGGGGGAAACGATAATTGAAGATGAAAAAGGTATTTTTACTTCTGACGGAATTAAGATTGATTTGGCTTCAAAAGCCGTCATTATGGAAAATATAAGCGCTGATTATCCTCCTATAAGGGTGCTTTCCACCAAATCAATAGAGTCAAAAAATAATAAATACATTTTAAGAAAAGCAAATATAACCTGCTGTAATTACGAAAAGCCGCACTATACTCTTTATGTAGGCAAGGCAGATTTAATCCCAAATGACAGGATTTGGGCTGTAAATGCCGTGGTAAAAATAGGCAAAGTGCCTGTGTTTTACCTGCCGTTTATGTACCGCTCTTTAAATACGGACAGGCTGTTTACCACTTATGTTGATTTTGACCAAAGCGATAATACAGGGTTTGGCTTTTTAACTTCTACCGTTTATGCCAAAAATGATTTTGTAGCCAAAGCAAATTTGGATTATTATACGCGTTCCGGTTTTGGTTACGGTGCGGAGATAGGCTATGAGCATCCCCAAAAATTCCGCGGCTCTTTGCAGGCTTATACGATATATGATAAAGTGCAGAGTGATCAGCGTTGGGGTGTTGACGGCGGTTATTGGTGGCAGGTGGCCGATACTTCAGACAGTTTAAATAAAGGCAAAGGGGCAATTTACTTTAGCCAGTTTGAAACGAGGAATGTTTCCGATGCAGATTTTAATGATGACTTTTTCCGCGCAAATCCTTATGTGGTATCGCCGGATAAATTAACGCGCTTATCTGCGGTGCGCCAAAGCAACAGTAATACTTTCCGTATAGGTTATACAAACCGCGACCAGTTAAACCCCGACGATAAAACTTATTTTAATGCGGAAGAATATGCCCCTAAAGTAGATTGGATTTTTAATCCGTTTACGGTTAAGGGCACCGGCGGGATAGTAAATAATTTTAATATAGGTTTTAATAATGCAAAATTCGGCGATTATGATTTTGTGCAGTACTTAAATGCCGATTGGAAAAGTTCAAAAAGTTTTAAACTGCACCCTAATTTTACTCTTACACCCAGCGGTTATTATAAACAGGATGCCATTTTAAAAGACCCTACCAATAATGATGAAGATACTTTTGTTTCCCGCTACGGAGGGGAAATAAATTTGCGTTCCAATTTAAAAACAGGGCTTTTGGATATAGGATACCGCTATACAAAAAGAAGTGTCGGCGGCTCTCTTACTAACAGCGGCAGCCAAGATACTTCGGAAGAAGAAAACCTTATCTACATCCAAAATTATTATATGCTGGGGCAGAATTTATATTTTAAGTTGGGCAGCGGCTATGATTTGAGAAAATCCGACGAATCTTGGCAAACCAAATACCGCATAGAACCTATATTGGGAGAGATAGGCTATTTTTCGCCTTTGACGGGTGCAAGTTTTTATTTGCAGAATATTTATGATGTTCATAGCGCCAATCAGGCTTTTGTATTGGACAGTATTTTTAAAAGTTTCGGCGACAGTTATGCTAACTTCGGTATTACAAATTATAGCACTGACAGAGAAACTTTTCTTTTTACTACTAAATTTTTAATAGCACCTAAAAATTGGACTTGGCGCGCCGATATGGGTATTGATATAAGCGCAAGGAATTCCCATATAGGGGCGTATTCAAAACATATAAAAATTTATAAAGACTTCCACGATATAGGCCTTATGGTAGGTGTGCGCGACAGAAACCAAAATCTTTCTTTTTCGTTCAGGATAAATGTTTATTGCGGAAAGGGCGAGAGTAAACAGGTAAAAAGTAATGCAGAACTGCAATCAGACAATTATTGGAGGCCTTGGCGTGATGAGGGTATGGTAAGAGATAATTTTTAAAGGAGAAGTAAATGACAGCAGAAAAAAAGCCTAAATTCGGCAGTATAGAAGTAGTTTGCGGCTGTATGTTTTCCGGCAAAACTACGGAACTTATCCGCCGCATAGAAGTTTGCCAGCATGCGGGGCAAAAAGTACAGGTATTTAATTCCAGCAAGGATAAGCGCTACGCGGTACGCGCCATAGCCACCCATGATTTAAAAACGATAGAAGCCGTACATGTAGACAAACCGGAAGAAATTTTGAATCTTCTTAAAAAGGAAACGGAAGTAGTTGCGTTAGATGAAGTGAATTTCTTCAGCAGGGATATTTCCAATGTAGCGTTGCAGATTGCTTCTATGGGCAAAAGGGTTATCTGCTGCGGGTTGGATTTGGATTATCAGGCTGTCCCTTTTGAAAGTACCGCCCGTCTTTTGGCTGTTGCCGATAATGTTACCAAACTTGCTGCAAGATGTACGCGTTGCGGCAAGCCTGCCACAAGAACGCAAAGGCTTGTAGATGTAAAAGCAAGGATATATGTCGGCGGTGCTGACGATTACGAAGCACGCTGTGCAGATTGCTTTAAACCGTAGAATTTACTTTTTGTAATAAATAAAACAGACACAGAAATTAATTCCTGTGTCTGTTTTTATGTCTTTTATATACAAAAATAATTTTATTTTTGTTTTATATATTCAATCTTTTTATTATCTTTCATTAAAACAAGTTTCGTGTCGTCTACTTCCTTGATAGTGTATTTTTCTGTAGAAGATTGTTCTTCTTTTGTAATTACCGTAAGAATCAGTTCGTCATTTTCTTTTTTCCATCTTTTATAAGAAAAATTTTCTTCATTTATAGTTTCAATAGAACCATTTTCTAAAAGAGTAAATACCGCATCTTTATTGCTTAACATCCAAGTTCCTAATAAATTTTTAGGATAAAGATTATTGTCTGAAACTTTATTTTCTTTATTTTTATTTATACTTTTATCTTCTTTTGCTTCAATTTTGTTTTCTGAAACGGTATTTTCCGGTTGATTATTATCTTCAGAAACTGTTGCTGCATTGCCGTTGGCAGTTTCATTAACGGTTATATCTTTTTTAGGGGAAGTGGTATCGGTATTTCCCTGAGATTCGTTAACGCATCCTGCTAAAAGAACTAAAGTAAGTATCGTTATTAAATATTTCATTTTTTTATTCCTCTTTTAATTATATATTGCTTAATATTAATACAAATATTATAACTTATTTTGTTTCTTCCTATTTAATGTTTACCGGAGTATTTTTGTATTATATCCTGATAAATTAATGCAATATGAAATTCATAAGGCATTATATAAATCATCCTAAAATTTAATACTTTATACTTCTGCTTGGGAGTTTTTGGATATTTATTTATCTTTAGCCGGATAACCTACCGGATGATTTAAAATAAGTTGTTTTTCCTGCGGTAAATTTAAGGCCTCGCGGACTTTTTCTTTATCCATTCTTCCTTGCGGTACTGTGCCAAGGCCGAAAGCCGCTGCAAAAACAGATATATTTTGCGATACTATGCCTGTATCCACATAAGCCCAAATATCGTTTTCCACTTTAGCGGCTAAATATAAAGTTAAAGGAGCATTTCTCTGTAAGCATTGTGCGTCGGAGATATATTTAAGTTTGTTTTCTTGCGGATTGTAAAAATAAGCGCCGCTTTTTAAACATACATATATATCGACTTCCTGACGGTTTAAGGCAGAAGGTGCTGTCCTTTTGCCGTCGGGCCTGTTTATGCCGTTTGCCGCCCAAAGTAAATTTGAAATAGTTTGCAAGTCCAATTCTTTACTGTCAAAAGAACGGGTGGATTTCCTTTCATTAAAGGCCTGCATTACTTTGGCACCGGCCTTTTTTTGCGGTGCTTTAAGTTGTATGTCTTTACTTTGTTGTGCGTGAATTGTGTTGCAACATATAATGAACAGTAAGGCTGCTAATAGTTTTTTCATAATTTCCCCTTTATTTTTATAGTATTATTTTATTTAATAATATCATAAATATTTTGGAGAAATCTATGAAAAAATTTTTATTTTTTATTTTCTTGGCTTTTATTCCTTTAACTTTAAAAGCAGACAGTTTGGAAAATATTTTTGATGATGAAATTGCCGAATCGTCTGTTGCAAAAGGTAATGTAATATTTGATTTGGGTATAGGCGGCGAATATTTTTCCTACGGCGCCCACAGAGAGGGTATTAAAACAAGTGCATTACTTATAAATTTAAGGGCTTTGTATGCAGTGGATGATTATATAAATATCGGGCTTGAAGGTATTTTCGGCAGGGGCGGTATGGGCGGCGGTACTGCTATACCTTATGGTCCTGAATATGACAGCCCTTGGTTCATCGTAAAAAAAGAAGATAACTATTATGATAATTGGTCTGTAATGTTTGCTACGCGCGTTAATTTTAATCCTAAGGACTCAAACCGTTTTTATATGCCTTTGGGTGTCGGTTATATGGAAATGGACCAAATAACGGAATATAAAGCATATTCCTTAATAATCCCTGGCCAAAGCCACGAGTTTAAAGAAGATAAAAAAATAGGCGGCGGCATAGCCTTGTACGGCGGTTTAGGGTGGGAGTATGATTTCGGGGGCTTTATCTTTGGGTTAGAATCACGCTTTACGGCTTTTAAATTCGGCGCTAAATATGTAGAAGGCATTTCATTATTAGCGCGTTTAGGCATAAAATTATAATAACAGAACATTAATGTCTTTAAAATTTATACACTACTATTACGCCACACACAATAATTAAATAAATTTTTACTTATGCAAAAAATATTTTTATTTTCTATTTTGGCAATGTTTTGCTTCTTTACGGCTTGTAATGGATATGAAGAGCCTGAAAATAAAGAAAGTATTTTATATGCTTTAAAAAGTAGATTCGGCAAAATTAACAATAATACTGTTATAAACGAAAAAAATTCCACAAAGATTAATGAAAGGAAACCTGATACGCAAGCCCTTTTTGTTAATCAAACTGATAATCAAAAGTCTTATGACTATGGCCGCCGATTACAAAATACGGGGGAAATACAACTTATACATATACCTACCCGCAACGGCGGCATAACGGAAATCTATGACGGTGCTTTAACGAATATCCGTATGATAAAAGAAGCGCAAAGGATTTATTTGCTTGAACACGGCAGTTATACTTATGATTTATCAGCCCTTAATCTCGCTTTTGAAGATGTTTCACAGCAGTATTTAGTCGGCAATACCCAGAGAATTTACTTAAATAACGGTTATTATTATGTGCTTACCGATAAATTAGTTGCCGTCTATGAAAATAATACAATGTATCATTTGGATTTTTACTATGACGGGCAAATTAAGTGTATATCCAAAATGCGGAGTATGGATAATATTTGTGAAGAACTTGGCGGTATAAATCCTGAGCCAAATAAAAGAATATCAAGTTGGATAAGTTATAGCCTGCCGGAAAGTTTCCTTTAAACTAATCTTATTGATAATATAAACTGCCTTAATTAAGTGCGGTTTTACTGTTTTATCTCAAAATTCTGCACAATTAAATGCTTTTAAATAATGCGACAATATGCTGTCGCTTGCTTGTGTTATCCTTTAATTAATACATAAAAAAAGGAGAAAACTTATGCAATATACAGTTAAAGAATATCAAGCATTTTACTATCTTAATTTATTAATGCCTTTATTAAACGAATATGGAGATAAAGAAGATAACTTTATAAGGTTTAACAGGAGAAAGAAGGGCGGGCTTCTTGTTAAGGCGCAAAGACCAAAAGGAAATGAGAGTTCCTATAAATATGAAGAGCGTATGTTTAGCAGTATCTCTGCGGAATTAGAAAAACAAAGCGTTGTTTATCCAAAACTAAAAAAAGATTTTATACAGGAAAATATACATTATCTTGTCCGTGCCTTAGATTTGAGTGAACAGGAAGAACGCATTATAGATTTTTTTATTTGTGTTTATAATAACGATTTACTGAAAAAGACTTTAGATTCTTTCCGATACGGTCTTTGCGGGGAATTTAAAACATTGGAATATATAGCACAAGTACCCAGAGGCGGCGGCATAAGTATTTTTGGGAATAATGCCCCTTTAAGGAAAATGGGTATTTTATCTGATGATAATGGCTTACATTTAAGTGCTTGGGCAATAAGTTTTTTAAGTAAAGTTTATAAAAGTAATATAGCGCGCAAAAAGGCTATACTTGGTATTCCCGTTAAAAATAAGGAAAAGTTATCTGCGGATGAATTTTCTTATATAGAAGGCAGCATAATGGCCTTAAACATTATGAAGCAGGCCGTAAACAACAAGGGCATAAATATTTTGCTTTACGGCAGGCCCGGAACAGGTAAGACAAGTTTTGCTAAAGTATTGGCTGACTACGCAAAGACGGATATGTATTGCGCAGGGGAAGGAAGCCGTGCAGAAAAGAGGGAAAATTACCGCCTTGGCAATTTATACCGCCGCCAATATCTTTTGGAAAATATTAAAAATTCCTGTATTTTGTTTGACGAAGCGGAAGATGTTTTTTCATCTTCGCAGACTTCAGTTAACAAAGTGGAATTAAACCGCCTTTTGGAAGAAAATACCCGCCCCGTAATTTGGACGACAAACAATATCCGCGGTATGGACCGTGCTTTCATCCGCCGTTTTACACTGGCTCTTTGCTTTACAAATCCTTCTGTGGAAATACGGGAAAAAATTTGGAATAAATATGTTAAAAAGTACAAGTTATGCTGCCCCCAAAATGAAATATCTTATTTGGCAAAAACTTATGAAATACCGCCCTCAATGATTAACGGTGCTGTGCGTGCCGCGGTTATTACTAAAGGCGGTTTAAATGCCGTAAAAGAACATATTTACCATATGCAAAGGGCGCTTAACGGCGGCTTTAAGGAAGCAAAAAAGGAAAATAAACAGGAAAACTTTTTCCCGTCTTTAATATATGCCGATATGGATTTAAGTATGTTAACATCACAACTTAAACACTTGGGACGGCTGAATTTTTCATTATGTTTATACGGGGCTTCCGGTACAGGCAAATCGGCCTATGCACGGTATTTGGCAGGGGAATTGGGCTTGGAAATTATACATCGCCGCGGCTCTGATTTATTAGGGCCTTATGTGGGGGAAACGGAACATAATATTGCCAATGCTTTTGCGGAAGCAAAAGAGAGGAAGGCACTTTTAATTTTTGATGAAGCCGACAGTTTTTTGAGGGACCGTTCCCGCGCTACTCATTCTTGGGAGGTTTCCGGCGTTAACGAAATGCTTACTTGGATGGAAAGCCATCCTTATCCTTTTATTTGTACAACTAATTTAATGGATACGCTTGATACTGCAAGTCTGCGCCGTTTTAGTTTTAAAGTTAAATATGATTTTTTAACAAGCGGGCAGGTGCAAAAGGCTTTTGATTATTTCTTCGGCTTAAAAGTTTGCGCAAATGACATAAATAATCTTACAAAACTTACCCCTGGGGATTTTACTTTAGTAAAAAATAAAGCGGAAATTTTAGGTAAAACAGATGATTTTACAGCGTTAAAAGAAATGCTTGAAAGCGAGCAAAAGTTAAAACAAAATAATTTTACGCCGGCAATAGGTTTTAAAGGATAATAGTAAAACTCCCTAATGTTATAAAATTGCATCATATAATAAACTGCAATTAGTATAATGTTGGTAGATAACTTAATACGGGAGATATAAATGAATAAAAGAAAAACTCTTGCTGTTTTATTGTGTTTGTTGGCTTTAGCCGGCAATATTTACGCAGGCAGGCCCTCAGGTTTTAAGGATAAATACCAACTTAAGGAAGTAGTAGTCTTAAGCCGCCATAATATCCGTTCGCCTCTCTCCGGTAACGGCTCGGCTTTGGCTAAAATGACGCCGCATTTGTGGTTTAATTGGACATCAGGGCCGAGCGAACTTTCCTTGCGCGGCGGTGTGTTGGAAACTATGATGGGGCAGTATTTCCGCAAATGGCTTGTAAGCGAGAATTTAATTAAAGAAAACGAAGCGCCATCTTCAAAGGAAATGCGGTTTTATGCCAATTCAATGCAGCGTACTGTTGCTACGGCAAGATATTTTTCAACAGGTATGCTTCCTACGGCAAATGTAAAAGTTGAGCACCGCTTTAAACTTAATAAGATGGACCCTGTTTTTAATCCGCAGTTAACTTTGGTAAATGATAAATTTAAAAAATTGGCTTTAGAACAAATAAGTGCTATGGGCGGAAAAGAAGGCTTGCAAGGCATAGGCAAACAACTTACTGAAGAGTTTAATCTGATAGAAAATGTGCTTGATTTTGAAGATTCCGCTATTGCTTCTAAAGAAGGTAAAAAACATTTAAGTACGGATGATTTGGAAATTATCCTTGAAAAAAATAAAGAGCCTGCTATGAAAGGCTCTCTTAAATTGGCAAATCAGGCCAGCGATGCTTTCATTTTGCAATATTACGAAGAGCCTGATGATATTGCAGCTGCTTTCGGGCATAAACTTACGCAGGAAGAATGGGGCAAAATAGCAGGTATAAAAGATGTTTACGGCGATGTTTTGTTTACTGCACCTGCAGTTGCCGTAAATGTAGCAAATCCTCTTTTAAAACTTTTGCTTAAAGAACTTTCTTTAAAAAAGAGAAAATTTACTTTTCTTTGCGGGCACGACTCCAATATCGCAAGTGTTTTGGCCGCTTTAAATGCCGTACCGTATGACTTGCCGCAAAGTATAGAAAAGAAAACTCCGATAGGTTCTAAATTGGTTTTCAGTAAATGGCTTGGTAAAGATGGGGAAGAATATATTTCCGTTGATTTAATTTATCAAACCGTGCATCAGTTAAGATATTTAGATGTTATTGATTTGGATAATCCGCCTGCAATATTTCCTGTGAGTTTGCAGGGCTTAAACACAAACAGCGACGGACTTTATAAAATGCAGGATATTAAAGAGCACTTTAAACAGGCGATATCATCTTACCGTAATTTACCTAAATAAAGTATAGTAAACAAAAATAAAAAAGCCCGTATTTTACGGGCTTTTTTTGCAATTAGAGCGGATTTTTATTTAATAAATTTAAGCATTTTTTCCTGCCAAGGAAGGTTATGACTTATTTTTTGAGGTTCTTTTTCCTGATGTCGGGAAAGAGTTTTTGCGGTTAATTCAGGGTCATTACTTGCATTCCTCTTTACGATAGTTTCAAGTGATTTGGCAATAAGGTCAAAGTTCCTTTGATTGTTAAAGAATTTTTCAAACACATAACAAGGATAGGTATAAACGGAACTTTCTAAAAACATAACGGCTTTTACGCGTATCATACATATATAATTGCCGAAAGGAACTATATCCATGTCCGTATTTTTATCTAAAATACTGTTCCAAAATTCCTTGCGGTCATCTTGTTTACCTTTAAAAAAGTCAAATATTTTATGTCTGTCATTATATTGGTTAAGCAGGAAATATGCTTTTTTAACGGCCTCGTTTTCGCCCTGTTTAAATAAAGTTTCATATTGCGGTATTACGGTATTGTAAAGCGAATCGGTATATTCATTTATATTTTTAAAATAGCCTTCTTTGAAAAATTTGCCTATATAAATAAGTAATATGCGGAATTTGTCAAATTTACAGTTAGATAAAGTATTTTTGATTATGTCGTCTTTTATTTCCGGTAAATTTAATCTTATATCGGAAAGGAAATCTTTGCAAGGCAACAATGTCAGGGAAGTTTTTGCCCGTTTTAAAATTTCCTCCATAAGTGCAGATAACATTTCAAAATAGATTTGTTGGTTTGTTTTGTCAAAGTTATCTTTATAAAATTGCAGTCTTATCTGCTCTAATTTATTAAGAAAATTTCTATCCCAAATGTATTGCTTAAGGTTTGTAGGAATATATTGTTTGTATATTCTTTGTAAATATTGTTGTTTTAACTGTTCGTTGTTTGCTTTCCATACGGTATCGTTTTCTTTTATTATATCGCCTAAAATTTTATCATAAGGCGGATAATCTGTGCGTAATCTTAAGTCTTTTGTAAATTTACGGCATAAAGGTAATTGCGGTATGGCACGCAGGATAATAGTTTGTATTACTTGTTTTACAAAATCGTATTCCGGCAGATGTTTTTGCGGCGCAGCAAGATAGTTGATCGGGTACATATTGTATATTACCTTAATGATATTTTGTAAGGCGGAAAAAAATTCCGCTGAAAACTCTTTTCCTTTTAATTGCGGTAAATACTTATCAGCCAAATAGTCGGTATAAGCAGGATAGAGAGCCTTTTTTTGTTTTTGTAAATCTTCTTTAAATAGGGTAAAAACATTTTTGATTATATAATCTGCATGTACGGTTTTCTGCGGGGCTTTGTCGTATTTCATAACGGTAGGGTTAAAAATGAAATCTTTTGTAAAATTATCGTTTAATTTCATTTCCCTGTTGGCCTGAAGCAGCAATTCCCAAAACAACAAAATAAGGAATATACTGTTTTTACGCTCAATTTCAGTTAAGTTTTTCTCATAAAATAATTTGCAATAAGATTCTATTATCGTTATGAAAGAATAAAAAATATTTTGGCTTCTGGGGGCATCTTTCCATTGGTTAAATTTTGTTTTTGCATAATACTGTGCCGTTGTTTTAGGGGAATAGGTTTCAAATAGAAAAGGTGTATATTGTGCCCATTTTTGTATTAAACGGTTTTCACTTTTTTTTGATTTTATTAAATTTTTAAGCCCTAACAGTTTATCAAAATATTTATTTTTATTCCATAACGGATGTAATTTAAAAAATAATTTTATTAACAGCCGGCTGTCTATAATTTTATTCTGGTAAATATAATCTATCAGTTTTCCGTAAGTGCCGGGGTTTTCTTCTTCTATAACATCTTCAAGCAAAACCAAAGTATTTAAACTTTTGACAGATAAAAAATCTTCTTCCCCTTTTACGAATAGCCGCCAATCGTGCAAAGCCTCTTGTGTAGCGGAAGGGCTTAAATCTTTGTTATAAACGGCGAAGATGTCCTCAAAAGGGAAAACATCTTCATTATATTCGTTTTTTTTCGTTTTAAGGGTTATATCTTTTATCATTTCTTTATTATTGTATAATTATGTCTTGTGTTGCCGTATCTGTTTGCATTTGAGAATCTTCATCTTCTAATACGGGGAACGATAAATCTTCCTCGATTTCTGCTGTTTGTTCTTTGTTGCTGCCAGATTCGGAGGTTTCTTCTTCAATAATTATGCCTTGCGTAGAATTATCTTCGGAAGAAGTATCTTCAAGCAGAGGTTTTTCTATGGGGTTATCCTCATTTTGTTGTTCAGTATTTTCCTGTTCATCTTCGCTGTCGGATTGCTCTTGCTGCTGAACATTTTGTGAGTTTTCTTCGGTGTCGTCTTGTTGTATTTCCGGTGTTTCTTCTTCGTATTCTTCCTCGTCTTCAAAATCCTGTACTAAAGCGCCTTCTTCGTCCATATTCTTTAAGATTTGTCTTTGTTCTTCGTAGGATTTTACGCGGATTTTAAATTCAACGCGGCGGCTTCGGTCTTGGTCTTCTATGCCGTTTTCATCAAAGATTAATTCTCTTTCTCCGCGTCCGTTAACGGAAATTAAGTTCAGCAGGCAGTCCCTCTGATCCTGTTCCAGAGAGATTTTACCTAATGCGTACATCATTACGGAGAGGGCTCTTTGTTGGGAAAGTTCCAAGTTGTGTTCATCGCTGCCGTCGGAGTCCGTATGTCCAATAATTTGCACAGATTGGATTTTGTTATACATATCTTTATCACATACGGTTGAAGCAAATTCCGGTATGAATTTGTTTAAGAATTCCTCTCCTGCCGGAAGCAGATAAAATTTATTTTTATCAAATTTAATTTTATCGTCGGCTATGTTAAAAATAACCGAAAGAGGATCTTTACGGTCAATACCGGCATTTATGTTCTTAGTCTTTAAATCAGTAACTAAGTTTTCTCTTGTTTTTTGTGTCGATTTGACATAATCCTGATGCGTTTTATTCAACATCATAATAAACAGAAGAATAAAAATTACCATCAATGATATGGCCAAATCTACTAAGGAATAAGAGTTGTTATCTCGCATAATTATTTGCCGATTAATTTACCGAAGATCGTCTTAAATAAACCTTCTTTTTGTTCCTGTTGTTGGGCCGCGGGTTCTGTGTGCGCGGCGGAATTATCCTGCACTTGCTGGGGTGTATCCTGCATATCTTTACTTACAGGCGGCAAGGAATCTGTTAAATCGTATGCGGGTTGGGCAATAGGTTGTTTTTCCTGCGTGTTCGCATTTGCCGGCATATTATAAACGGGTGTAAAACTCTGGTTTGCAGGTGCGGGAGTTGTGCCCGTCATATTTGCATTAGGTAAAAAGTTATTTTTTAACATTTCTACATGTGCATTTAACACATTTTGCAAGGCTGCTTCAAGCGAACTGTTATAATTATCCGTTAAGTGTCCTCTCATATTTTTGCAGACTTCTGCAAACTTTTCTACCATTTGCGGTAATTGGGTTGTTATATGGTTATAGTTATCGGCAAGTGTTTTATTATCTTGTTTTATTTCGTCGGAAATGTTGGCCAACGCCTGGCTTATTGAGGCTAATTTATCCATATTGGTACTAAAAACGGATAAACTGTTATTGGCTTCCGATATTTGTTTTGCTGTATTGCCTATATTTTCCGCATAGGATTTGATATTGGTAAGAATTTCCCTTACTTCAGTGATAATATTTCTGTTTTCACCCATTTGCTGTTGGAATTCTTCACCTGAGATAGTTGCTTGGAACTGGTTAAATGTCTTGATAAATTCAGCGGCGATATTTTTTGTAAGTTCAGTCATAACGCCTTTTTCTGTAAATGAAGTCACCTTATAGCAAAAATCTATTGTTTGTTCTATTTTTAAAAATGCCTTATGTATTTTGGCAAACAAATAGGAAGAAGCAATATCTACTAAAATAGCCAAAAGCAATGCTACGATTGATGTGGAAAATTTACCGGAAAGGTTATTGATTAAGCCTGTAATACCTTGGATGTTCCCGTCATCGGCGACATGGACGCTTCCCAAACCTAACAAAATAGCGATAAATGTGCAACAAAGGCCTGCACTTGTAACTATAGCAGGCCACGCTTTAAGTATGGATATGTGTGTAAAAGATTGGAGTATTTGGTTTTCGTTAATAAATTCCGAGGCTTGTTTTCCGGATATGTTAGTCCCGTTTTGTATGTTAATATCAAAATAGTCAGATATGATTTTTCTGCCGTCATACATTACACTTTTAATAGTGGTATAACATTTTTCTTTATCAGGTTGTTGTTTTGCAAAAATTTTTTCAGCCTTGTGCAACTGCGGATAAAGAGCATTATATGCATAACAGATAACGACTAAAGTAAAAAAGATTTCTACTATGATAAAATATTTCATCCAGTCAGGTACGGAACTGTATATATCAGGCATATAAACAGGCAGAAAGTGTTGCCCTGCGAATGTGCAAAGTAAAGTCAATACGATACTTATTATTAAGGTAAAAAGCCATTTTTTCATATAATGGTTATGCCTCCGATTTTATATTAAAATTATTTAATTGAAATTTATACTTCTTTTACAATATTATATATAAATTATATCTAAAAAAACGAATTATTGATATAAAAAAACCCTTTGGGTATTCCAAAGGGTAAATTTTAAAATTCTACCGAGAGAGGGACTCGAACCCTCACGCCCTTGCGAGCAATGGTTTTTGAGACCATCCTGTCTACCAATTCCAGCATCCCGGCGTATAAACTATTATAATTTATTTTAGCAAATTTACTGTCCCTAAACAATTATAATTTTAATAAAGCGCAATAAATATTTAATCTTTTGGCATATCCATTATAGAATGTCTTTGCTGTATGTTCCAAGTGGGATTGACAAAATTTATAATGCCTTCGGTTATAGTTGCACCTAAAATATTTATAAATCTTTCTTGCTTTAGTAATTCTTCCTGATAAGGTATCATCATATAAACATTTTCTATCAGCAGAGAA
This sequence comes from Candidatus Proelusimicrobium bovinum, assembly GCA_902791965.1. Lineage (GTDB taxonomy): Bacteria > Elusimicrobiota > Elusimicrobia > Elusimicrobiales > Elusimicrobiaceae > Proelusimicrobium > Proelusimicrobium bovinum. The sequence continues at coordinate 45,651 of CADAXZ010000002.1, read as the reverse complement.
GGCACTTGGGGGGAACTTCTTGTAACGGAAAAATCTGCCTGTATTATTCCTTCGGTAGGTAATCCGACATTCTTAATAAAACTGCTTTGCATTGCTTCGGCAAAAGGCAAACTGTGCGGATAATAATAAAATATGGAAGAACCTCTCTCTCTGGCAAACGGGTCTATATAATCGGGCAAGGCATTGTTATGTATGCTTATAAAAATATCGGCATTATTTTTTTTAATCAATTCTGTCCTGCGGCCTAAAGGCATATATTGTTTTTCTTCTTTGGACATATAAACTATTGCGCCTAATTTTTCCAAATGTTCTTTTGCGGCTTTTGCTATGCTGTAATTTGCTTCATATTCCAAAAGTCCGCTCGGGCCTACTGCGCCGTCATAGGGGATAGTTCTTTTAGGGGAATGCCCCGGGTCTAAAACAACTTTCAGGCCGTTTAAAGGTTTCTCTTCTGTAAAATCAAATTTAGGTTCGTGGAATAATTCAAAAATCAAATTATTATTCTGGTATCTGTATGTATATCCCCACAGCCTTTTGCCGTCTTTATATTTTGCTTTTATTTTTTTTGTACTGTCAGATATGATTTCATAATCAAAGCCGCTTAAGAGTTCATCTTCGCTGTCGCTCATCATAGTATCAAGCGAGCGGGTATAATAAAGCGTAACATTAAAAGAATCGCGTAAATCTTCCACCTTAAAAGGTACTCTTTCGGTATTTTTTATTGTAAATATGGTTTTATTTTCCTGCGGTTCGGCAGATATTTCCCAAGCGATATTGTTTGGGGCTGATAATGAATCATCAGGCTGCAGGGAGCGTTTTTCAATCCATCCGCTTATATTATCATCAAGTTTTACCCTGTAAAGATTATTTATCCTTCCGGTAATTAAAACTTTACCGAAAAGTTTCGTATCTAATATATGCCCGTGCGGCTGCGGTGCGGGCCTTAAGCGTGTATCTTGGTTGATTACTTTTGCTGTTTTTAAGGCTTTTTGTGGGCTTAATACCTTAATTTTGCCTAAAGATGTTTCTTTGGCTTTTAGTTTGCCGTCGGCATCATACATAGAATATGTAATTTTTGTTTGTTTGCCGAAGCCTGGTATATTATTAAAACTGATCGTCTTTTTATATATGCCTTTTTCCTCTTGCGAAGGCGTCATCAAAATATCCTGAAAATAATCCCCTGCACTTATCCTTACTGTCATATCCGGCGTGCCTGCTACTGTAAAATCCAAAATATCTTCGGTAGAAAGTTCCGCATCTGCGGAAGGGAACAAAGAAGATGTATCAAAAGAAGGTTTGCCTATATGTTTTTTGTAATTAAATCCGCGTACAAAAACCGTCCTTTTATATCGGTGTGTTTTCTCATCATCTGTAAATTCAATTATAAAATCATTATTACCGGCTTCTACCGGAAGATAAGTAATCCAAGTGCCTGTTCTGTAAATAGGTACTTCAACCCCGTTTATGGTCAGGTATCCGCCGCCTGCGTGTACTTTACCGAAAAGGAAAATTCCCTTTGCTCCCGGGGCAACCCTTGTGTTTTGGTGGGGATATTCTACTGTTACAGGGAATATTTTATTCGGATTTTTATCTTTGTTTGTAAGGTTTGGTGCTATGGGTATATTGCTTTGCGATAATGCTAAAGAAGCACAAAACATAAAAAAAATAAAGATTGCCGTGTTTTTCATACTAATAAAATGATAACATAAAATTATGGAACATTGCGATAAAATTGTTAAAGAAATAAACGAATTGCTTAATGTTTCCCTGACGCCGGAACATAACGGTTTGCAGGTAGAAGGCAAAAAGGAAATAAACAAAATTGTATTTGGCGTATCTGCAAATATGGCTTTGTTTCAGGCCGCAAAGCAGCAGGGTGCTGATATGGTTATGACGCACCACGGCCTTATTTGGAATAATCCGGAAAATATTACCGGAGTATTCGGTAAGAGAGTGGCTTTCCTTATAAAGAATGATATAAATCTTGTTTCTTATCATTTGCCTTTGGACAGACACCCTAAATTGGGTAATAATGCGCAGTTAGCCGCGCTTATGGGGCTTAAAAACCTAAAGCCGTTTGGCAATTACCACGGCATAGATATTGGTTTTACCGGAGAAGTTAAGCCCGCTAAGGATATGGAACATTTCTGCGCGTTATTAAACGGAGAATGTGTCTTTTGCGGTAAGGATAAAATCCATAAAGTTGCGGTAGTCAGCGGCGGTGCGCATGATATGCTTGAGCAAGCCATAGCGGCAGGTGCGGATTTATTTGTAACCGGCAGCCGCGACGAATATGTATTGGCACAATGCCGCGAAGCCGGAATAAACTTTATAGCGATGGGGCATTATAATTCCGAAACTTTCGGCATAAAAGCCTTAATGAGATATATTAACCGGCACTATAAGGTTAAGACGGAATTTATTGATATACCAAATCCCTTTTAAGGAGAAATGAACTATGGAAAAATTGTTTAAAGATATTGACGGTCTTAAAAATTATGTACTTGAATTGCAAAAAAATATGACTTGCCGCCCCGCTGTATCGCCTGAACAGGGCGGAACGGGGGAACTTGCAAAATCCCTTTATTTGGAAAGCGAACTTAAAAAACTTAAATTTGATGAAATTTTCCATATTGACGCCAAAGATGATAAAGCACAAGGCGGTATAAGGCCCAATATCATAGCCAAATATTACGGAAAAGATAAAGAAAAAACTTTATGGATACTTGCCCATATGGATGTAGTGCCGGAAGGCGACAGGGCTTTATGGAAAACCGACCCTTTTGAACTTACTTTAGATGCTGACGGAGATACAATTTACGGCCGCGGTGTTGAAGATAACCAACAGGCCGTATCGGCGGCTTTGGCTATGTGTAAAGCCGTAATGCAAAGCGGCGTTGAAATCCCCGTAAATTTGGGCGTTATGCTTTTATCAGACGAAGAAACAGGCAATAAATACGGTATAGAATATGTAATTAAGCAGCGCCCAGATTTATTCGGCAAAAATGACAGTTTTGTAGTGCAGGATTCCGGCGACCCTGAAGGCAGGGAAGTTGAAATAGCGGAAAAGAATGTTTTTTGGATAAAGTTTACCGTAGAAGGCAAACAATGCCACGGCTCTATGCCGGAAAGCGGCAATAATGCCCTTTATGCCGGCGCGCATTTGCTTATCCGCTTAAAAGACGGACTTTATGCCAAATTTGATAAACGCGACAGCCTTTTTGCTCCTGATAACAGCACATTTGAGCCTACCAAAAAGGATAACAATGTTCCTAATATAAATACTATCCCGGGTACGGATGTGTTTTATATGGATTGCCGCGTTTTGCCCAGTTATAAGGCAGAGGATTTTAAAAATACTGTTGCGGAAATAGTAAAGAAAGCCGAACAGGATTTTAAAGTAAAAGTTAATTGGGAGATTTTACATAGCGCTGTTTCTAAAGCGACAGACCCTAATGCTCCTATCGTAAAACTTTATTGCGAGGCCGTAAAGCAGGTTCATAAGGTAGAGCCTAAAGTTTTGGGTGTAGGCGGAGGAACTTTTGCCGCGGAAGTAAGGAATTTGGATTTAGCCGCTGTTGTAGGGTCTAAATTTTACAGCGTACCTCATGTCCCTAATGAAAAATCCAGCCTTACTTTTACTTTGGCAGATGCCAAAGTGCTGGCTTATATTCTTATGAATTTAAAATAAGATGAAACGGACATTATTCTCATCGGAAATAATTATTTTGGTGATAGCGGCAGTTGCTTTGGGTTGGCTTTCCGCCCGTAAAATTAAAGAAGTGCGGGCGGAAGCCGCCGTAGCGGCTACGCAGGAAAGCAAAATTATGCTGCAAGATGCAATAAATGTTTACCGCTACGACCACGAGGGCCGCTGTCCGGATAATTTGCGGGAACTTATCCCCGCTTATTTGGAAAAAATACCGCCTGCCTATAAATTGCTTTCACAACCTAATGACAGCGTAAAATACGGTTTTCCGGAAACGCATTTGGACGGCAGCGGCGGCTGGGTTTTTGTTAATGACATAAATCATAAAAACCATTGCGAAGTATTTGTAAATTTATAGGAGATTAAATGTTGCCCGATATACCCGATGTATTTATTTTAGTTTGGTCTTTTGTTTTAGGTATGGTAATAGGCAGTTTTTTAAATGTCTGTATATACAGAATACCTAATAAAATTTCCGTTGTATGGCCGGCTTCGCATTGTCCTAAGTGCAAAACAAAAATAAAGTGGTACGATAATATCCCTGTTTTAAGTTATATTATTTTAATGGGTAAATGCCGCGCGTGCAAGTGTAAAATTTCCATTGAATATCCGGTAGTGGAATTTATAACAGGCTGCCTTACTTTATTGTTTGTTTGGAAAATCGGCCTTAATTGGTGGCTGCCTTTTGCTTTGATAACGCTTTTCAGTACGATAGTACTTTCCGTTATAGATATGAAAACTATGGAAATACCCGACAGATTTTCCTTAGGGTTAATAGTTGTAGGTTTGGCAGGTTCTTTCTTTAATCCTGCATTTAGCGGCGGATTGTGGGATAAGTTTTTATCTTCTTTAATCGGCGGCGCGGTAGGTTTTTTTGGTTTGTGGTTTACGGCTGTTATAGGAACTTTGCTGTTTAAAAAAGAGGCTATGGGCGGCGGTGATATAAAACTTATGGGTGCAATCGGTGCTTTAACGGGCTGGATAGGTGTTGTAAATACTTTGATTATATCCTCTTTTGCAGGAGTTTTATACTTTGGTATTTTAATGATATTAAAAAAGCCCGTGGAAAATAATGCCATACCTTTCGGGCCGTTTTTAAGCGCAGGGCTTTTGGTATGTATGCTCTTGCCTAAGTTTACTATTTATTAGTCCGCTTGCTGATTTATAAGCAGTAAAAGTTTTTTAATTAAAAAGCCCCGTTTATACGGGGCTTTTTAATTGTTAAGTTGTTAAGTATTACTCAATAGTTATCCCTTCGGGAAGTTTTGCATTAGGGTCTGTTAAATCTACTACAATTTCATCTTCCTCTTGCACATTTGCTGTATTTGCATTTCCCTGCGGTTTATTCATTTCTTCTTCAAGCCATTTGAGGATATTTTCCTGCGGGTTTTCAAGTTTTTCAACTTTCCAGTAATCTGCGTAGCGCTTCATCCCTAAAACAAAACGCACATTTTGTTTTTCCGGTATATCCATAATTAACTCGACGGAAGCGATATCGCCTTCTTTTTTTATTGTTTTTACACTTTTTATTTTTATGCTTTCCTGAAGTTTCTTTTGGTTTTCTGCTGCTTTTTCATCTTTATTGGCATTGTCAATGGCCTGAAGTACGCCTTCTTTCATAGCGGAAACGATAGCAGGTTTCATAGCGGCTAAAAAACCTCCTGCCATTGCTATCATCATATCATTGTCGGAATCTTTTTTTGCCTGTTTGATGCCTTCTTCCACAAAAATATCAACGGCATTATTAATAACACCGTCCAAATCCACATATTTTTCTATTGCGGCTTTATCGTTATTTTTCAGGGCTAAACCTGCCTGCATTAAAGAATATGCAGGCCCTGTTTTCCAATTATTGTAAGCATACCATCCGCCTGCCGCGCACAGTAAGACTAAAATACAAACTATTGCTAAAAATTTCTTCATCTTTTTCTCCTTTTTAAGTTTTTTATATTATACCTAATAAAAACAAATTGCCCCAATTATTTTAATGGTATTTTATTTAAAAACCCAGACTTCGGCAAAGGCTTATGCCTAAATCGTTTTGCCCTTTGCAAATTGTTTGGTTGGTATCTATATTCTTAATAAGAGTATATTGGAAATCTTGGTTTTTGCTGACGGCCTGTATTTGCGGCGGGTTGATTGTTATTATAAAGTTATCTGTCTGCATAGCGCTGCCTTGTGCCGCATAACCTTGCAAAGTTATAAAATCCGCATCTAAATTTTTAAAATCAGCAGTATATGCGGCATTTTGTATTTTGTATCTTTGCTGGCTTTGGGCAATAGTATCTATAACAGTAAGAGCCTCTGCGGCACGGGCCTTTTGCACCGCTTTAAAATATTGTGGCATTGCTATTGCGGTTAAAATACCTATTATAAAAATGCCAAAAAAGAATAAAACTCCAAATACAATAGCCAAAATAAGGCAGGTTTGGTTTGATTCCTTTTGTTCTTTTTTTATGGGTAATCCGCATTTTACGCACTCGGTTTGCCCTTGTTTAATTTCAGTTCCGCATTTTACGCAATACATAAAATTATCTCCTTATTTTTTTGATGATAAAAATTTTTCCGCTTCCCAAACTTCTTTTGAAATCATACCTTTTTTATATAATGCTTCCATTTGGGCAAGTCTTTCTTTTTCGGTTAAATTTTTGGACATAGATGCTTTTAGGAAATCAGAAAAGGATATTTTGTTTTCTTCTTTGGTCGGTTTCTCATCTTCCGCTTGCATATTTTCTGCCATTAGATAAGCAATAAGCCAGCCAATGCCTGAGAACATTGTCGCTAAAAAAGAAATTAAAGCAATTATTATGATTGTAGTTTTTGATAAATGCCTTTTCTTGGCAATTATTACAGGCCTTATAATTAAAAATAAAATAGTTAAAAAAATTGTAAAAATTATAATTAAAGATTGTGTGTTTTCGTTTATTTTGCCATTTAACAATGTAAGTATTATACAAATCAGAATACAACTGATTATCACATAAACCGTTGGTTTGTCTTTAATTTTTATTCCTTTATTGTGTTTGCTCATAATGCTTATACTTGGTATATTTTACATTCTATTTTAATAATTTGGCTTTTTGGCGGTCAAATTCTTCTTTGGTAATTATGCCCTGTTTGTATAACTGCCCCAATTTGGCAACTTTATCTATATTTAGTTGGGCTTCTTTTAATTCTTTTGTCGGCAAAGTATAAGCCATTATTACGGCTACTATCCAGCCTATGCCGAATAATATCGTTCCTATAATAGAAATTAAGGTAATTGCTGTAATTATATTTGGCTCAAGTTCCCTTTTTTTGGCAACTTGTATAGGCCATATAATAAGTAAAACCGTAATTGCCAGACCGAGCAAAATAAAGAAAATTAAAACAAACAAAAAAGGTATTGTGCTATCCATAATATCATCTCCCGTTTAGATACTTTTAGCGGATTTAATACCGTTTTTAGGGCAGTATCCGTTTATAAGACATTCTTGACATTTAGGCCCGCGCGCAGGGCATACTTGCCTGCCGTGCCAAATTAAAGCGTGGCTTATCCAATGCCAGTATTTTTTATCCAGCAGTTTCATTAAGTCCTGTTCTATTTTTACAGGCTCTTGGTGTTTTGTAAGCCCTATGCGGTTTGCAAGGCGGCGCACATGTGTATCAACTACAACACCCTCTGCTATGCCGTAATAATCCTGTAAAACGACATTTGCGGTTTTGCGGGCTACACCGCGCAGTTTTAAAAGTTCTTGCATACTATCAGGCACTTGCCCGCCGTATTTTTCCGCAAGTATTTTTGATGTTTCCGAAATTGATTTTGCCTTTGCGTGATAAAATCCGGTAGATTTTATTATTTGTTCAATATCTTCAAGCGGCGCTTGTGCCATTTGTTTGGCAGTAGGATATTTTGCAAAAAGTTTAGGTGTTATCATATTTACGCGTTTATCGGTGCATTGTGCCGATAAAATAACTGCGCATAAAAGTTGGAATGCGCTTTCAAAATTAAGGGCGCATTTTGTTTTAGGATAAAGGGATTTTAAATCCTTTATCAACTGTGGCAGTTTATCTTTTTTTAAGAGCATAATTTTTTAGTAAAACCGTAATAACCAAAATTAAAATATCGGCGGAAATTATCATTGCTCCGCTTGGTATATTAAATACGAAAGCACCATAAATGCCAATGATAACACCCGCGACGGAAAACCCTGAGGCAAGCAGTAAAGCGCGTTTAAAAGTTTTTGCAAGTTGCAAAGCCGCGGAGGGGGGAATAATTATCATAGCGGAAACAAGCATAATCCCCACTACTTTAAGCGCAATGACAACCGCCGCTGCGGAAATAAGCACAAGGATAATATTTATCCTTTCGGTATTTACACCCGCTGTTTGGGCAAAGTTTTCGTCAAAGGTAATTGCAATTAAATCATTATAGAAAAAATATATAAGAATAAAAATTATTAAAAGCAAAACTGCGGCTAAAATAATTTCGCTTAAGTTTACCGTTAAGATACTTCCGAATAAAAAGGAAAGTAAATCAACATTAAACCCGCCTGCCAAAGTTGCAATTATCAGCCCCAGCGCAATACCTGCCGCGGCTATTATGCCAAGTGCGCCGTCGCTGTGTACTTTTGCGCTTTTGCTTATTTTATAAATACCTAAAGAACTTAACATAACAACGGGTATAGCCATAAATACGGGGTTTGTATTTGTAATAAGGCCAAGTGCAATTCCGCTTAAAGCGACATGGCTTAAACTGTCGCCGATTAAGGATAATCTTTTAAGTACCAAAAAAACACCTAAAACGGCGGTAATTACCGCAATTAAAGCACCTGCAATTAAAGCCTTTTGCACAAAAGCGTAAGATAAAAATTCAATGATGTCCACAATGCTCCTCCTTGCAGCAGCCTTCTTCGCAATGCCCGTCGGCAAAAGGGCAACTGCGGCAGGAATGTAAATGGTCCATAAGGTGCGGTGTATACGGGCCGAAGTAAGCCGTAATTTCCTGCGAACGGCAAAAATCTTCTTTATTGCCGCTAAAAATTAACTTTTTATCCAAAATTATAAATTTGTTTACATATTTGCCTATGTCGGCTATATCGTGCGTTATTACCAAAACGGCGGTATTTGTTTCTTTGTTTATTTGTGATACCATTTCAAAGATATTATCTTTGGAAGAACTGTCCAAGGCGGTGGAAGGCTCGTCTAAAATAAGCAGTTGCGGCTTATTGATTAAAGCCCTTGCCAGTAATACTCTTTGCTGTTGCCCGCCGGAAAGTTCGCTAAAGAGTTTATCTTTATACTCAAGGCAGTTAGTAAGGCGCATAATTTCGCTCGTTAGGGTGTTATCTTGTTCATTAAAAATATGCGGCATTTTTTTTGTGCTTAAACGGCCTAATCTTGCCACATCAAAGGCCGTAAGAGGCATAAGTTTAGGCGGGGTGGATTTTTGTTCAAGGTAGCCTATTTTATACCAATCTTTAAAATCTTTTAAGTCTTTACCGAATAATTTTATATTTCCGCAGTTAGTTTTTAGCAAGCCCAAAAGCAGTTTGATAAGAGTTGTTTTACCGCTGCCGTTAGGGCCTAAAATGCCCGTAAAATCCCCTGCGTTTACCGTAAAGGAAATATTTTTAAGGGCTGCTTCTGCGCCGTAAGTAAAAGATAAATTTTCAACTTCTATTATTGTCATATTATGCTTTGCAGTTTAAACCTTTTGCAAGGTTTTCCATATTTTTAACCATTAACTGCCTGTAAGTAAGTTTTTGTTCAAATTCCTGTTTTGTTATATGTTCTACCGTATAAAGATATAAAACTTCCGCTCCCGTTTCCTGCGATATGGCCTTTGCTATCTGCGGGTTTAGGGCTTCTTCCGTAAAAATATATTTTATATTGTTTTGTTTGATTTCTTTTATCATTTCAGCCATATCTTTGGGAGTAGGTTCGCTGTCGGCATTTGCACCTTTAAGCGGCTTAAACTGCAAACCGTATTTTTTTGCCAAATAGCCGAAAGCCAAATGCCCTATATGGTAAATTTGTTTGCTTTGGCAGTTTGCAAAGATTTGGGCGTACATCCTTTTTAGCATTTGTATTTCGTTTTGAAAGTTTAAAATATTTTTTAAAAGTTGCTGTTCGGTATCGGGATAAACGGAAGAAACATAATAAGCCATATTCTGCGCCATTACGGAGGCATTATCAAAATCCATCCAAATATGAGGGTCTTGCGGGTTTACTTCCGGCAAGTTCCTGTCTAAAGCAAAAGCCTTTGCGCCGCCCAATTTTTTGGCCCAAGGCTCTAAAGTGTCATTGATATAAAAAAGGAAATCTGCCTTTTCTATTTTTGCAATATCGCGCGGCAAAGGCTCAAAGCCGTGGGGCTGCGCTCCCGCGGGGATAACCATATCGCTTTGGGCTATACCTTTAAGCACTTGTAAGCAAAGGGTATAACTTACATAATCTGCATTGGCGGCTTTAATGGCGGCAGATGATGTTTGCTCAGGCGCATTTTTACCGCAGCCGCAGGCAAAAACCACAGCCAGAGTAATAAAAACTCCGGCTGTGATTAAATTGATTTTAAACTTGCCAAACATTATATTATACCCAAGGCCTTTGCGCATTTTTTAAATGCCGCGGCTGCTTTTTCAAGGTCTTTAATTTCGTGTCCGGCAGTAACAATGGTGCGCAATCTTTCTTTGCCTTTTGCAACGGTAGGGAAACCGATTGAAAGGGCAAAAACGCCTTCTTCAAAAAGCATTTGGCTTAACTGTTTGGCTTTTTGCGTGTCGCCTACCATAACGGGTGTAATAGGTGTTTGAGATGAGCCGGTATTAAACCCTGCTTTTTTAAGTTCTTCCTTAAAAAATTTGGTATTATCCCAAAGTTTTTGAAGTCTTTGCGGCTCATTATAAATTACATCAAGCCCTGCAAGGCAGGTTGCAACTACGGCTGGCGGGTGGGAACTTGAAAATAAAAACGGCCTTGCCACAGATTGCATATATTGCTTTAAATTATGGCTGCCGGCTACATATCCGCCGATAGTGGCAAACGCTTTTGAAAGCGTACCTATCTGTATATCCACTTTGCCTTTAAGGCCGAAGTGCGCAACAGTACCCCTTCCCTGCGGCCCGATTACGCCGCTTGCGTGGGCATCGTCAACCATAGTTATAACATCGTGTTTATTGCAGAGTTCCACAATTTCCGGCAGTTTGCAAATATCTCCGTCCATACTGAAAACCCCGTCGGTTACCAAAAGTTTCCTGCGGGCGGAGCGGACTTCGGGGCTTTCCAAAATTTCTTTTAAATGTGCCATATCGTTATGGCGGTAAATCTTCTTTTTGGCTTTGGCAAGTCTGCCGCCGTCAATAATTGAAGCGTGGTTTAATTCGTCGGAGATTAAAACATCTTCGGGGCTGGTCATCAAACTTTGGCAGGTAGCCGTATTGGATGTAAAACCTGATTGTATTACTATGGAATCTTCCGTTCCTTTAAATTCCGCAAGGCGTCTTTCAAGTTCCTCGTGCAGGGATGTAGTGCCTATTATTGTTCTTACGGCGGCTGTGCCTATACCGTATTTTTCTGTTGCTTCAACTGCGGCTTTAATTACTTTGGGGTGGGTAGTCATACAAAGGTAATTGTTGGATGTTAAATTGATAACTTCCTTGCCGTCAATAATGCAAACGGGTGCTTGCGCGCTTTGCAGAACATTTGGCTGTATAAAGCGGTTTTCGGCTTTAAGTTGGGCTATTTCATCTTGCAGAAATTTCATTTTATCCATTTTTAAATCTCCTTAATTATAAATTACGGAATGAGCAAAATCTTACCGCATTCTTTTTTAGGGTCCATAGCGATTTCAAACGCTTTGGCAAAATCTTTCATAGCAAATTTATGCGTTATTACAGGGCGCGGATTGATTGCACCGCTCTTTAAAAGGCTGTCCATTTTGTACCAACTGCGGAAAATTTCCCTCCCCGCAATGCCTTGCAGCCTTACGGCTTTAAAGACAATTTTGTTTGCATAATCAATGCTGATATTTTCTTTAGGCAGGCCGAAGCATATCATTCTTCCGGCGGGTTTGACGGCTTCCAACGCAAGATTGATTGCGGAAGAATTGCCCGACATTTCAATAACAATATCAATGCCGGATTTTTCTCCGCCCGCTTTAATAACTTTATGCAAAATATCATTGTCCATAGGATTAAATACTACATCTGCACCCATAGTTTGCGCCAAATTTTGGCGGTAGGCGGAAGTTTCCAAAGCAATAACTTTTGCCGCACCGCAGGCTTTGGCAATCTGCACGGCAAAAAGGCCTTGCGGCCCGCAGCCGGAAACCAAAACGGTTTTACCGATAATATCTTCCGTAAGTGTAGCAAAAACGGCATTGCCCAAAGGCTCCATTATAGAGCCTATATCCTTGCAGGAGTTATCAGTATGTTTCCACGCACAGCGCGCAGGGATTGCGGCATATTCTGCAAAGCCGCCCTGAACATCAATACCTAAAATTTTTAAATTGGAACAGACATGGCGCTGGTTATTGCGGCATTGGTAGCAAAGTCCGCAAAAAATATGGGATTCTACAGATACAAAATCGCCTTTATTAAAGCCTTTTGCTTTATCGCCTATTTCCACAACTTCGCCGCAAAGTTCGTGCCCGAAGATAAACGGGATGGGCATTCTCTTTGCCGACCAGGATGTATAGGCATATATAGGCAAATCGCTCCCGCAGATAGAAGCGGCGTGTATTTTAATAAGCAGTTCGTCGCTTTTAATTTGCGGTATATCAGCATCTATATATTCCGCGCCGAAGGCCGGCTTAGTCTTGCATATTGCTTTCATAAAAATAATCTCCTTTGTCTGCTTAAAACAAGTAAAACGCGGGCAGGCTGCCGCATTAAAATTTATTTTACCCTAAACGGCAGGGTTTATTTTTCTTCTGTTTCGTATACTCCGTAAAAACTCTTTAACTCTATTTTACTTTTATTTTTATATTCTTCGCTCATTTTCGGTAAATAAATTTTTATATTGCCGGAAAATGAATGCGCTAAAATATTAAGCCCTTGCGGGGGTAAAATTTCCCATTTCGCGCTTAAATTGCCCTGCGAGGAATAAAACATAAGCGTATCGGCATTTAAGTTTAGTTTTGAATTGCCGCTGGTATTTAATACGGAAACATCTTCCGCATTGCCGTAAGCGTTTATAGTACCGCTGACGGTTTTAAGGGTTAAATCACTGCCTTTAAAATTGCGGATGTTTATTTTATCGGTTAAAGTTTCGGCCGTAAAAGTGCCGCCTACTGATGTCGTTTCCACAACACCCTGTGCGCTGTAAGCGCGCCCGTTTTTAGGCGAAATATCAAAAAGCCTTATATCGCCCGTCTGGGAAGATGCGTAAATATTTTTATCATTAGCCAAGCGCAGTTTTATTTTACAGCGCGAGCGCGGTATCATAAGTAATTTTTTTATAAGGGAATTTTGCTTTTGCGGATTTACGGAAATTTCTATAATACCTTCGCTGGGGCGGGTTAATACCATAGAACACAGTTTTTGTTGCCAACTGACGGAACTTGTAGTGCCGTCGTCGGGGGTAATAGTAATATCTGCTTTTTGTGTTGACAGGAAAATATCTGTATAAGAATCCGCCGCAAAATTTTTAGTGCTTTCCGCCGCGAACAAAAAAGAACAGACGGAAAGAAAGGTAAAAACTGTAAAGATAAATCTTTTTATCATATAATTATTATATGGCTTTTGTAAAAATACAAAAGCGTTAAAAATTTTTAACTGTTTTATAATAAATAATTTTTTGCTCGGACAAAACCCGCAAAACTAAACAAAAAATCTCCAAATTTTAACAGCGTCGGCGATGTCGCCAAAAAACGGCAAACAACCGTTATAGGTTTTACATATAATAATTATATATTTAAAATCATTTATAAAAAAGGAATATTTATGAATATTATTTACTTTATCCTGCTTGCTTTGGCGTGGGGCACATCCTATACCGCCAACCAATATACAATAGATGTGTACGGGCCGTATCTTTCGGCTTTTTTAAGAGTGTTTATCGGCTTTGTGTTTTTTACCGCTTGGTTTTTGACAGCAAAAAAATCTTTCTATCTGCCCCGTAAAGAGGCTTGGCGGCCTTGGCTTGCGGGTATGCTGATTATGGGCGTGCCGTTTGTTTTCCTTTATTGGGGGCAGCAGTATATCCCCGCAGGTACAAGCGGTATCTTTAACAGTACAACGCCGCTTTTTGTATTTATTATTGCTGCTTTGACTATCAAAGGGCAGGATGCCTTTACTTGGCGCAAAGCCATTGGCGTACTTATAGGGTTTATCGGCATAATGTGCGTATGCCAGCCCGCAATTAAGGCTTATGTTTCCGCAGATATGGGTAAAATGGCACTTTACGGCAGCCTTTCTTTGCTGATGATGGCGTTTTGTTATGCTTTGGGTAATGTACTTATCAAGTACATTATGATAAACAAAATGACGATGGCGCAAAATGTGTTCCACCAATATTTTTTCAGTATGATATTTTTGTTTTTTGTGGTTTTGCTTTCCGGCGAGCCTATGCCCGATTTAAACAGTGCGTTTTCCTGTAAGGCGGTTTTTTCTATTGTTTATGTGGCTTTATTTTCTTCCGCGGCGGCGCTTTTGCTGCTTGTAAAACTTATTGACGAGTGGGGGGCTTTAAAAGCGAGTATGGCAACTTATCTTGTGCCGTTTATTGCCGTGGGTACGGATTTTTTGTTTAAGCATACCGTGCCTACCAAATACGAAGTTATCGGTATGTGCATAATTATAGTAAGTTTGGTGCTGATACAATTTGATAACCCCAAAGGAAGTATTACCAAAGCCGCCAAATAATATGGAACACAAAACAAATGTAATGCGTGTTTTACAGCGCGCCAAAGTACCTTGCAACCAATATACTTACGACGCTGAAAAAGCCGTAAGCGGCGCGGAAGTTGCCGCGGCTTTAGGCCAAAACCCAAAGCAGGTTTTTAAAACTTTGGTAACTTTGGGCAAAAGCCGCAAGCCCTATGTGTTTTTAGTACCTGTGGAAGAAGAACTTGACCTTAAAAAAGCCGCCAAAGCCTGCGGGGAAAAATCCGTAGAGATGTTAAAATCCAAAGAACTTTTACCGCTTACGGGATATGTCCACGGTGGTTGTTCGCCTATCGGGATGAAGAAGTTTTTCCCTACTTTTATTGACGAAAGTTCATCCGCTTTCAAGACGATAATATTTAGCGGCGGCAAGCGCGGTTTTCAGGTGGAAGTATCATTGGAAGACCTTTCAAAAATAATCCCTTTTACCCTCGCCCCGTTATGTTTGGAACAGGAGTAAAAGGAAAAGTTGTTAATAACCTACAAAAATTTCGCGGGCAATCACATCACAGTTATATTGTACAAAAGTATCGGTCGCCTGTTTTTGCAGGAAAGGGTCAACATATACATAATTGGCTTGATGTAAAATATAAATGGCAGGAACACATTTTTCTTGTTGTATTCTGTGTTGGCGTTTTTTTATTTTTTCTTCTTGTGCTTTCCGCTTTATTTCTTCCTGTTCTTTCCGCTTTGCCTCTATTTTTGCCTGTTTTTCTTCTGCGAATAACTCTTTTAGTTTACTCTTATTAAAAGATACTTTTTTAAATACGGATATTTTATTTACTATATTTTTGTCATCATCATATACAAGACAAGATTTCTTATTGCATTCTACAGTTATATAGTTTGATGTCGGGTTTACTTCAAATAGAGTATCAATGCCGGCTTTCCTTACTTCTTCGATATCTTCAGGAAGAAGTGTGAGCATGGCTGGCAAAGTATCAATGCCGTCTTTCCAATGCTTCATAATCCTAAAATAATATTGCTTAGGTTGTATATCTTTTCCCTTATATTTTATGTTTATCTTTACATATCCTGCATAGATATCGGATTTATCTGTCATAATTCCATTTTTATCCTTATATTTCACATTTACTTTTATATTATCTATATAGCAATTTGAACAACTTGGCATCTTTAGTAAGTTTGTTCTTTCTAAAACTAATTGTGTCTTTTCTGGCAGTTCTTTTGGTGTTTCCTCAATATCTTCGCTAAACTCCAAAGGTATTTGTATCTCTGCATACATTCCATCTTGAATAAACATTTTTACATCTTGTGTATGTCCGGTTTCTGCATTGTAATAAATTTCATTGCCTTCTTTTACTATTTTATTTAGTTTTTGTGTACTTTGGCGTTGTAATGCTACCATTCCACTACAAAAACAAGAAATATTTATAAATAAAAATAATGCTATAACTTTTTTCATTTACTTTCTCCATTTGATATATATGTTTAGATAAACTATTCCTATGATTATTTTTTTAACCAAAAATCGTGATAGAGATCACATGCAAGTTCTTGGAATCTATTTATTGCATTTCTATTATATGGTTCTATTGAAATTTTATGATATAGATCAGGACATTCTTTTTTGATTAGTTTTATTGTTTTTTCTAATTCCGCAGATTCTTTTTCTGCTTCTTTTGTAATATATTTATTAAGAATATCAAAATTATCGATAGATGCTTTTAGTATAATGCCATCGATTTCTTCCCCATTATTATTTTTTAGTGAGCACTTAATCTTATTGTAATCTTCTTTTCTACATAATAAAGAAATATTAACTTCTTCAGGGAAAGTTTCTTTAATAAAGACAGGGCCTAACGGAATAGAAGATTCTAAATTAGTAGATGTTATTTTACATAATTCTACCGTTTGATTAAGTTTTATTTTACGAAATGTTTTGATTAATTTTGGATTTTTAGTAAGTTCAAGGTATCCTGTATGAAGTTTTGCATTTCTTAAGTGTTCACAGTATTGAGAATATGGTGTACAAAGTTCAGTTCTTTTAAATAATATACTAAATTCAAATGTATCAGATGGTAGCCAAACTTCTTGTTCTAAATAGTTTTGAATCTCTTCAGAGCACACCTTAACAACTGGGAAAACAATATCAATGGTATCACATCCTTCATAAGTATATCTTCCAAAATCAATATTTGTTTTAGTGCATTTTTGGGCAAAGCAAAAACAGTGCAATGATAATAATGATAATAATATAAATAATTTCTTCATTTTTATTTCTCCTTGTTGTAGGTTTGGTCAAAATCTGCGCTGCTCATACAGGCAATGCGCAGAAAGTTAATACAGGCAATTAAAGCCACACCGAATAACACAAACTCATATAACCCTATAACCACGCTGATACCGCTGGCTATAAGTACGATTACCCCTGTGCCGATATTGCCTAAATAAAAGTGGTCGCCGCCCGCCCAAAACAGGAAAAATGTAAGTAGAAGGGCAACAGCCTTGCTCTTGCGTTCACCTTTGGGTTTAAGCCCTAATGCCTTATCTTTTGCCCTCGTCGGGTTATATCCGCAGTTAGGGCAGGCTTCCGCCATATCGGAAAATTGCTTTCCGCATTCTTTACATTTAATTAGTGCCATAATTTAATCTCCTTTTTAGTGTTTTTTATAGTTTATAAAAGACCTGCGCCGGCATATTGTCGCAGAACTTTTTAAATCGGTTTTACCGTCTGATAAAGCGGTTTTCCCGCCAAAAATCCAATAAAAAAACGGCTGCCGTATTTGAGATCTACCACAGACCCAAATAAGACAGCCGTAGTTCTTGCCGCCTTTCAGCGGCAAGAAACATTAAGCATAAAACAAAAGGCTCATGACTTCCTTTCGTCTTATGCTTTAAATCGGCTGTTTTTGGTGTGGTAGATATTTTTGATTTCTCAAAAATTCTTCCCTTTCGGGAGTCCAAAAACAGTATTAAATTGTAAACAGGTTAAATTTTAAACCTGCGGGTAAAACAAAACTCCTTTATTATTAAGTTTACCGCTTGTTATTGCGGGTTTAAGTAATTAAAAACAAGTATTTTGCAATAATTAACTATAATATAGCATTTTTTTACAGGTTTTAAACTTTGATAAGTAAAATTGTATAAATCATGTTATAGCATAGAATTTTTATAAGGTATTTCCTCATATTCTACAGTATGATAAATAGGTAGAGTTTCCCGCTTAAAATATGCGGTAAGGATATTTTTGTAGCAGTTGTTGTTTTGGCGATATGCAAGGTCGTTAAAATTTGGAGATTTTTTATTAAGTTTTGCGGGCTTTGTCCGAGCAAAAAATTATTAGCGTTCTTTATTGTTTTTGCTAATTTTTTGTGAGTTGCCCGCAAATAATACAAAATCAAATTTTACTTGCCTTGAGCCATAGCCTTTTGCTTACTTTTCTGTGAGTGAGAAAAGTAAGGCGCGCTCAAGGCGCGAAACTTGTTCGTCATTAAAAATATAACAGAATAAACAGACAGATTAAAATATACACTAATGACAATACAGGAAATTAAACGCAAATAATAAAAACTATACCGCAATTATGCAGATATTGTTTTTGTCGGCAAGCCCGCAGACTTCTTCAATATCCAAAATGATAGTCTTTTCCGCTTCTATCGCCAAAACTGCGGCTTTGGCTTTTATCATTGATTTGATTGTGCCTTTGCCGATTACTGGCAAATCGTAGCGGTCATCTTGTTTTGGACGAGCAACTTTAACAACAACAATGCTTGCCCCTTTGGTAACCGGTGCACAAGAGCGGATTTCCCCTGCGCGCAAAATGCAGTTATCAGTACCTTCCATAGCCTCAAGCGCAAGGACGGCTCTGTCGCAGACAACGCAGGTAAGCCCTACATCAAGCCCCGACATTGTCTTTGCTATTTTATGGCCCAATTCTATACTTTCCTGTTCTTCCTGCGTGGGGCTGCGTTTGGTAAGCACGCCTTTTTTTGCGACGCTGTTTTCTATGTAAGAAGCCGAAGAAATAAACTCAATACCTTCTTTATTAAATTCCGTAATTACGGTACTTAAAATGGTATCTGCACGCATATCTTTAATTTTTGCAAGCAGTTTGGCAGTTCTCAAATCGGGCATAATGCTGAATATGCTTATATGCTGCACTCTGCCGGCCATAAGTGCTTTTTTTACGCCGTGTTCTTTAAAAAAGTTTATGCCTTTGCTCATCTGCCCTAATTTAAGGGTAGTGATAGCGGCGGCATAGGGGGTAAAGTCCTTTTCATAAGCGTTATTTTTGGCGCAGATTACATAAACTTCTACCCCTTTTTGGCAGGCTTCTTTGGCTATGTTTATGGGGAATTTACCTTCCCCCGCTATTATGCCCAATTTTTCTTTATTCATCGTCGCCGTCTTCGTGGTGGAATTTCATTCTTGCGGGTGTTATGCCGCGTTTGGTTGTTTCGCAAAATTCCACAAGTTCCATAACTTCCGGTATCGGGTTTTGCGCTTTAAGCATAGCGATAGTTTCCTTCATGGTTCTTGTGGAAAGGAACAATTCCTTATATGCATTTTTAATTGCGCGGATAGTTTCTCTGCTAAAGCCGTTTCTCATCAGGCCTACGGTGTTTAAGCCGACAAGTTTTGCTCTCGGCCCTACGGCTCTGCAAAAGGGCGGCAAATCAAGCGGAAGCCCGCTCAAACCAGAAAGCATAGCAAAGCGGCCTACCCTTATAAACTGGTGTGCTGCGCTAAGGCCGGAAAGGATAGCCCCGTCGCCGATATGTATATGCCCTGCAATGCCGGTGCAATTTACCAAAATTATTTTATTGCCCAAAACGCAATCGTGTGCAACATGGGAATTTGCCATTAAAAGGCAGTTATTGCCTATTGTGGTAGGGTGCTCCAAAGAGGTGGAACGGTGCACGGTAACACATTCGCGGATTTGGTTGCCGTCGCCGATAACTACCATACTTTCAATGCCGTTATATGATAAATCCTGCGGTTTTACGCCAATAAAGCAACTTGCTATAAGTTCGTTATTTTTGCCCATTATGGTATTTTCAATCATACAATAAGGGCCTACTTTGGTATTATCCCCGATGGTTACATTTTTACCTATAATGCTGTAAGGACCGATTTCTACATTTTCGCCTAATTTTGCTGAAGAATCTACTATCGCCGTGGGGTGTATTTGGGGTTGCATTTTATTTATCTCCTACAATAAAGTTTAATTGGGCCTCAGAACATAAGCCTTTTTTTGTATATGCTTCGCAGTAAAGTTTAGTAATCCTGCCTATTTTTAAAGCCTCTATGGCAACTTCCAACTTGTCGCCAGGCTCTACCTGTCCGCGGAACTTGGCAAAATCTATACTGACTAAAAAGCCCACTTTGCCTTTAAAGCGTTCCTGCTGCATTATTACTGTTGCGCCTATTTGGGACATAGTTTCCAAAATCAAAACGCCCGGCACTACCGGGTGCGTAGGGAAATGCCCCTTAAAAAAATCTTCCTTGCCGCTGAAAAGTTTACTGCCGGAAATATATTTATCGCCTTCGTGTACGCGGGCCTCGTCAAAGAGTTTAAAAGGCTCGCGGTGCGGGATATAATTTTCCGCCTCGTTTTTATCTATTACTTTTACAACTGGCAACTTTAAAACAAATTCTAATTTACCTGCCATTATTTTTCACACTCTTTTAATAAAAGTTTAGCAAATTCCACATTGGTCTTATGCCCGCCGCAACTGCAAGTTATATGCATTGGCGCAAGGGCACGGTTTGTAAGTTTAAGGTCGCCTATCAAATCAAGGATTTTGTGGCGCACCATTTCATTATCAAACCTTAAAGGTACGGAGTAGCCGTCTTTCTTTATTATAACACAGTTATCTATCCTGCCGCCTTTGGCAAGGCCGTTGGCCCTTAAAAAGGCAATTTCTTCCTCAAAGCCGAAAGTCCTTGCGGGGGCAATTTCTTTAAGGTAGCCTTCGGCGGAATATTCAAAGGTATATTCCTGCCTGCCGATAAGCGGATGTTCGCGCAAAAACACAAAGGAAAATGTTAATTTTTCCGCCGGTTTTGCGCTGTACGCTATATTCTTTTCCTTAAAGGTAATCTCTTTATTTATTTTAAGTTCTTGCACCGCTGACGGTATTTCCTTTAAGCCGCCCTGCTCCATAGCCTTTGCATACGGCAAAGAAGAGCCGTCCATAATCGGCGGCTCGGGGCCGTCCATTTCCACAATTAAATCCGTTATACCAAGCCCGTGCGCCGCGCTTAAAACATGCTCTACGGTGTGTACTTGTTCTTTACCGTTGGTAAGGTTAGTGCCGCGCATTGTTGAGCATACATTTTCCGCCAAGGCTTTAATAGGTGCGCAGTTTTGCACATCCGTTCTTATAAAACTGATAAAGCCGTCTTGTGCGGGTTTAAAAGTCATAGAGCAAGGCTCGCCCGTGTGCAGGCCTATGCCCTTTAAGGTTATTTCTTTAGAGATTGTTTTCCTGTTCATTTTATTATCCTAAAAATGGAATTTCTTTTTAAGGTCCGTAATTTCTTTATAAAGTGCGGGCAGTTTCTTAAAGATTACATTAAGGCGCATAAAATCGCCATAACTCATAGCTGGCGAGCCCATAACTTTATCCCCCGCTTTGACATTACTTATTATGCCTGTCTGCGGGCCTACTACTGCGCCGTCGCCGATTTTAAGGTGGCCGGAAATACCTGCCTGTCCTGCTAAGATTACTCCGTTGCCAAGTTCGGTAGAGCCTGCTACGCCTACCTGTGAAACCATAATACAACTCATCCCCGTCTTAACATTGTGGCCTACTTGGACAAGATTATCAATTTTGGTATTTGCGCCGATAATTGTGTGGTTGAGTTTTGCCCTGTCTATGGTGCTGTTTGCGCCTATTTCCACATCATCTTCCAAAATTACATTACCCATTTGGGGGATTTTTTCGTGCTTGCCGTTAAAGACATATCCGAAGCCGTCTGCCCCTATCACGCAGCCAGGCTGTAAAATAACTTTGTTCTTTAAGATGCATTCTTCCCTTATCACTACATTGGGGTAAATCAAACAGAACATACCTATCTTTACATTTTTGCCGATATAAACATTAGGGTAAATTATTGTATTATCGCCTATTTCCGCGCCGTCTTCAACTACGGTATTTGCGCCGATAAAAACATCTTTACCGATTTTTGCCTTGGGGGAAACTACGGCCCTTTCGTGTATACCGGGCTTAATATCTTTGTTTAATGGGGAAATTTCCCTCATTACCAAAGTAAAAGCATACTCCGGATTTTTTGCATAAATTATATTGCCTTCAAAGGGGATTTGCTTTTCCTTTGCGGCAAGCGGTAAAATGATTGCGCCCAATTTTAAATCTTTAAAGTTTTCGGGTTTATCTATGTTATTGCTGTAAGATAAAGCGCCGTCCTTAATATTATCCAAACCGCAAATTCCCGTAGGGATAAAATCAGGGTTGCCCTTTATTTCGCTTTGGCTCATTTCGGCTATTTGTTTTAGGGTAAGGTTCATAATAAATCTCCGTTTTCTTTAATATATTTTTTGTTGTAAGACTTCATCCATTTAACAAACTCCGGCGTAACATTAAGCGGCTTGCCGAAGATTAAATCTTTCTTATCAACCACAAGGCCGATATTGCGTACAGAGGCAAATTCCTTAATGCCGCTGTAAATCTGCTTTAAAATCTGCTGGACTATATAATCCTGCCGCGAGAGTATTTCTTCCTTGGAAAGTTCCCTGTAATCTACAAGGAAGGCTTCCTTTTGTATAATGTCTTTTTTTGTATCCCTTATTGCTGATTTTAACTGCTCAATTTTTAAAGGGATATTTATCGGGCTGTCTGTCTGGGCGGCGGAAGGTGCAAACAAAAAATCTTTTGAGAGTTTTTCGGCTTGGTCAATTTGTAAAACGGGGTATTGCTTATCTCCCATTGCGGAAACATACTGCTCACCGGTATAATAGGGGGAATAATAAGTCAGTTCGTCGCCCAGATAAACAAGTTTCTTTTTAAGTTCCTGCAGTTGGCTTTGCATTTTTGCATATTCTATTTGGGTGGCTTCCAAATCTACTTTTATGTTTTTACGGGCTTTTATGGTCCAAGGGTTATTGTTGAATGCTTCTTCAATATCAATATATACGGCTAAAGTGCCTGCGGGGATTTCAAAACCGTCATCTTCGTCTTTTGCCTGTCCGTCAAGTTTCAGGCCGAAGCCCTCTTTTTTCTTTTTTGCCGCTTTTTTATTTTCTTTGGCGGTCTGTTGGTTTGCCTGTTGGAGTTCTTCCTGCGCTATCGGTTCGGATAAAGCGTTTTTTACGGGTGTATCAAGTGCGGCTGTCTGCGGGTTTTGTACGGGTGCAAGCGTGGTAGTGCTTTGCTGCCCGCCGGAAGTGCCTTGCGCACCGCTTGTAATGGATGTAAAATTACCCGCGGATTTGTCTTGGCTGGGGGACATATCGGGTATTTGTACTATGGCGGTGGTATCATATTTTTCCAAAGTTCTGTCAAAGCCGGGTAAAGATTGCAAGGCCTGCTCTGTTTGTTGTGATACCTGATTTTGGGCATAACAAAACTCTGCCGCTAAAACGGCTGAAAATATTAAGCAAAAAAAAGTAAACAGTTTATTATTCATCATTTTATTGCCGGTAAAGCAGTTTAATTCTCTTTTGCAACTAAAATAAATTAGCCATAGAGAAGTAAATATATCCGCGTCTTTCCCCGGGCTGGTGGTTAAGGCCGTAGCCCCAATCTATCCTGATAGGCAGAGAGGGAGTTACTAATCTTAAACCCATACCTACACCCATTTTAAACTCGTCAACGGCAGTACCCGTTTTAAATCTTACTTCGTCAAAAGTCATCCAGGAGTTGCCTATATCAAAAAAAGTTGCAAATTGTGCAATAGTCCTGCGGCCTTCTCTGGCAAGCGGGAATTTAAGTTCCACATTGCCTATATAGTAAAGTTCTCCGCCTGTTTCCGGCCCTATTTGCCCTGTGGTATCATAACCCCTTACGGTATCAGCGCCGCCTAAAAATACTCTTTCATAAGCGGGTACTTGGTCAGTCCTGCCGTATGGCTTTACCATACCGCCGCGGTTGCCTATCATCAAAACAATGGGGTAATCCTTGCCGATATTTACCAAGGTGTAGTTAAAGGCTGATTTTAAAGTTATGCGGTAAATATCCAAATCGCCGAACATCGGCCCGCCGGAAAGGTCAAACGCGACGGAGTTCCTCGATCCGCTTGTCGCATCCCAAACATTATCCCTTGTATCTATTGCGAAACTCGTTCCTAAAGTTGATACATTTGTCCTGCCTTCTTCAATTTCATTTTGGTATCTTTGGTCAATATCGTAAATATGGACATTTTCAAAGGTGTAGGAGAAGTTAAGGATATACATATCGTCGTTAAACCTTGGTCCTAAATGCAGCCTGCCGCCTTGGCGTTTTTCCGTATAGGCGGAAGTTGTCGTCCTGTAAGAGCGGTAGCGCCTTGTATTAAAAGCATCTACGCCGAAGGATATAGGTTTGCCGGCTATCCAGGGCGTTGACCAACTAACGGTATAATCCAAAATCCTGCTGCCGAACAAAGCCCTTAAAGAAAGCCTTTGCGCCCGCCCGAATAAGTTAAGATGGTTTAAGGAAACATCTCCGTAAAGCCCGTCTAAAGAGGACATAGCAATACCGGCCGTAAACATACCCGGTCGGCCTTCCACCACATTGTAGGAAACATCTACTTTGCTTATATCATTTGTAGGGCTTATATCAATTTGGGCATCATTTAAAAAGCCTAAGTTCATCAGTTTGGCTTGGCTTCTTTTTACTTGTGCGTAATTAAATATTTGGCCTTCTTTTATGGTAAGTTCGCGTGCAAATACATAAGTTTTTGTGTGTTCGTTGCCGGTAATATCAATGTGGTCTATATAGACACGGTTATTTTCCGAAATATCAAAATTTATATTTAAAACTTCGTCATTATCCACAAGTATTTTTTGCGGGTTTACATCTGCGCGCAAATAACCTTTATCGGCATAGGCTTCCTGAATATCGCGTACGGTAATATCAAATTTTTGCTGGTTAAAGCGTTTACCTTTTTTATAGAAAATGATTTTATCAAGTTCTTTATCGGTTAAAACATTATTGCCCTGAAAGGTGGTGTCGCCGAACACGACATCGTGTCCTTCCGTAACTTTATAGTTTAAAGATACTTGGCTTTTATCTTCGTTAAAATCGGTGGAATAGTCATCTATTTTAAAATCAAAATAGCCTAAATTACGGCAATAAGTTGTGGCTTTGTAGTGGTCTTGCGGGACATTTTGCACTTTATAAATTTTCTTTGGCCTGTTGGAAAGTTGCTTAATAAACTTTTTTACAGGTATTTTGCTTAAACCTTCCACTAAAACTTCTTTTACTCTTGTTCTTGAGCCTTCATTTAAGTTGATATTTACAATTACAATATTTTTATCTTCATCTTCGGTAAAAGTAAAATCGGCTTTGGCATTTATATAACCTTTTGCGGCATAGGCGGCTTGGATTTTATCCATATCGGAAGCCAATTTCGCTTGGCTGAAAGGGTCTTTAATTTTTAAAGCCATAGCATTTTGTATTGCGGTTTTGGAAAGCGCCTTCCTGCCTGTATAAGTTATTTTTTCTAAAATAGGCTTTTCTTTTACATATACGGTAAGGGTATGGCAGGGATAAAATTTTTTATCTTCTTTAAATTTCTTTTCGCCGGAAGATTTTTCTATGGAGATTTCCATATTGTCAAAAGAGCCTAAAGCCATAAGGGAAGATACATCTTCCTGTATTTGGCTCTTTTCGTAAAGGCGGCCTTCCTTTGCGGATATATTTTTTGTTATTGTTTTTTTGCGGATATTTACCAAGCCTTCGGCTTCTATTTTACAAATCATCCAAGGGCCGTTTGGGTCGGTAGTTTGCTCTTGCGTTGTGTTTTGTGTATCGGAAGCATTGCCCAAACTTTGTTCATATTCTTCTGGGCTGACATAGTTGTCCCTTGTAAAATTGATTTGGCTTTTTTGGATTGTACCGTCAAGGGAAAGCCCTTGCGCAAAACAACAAAGCGGCGATAGGGCCGTAAAGATAAAAAAGTGGAAAATCTTTAAATGTTTAAACATATAAATATTATATCATTATCCGCAATAGGACTATATGATATTTATATAATAAAAAAGGCAGCCCGTAAAGGCTGCCTTTAAAATAATTGCTTTTAGTTTATTTTTGCGGTGCTTGCTCGGCAGGCTGCTCATTTTGCTCAGGCGGGAAAGGCGGCATATCTTTCGGGCCGTCAAAGTCCATATCGTGCATAGGCCCTTTAAAGCCTTTATTGCATCCGCAACCTTCGTGTCCGAAACCTTTCTTGTGGTGTTTATGATGTTTGCCGAAATTATCATCTTTATTAGGCGGAGCAAACAGGGTAGGTTTTTCTCCGGAAATTATTTTTGCGGTAATTTCGGTTATGTGTTTTTCCTTGGCTTGCGGTGTTTGTGCCTGTGCGAGTTTTTCTTTTGCTTCAGCAAGTCTTTTTTCGGAATCGGCTACCATTTTTTCCATAAATTCAAGATGTTTATCATAGTTGGCGGCCACTTTTTGTTTGATTTGTTCTTCAATGGCGGCCTTTTTCTTTTTATTTTTTTCTTTCTTGTAGTTTTCTACAAGGGTATTCATTTCTTGGAAGTTCTTTTTGGCTTCCTGCATTTTTTCATTAGGCTGGGCAAAAAGTATGCCTGCGCCGAATACGCAAACCATTGCGGTTATAAGAGTTTTCTTAAACATAGTTTTCTCCTTATTTCAGATATTATCAATATAATCAATAATATCTTCTATTTCATCTTCAAGATTGTAAACGCCGGCATAAAGATTATCTATATAATCCTGCTGCGCCGTTTGTTTTGGCAAATAGATATTTGCCGTTTTGTAAAAGCCTAAAGCCATAACAAGCATTAAAGCCATAGCACCTGCCGGAACTAAAAGCCTTAAATTAAACCCGCTTAAAAGCCCTTTAAAAAAAGGTGCTTTAACTTGTTGTGTTTGCGCCAAAGGTATATCTAAACCTTGCGGGGCTTTTACTTGCGGCAGAGCCGCGTTTAACAGGGCAGAAGTATGGATTATATTTTGGCATTGTTTACATTCTTTTAAATGGGCGAGAAATTGCTCTTGGCGCTCTTGCGGAAGTTCTCCGTAAGCGTAAAGTAAAGCATCGTTCTGCCATTGTTCTTCTTTGCTATGCGGCATATTCTTCCCCCATATAATCCTGTAATTTCTTTATTGCCCTGTTCATTCTTGCAAGTACTGTTCCCAAAGGGCAGGAAAGCGCTTGCGCTATTTCCTTAAAACTCAAATATTGTCTTAAAAGAACTACTTCTTTTTGTTCCTGCGGTAATTTATCTATCAAAGAAGATATTTCTTTAAGAGATATATTGCTTAAGGCTTTTGTTTCCGTATTATCATTGGGGTCGGCAGGCTCGGCAGTTGTTTCATCATCAAGGCTTAGCGTTTTGGAATATCTGCGGAAATAATCCGTAATTTTATTCCTTGCTATGGTAAAGAGCCACGCTTTAAATTTTCCCTTATCCTGATAATTTTTAATTTCTTTGAGGGCTTTTAACATACTGTCTTGGAAAATATCACCCGCTGCGCCTTCGTCTTTAACACTGTAAAAAATATAGGAATATAAAGAATCTTTATATTCTTCTACTATCAGACCGAAGTCCTCGGTGTTGCCTTTTTTTACATTAGCAATGATAATATCTTCTTGTATCATAGGCCCTCAACAATAAAACGCAGCAGATAAAGAAATTATTGCATTTATTTTTTAATTTTAAAAAAATACCGGTAAAAAGGGGGTAATCCTATAAAATTATTATATGGCTTTTGTAAGAATACAAAAGCGTTAAATTTTTTTAATTATTTTATAATAAAAATAACAGGTTTCGCGCCTTGAGCGCGCCTTACTTTTCTGCTATCAGAAAAGTAAGCCAAAGAATAGGGCTTCAGTGCCGACTAAAATTTGATTTTTTGTTATTTGCGGGCAACTCACAAAAAATTCAACTCACAAAAAATTAGCAAAAACAATAAAGAACGCTAATAATTTTTTGCTCGGACAAAACCCGCAAAACTAAACAAAAAATCTCCAAATTTTAACAGTGTCGGCGATGTCGCCCCAAAACGGCAAACAACCGTTATAGACTTCGCATAAAATAATTGTATGGAATATTGCCTGAAATGGCAATAAAAAACCCCGCCGTAAAGCGGGGTATAAAAAACTTTTATTTTTTAGATAGCCGGTTTTACTACTTTGCCGGACTTCATACATTTTGAGCAAACATAAGCAGTCTGCGTTTTACCGTCCAAAACTAATTTTTGTTTGTGGAGGTTAGGTTTAAAAGTTCTTTTTGTGTTTAAGTGGGAATGGCTGTAAGAACCGCCGCTTACAGATTTCTTCCCGCAGATTTCGCATTTATATGACATAGTTTTTATCTTCCTGACTTAATTAAAGTTATTTTCTATATTGTACTAAAAAAGTTGTTATCTGTAAATTACTTTAGAATAATTGTGAAAATTTATTTTTTATTATCCTGCAGGATTTTGCACAATGTGCCTTAAATCTGCCCCATACGGTATTATTATAGACCGGTTTTTCATAAGGCATAGGTAAAAGATAGCCGTTCTTTCTTATCATCTGCATAAGATAATTTGAAGGCATAGCAAAGTTAATATTCTGCACATCAGAACCTTTTAAACTTGAAAGCGCAATACCTATAACGCGGCCGTTTTCGTCAAATACAGGCGAGCCGGAAGATGAAGGCGAAATAGGCGCACTTATTTGCAGCCATATAATCCCTTTGCTTATGCGTCTTATTTGGGATATAAGCCCGTTTGTAACCGTATTTTGCAGGCGTCTGGGATTACCTATTACGGTAATGGGATCACCTGCTTTTACATAATCTGCATTTTTAAATATTACTGTCGGTAAGTTTGTGTTAGGGATTTTAAGAATGGCTAAATCTATATGTTTATTATCACTCTTTTCTATTATTACGGCCTCTTCGGACACTACACCGTTTTTAAAAGTAAGGTTTATAAAAGCGGCATTATCTACCACATGGCCCGCTGTTGCAACTACTCCGTCTGATGTGGTAATAAATCCTGTTCCGCTGTGTGTAGAGCCGTCATTTTTCAGCACATTTACGGATACAATAGCATTGCCGTATTGTTCGGCAATTTCTGCCGGAGTTTTTTGTGCGTTTGTTGTTATGGCCAGAAACAAAAAAATAGAAAAGATAATTCCCTTCATAACGGCCCCGTCTGTGCCTTAAAAAGATAAAACAAAAGCCGAGGATGGGACTCGAACCCACAACCTACGGTTTACAAAACCGTTGCTCAACCATTGAGCTACCTCGGCACAGAAAAATTATATCAATTTTTCATTGTTATGCCAATATCAAACCTGTTTTTACCGCCGCGGCATAATATAGCGGAACGGTAATTAAAACTTACAATATTCCTCGTACAGCGCAAGGCGTTTTTTAAAATCCTGCGGTGTAACTTGTGCAAGTTTTTTTATACTAAAACTTTCTATCGCAAAGGAAGCCAAAATAGTTCCGTAAGCCAAAGCCTTGCGGATATGTTTTATATTATTCCAATTTTTAACAGAAGCCAAATAACCTATAAAGCCTCCTCCGAAGGTATCTCCCGCGCCGGTGGTATCTATAGGGTTTTCCACCAAAAACGGCGGTACTTGGAACATTTCATCTTTAGTCAGCAGTAAAGCGCCGTTAGGGCCTAATTTTATTACGGTTATTTTAGGCCCTGCTTTAAGTATTGCTTTACCTGCTTTTATAAGATTATAAATGCCTGTAAGTTGGCGTGCTTCTGCCTCATTTACAAAAAGTATATCTATGGATTTAAGGAGTTTTAAGAGTTGCGGCTTATTGTTTTTTATCCATAAATTCATTGTATCGCAGGCAACAAGGCGCGGCCTTTTCATCTGTTTTAATACATCAAGTTGTATTTGCGGGGAAATATTAGCCAAAAACAAGGCTTGTGTTTGCTTATCTTGTTGTTTGATTACAGGGGCAAAGCCGGCAAAAACATTTAATTGTGTAGAAAGTGTAGTAGCATTCTTAAAATCTTTATCGTAAGATGCTTCCCAAGTAAAAGTTTTACCTTCTTTAACTTCTATGCTGGAAGTATCAACGCCTCTGTCGTGAAACGGTTTTATATGTTTTTTTGTAAAGTCGCTGCCTACTACTGCAATTACTTTAGGCTGTGCAAAGAAACTCGCCGCTATGGAAGAATAACTCGCCGAGCCGCCCAAAACATTTTTTACCGAAGACTTATGCGTTTTGATATTATCAAAAGCCATTGAGCCTACTATCAGCACTTTGCTTTTTTTCATCAGATTATTTCCTTGCCTAAAATTACAACTTTATTTTCTGCATTAAATTTATCGGAGTAAGATTTAAGTAAATCCTGTGCTTTAAGTTGTATTGCGGCCAAAGTTAAAGCGGCTTGGGTATTTTTATCATCTTCCTCGGATTTTTTGTTGCCTTTTTTATCTGTTGACATAACTTTATCTGTTTCTGCTTTAAGGATTTGTTCTTCCTGAGGGGTTACTTTAGCGGCAAGAATCAGCAGATCTTTGTATTTGGAAGATAATTTTTGCTGTTTTAACTGTTCTTCATACTCCGCTGGATTTAAGCCGTAGGTATTGCGTACAATCCAAATATATTCGTCTTTTCTGAAGCCTGAACTGTCGCTAAAATTACTTTTTATCGTATAACCTATTTCTACATCTGAAACACCTAAACCGGCTTGTTTTGCGGCTTGGGCAAGGGTTATTTCACTTATCATAGATTGTAATACTTCCTGACGGAGTTGTTTTTCTTTTGCTTCATCAAGATCCTGTTCGTCTTGGGCGTTTTTTATGGCTAAATCAACATATCTGTTGAAATTGCGGTATTTTATTTTTTGGTTGCCTACTTTTGCTATTGCGGCATTGGGGCCGTATTCTTCTATAAATACCCCTGCACCTACAAAGCCCAAACTTCCTAAAAAGAACAGAACCGTTATAATCAAAATAGGATTTTTATATTTATTAAAGAAATCAAACATTTATTTATCTCCTTTCTTATTATCTTTTTTATTATTTTCAGCCGTTTTGCCTGCGGGTATTTCTTCCTCGGCAAGGGGGGATTCTTCTTCCCCTACTACATGTATAGTGGCGCTTACCTTTGCGCCGCCTTCAATCAAAATGCTTTTGGAGCGTATATTGCCGGTTATTTTTGCATCTGCCAATATTTCTACATTTTCGGCAACTATATCTCCGGTCATTTGGCCTATTACTACTACACCTTGTGCGGTAATATCTCCTTTTACCGTACCTGTTTTACTTATGGTAACATATTTAGCGTTATCTACATTACCTTCTAAATTGCCGTCTATTCTCAAAGAGCCTTGTAAATCAAGCGTACCCTGAAATTGGCATTGTTCGCTTATTACAGATACATACTCTCCGGCTTTTATATCTTTATTCAAAAAACCCATATAACTCCTCCGAATTATTACAACTAAATCTAAAAATAAGATTTGGGATTGACGGGTGTTCCGTCTTTCCAAACCTCATAGTGTAAATGTACTCCGGTTGATTGTCCGGTAGTACCCATATTGGCTATTACTTGGCCTCTTTTTACACTGTCGCCCGCTTTAACTTTTATGTCTGCCAAGTGCCCGTAAAGCGTGGAATAGCCGAAACCGTGATCCACTAAAACCGCCTGCCCGTAGCCTTGAGCCCACCCTGAATGCCTTACTACGCCGTCTGCCGTTACCATAATTTTTGAATTTGGCTTTCCGGCGAAATCCAACCCTTTATGGAAATAGGCTATATAAGTGCCGAAAGGCGATAACCTGTACCCAAAGCCCGATGTGATAACCGCATCGGTTACCGGCTTTACGGAAGGCGTATAATCACTTATATTCTTTTGGTTTGCATAGAACCAGGCTATCTCTTGAAAGTTAGCAAGTTTTTCTTTTGCCATTTCGGTAGTCTGCACTAAATATTTGTTTATTTGGTTTTCATCAATATCCTTAGCGTTCTTTGCAAATATTTCCTTAAAGTTAATTTCTTCAGTTTCTTCAAAAGGCCTGTTTATGTGTTTGCCGTCTTTCATACCTAACATTTGGCGCATTTGCTCATCTGTGCTGCGCGACATTTCAAGATATTTTCTGTTTCTTGAAAGTTCCTCTGCTATCATAGCAAACTTTGTTTTCATTAATTTATTATCGGCTTTTACTATTTTGTAATCTATGTAGCGTGCCGTTATAAATAAAGCATAAAGGGTAATTGCAAGCCATAATATTATAAATAATCCCAATGTAAGCGGATGTACGGAAAATCTTATGCCTTTGCCTAAGCGGGGCATAAAGACTATTTCCATACGCTCAAATAATAAGCGTGATAGTACCGATTGGGATTTTCTCATCATTTTAATTCTATCATTTTTGCGCGCTATTATTTATCTTTAATGAATATTGTGCAAAAGTCCAAAATAAAAACTATAATAAAATTATGAAAAAATTATTAACTTTATCTATTGCAGTTCTTGCTTTCGCGGCTTGCGCCAAAGAAAGTTCTAATGTCCCGCCTGCTCCTGCCGCTGAGGCAGCAGCGGTTGCGGCCCCTGCCCCTGCTCCTGCTGTTGCCGGTACTCCTGTTGAAGAGCAGGTTTCTTTAACTTCAGAATATAGTTTTCCTGAGTTAAACGGCGGCGAAGATTATGTGGTAAAAACAGATTCTTCCAAACCGGTTTTAGTTGCTACAATGGCCGGCTTCTGCGGTTATTGCAAAAGGATGATTCCTCATATTGATGAATTGGCCGGCAAATACAAAGGCCAAAATGTAGATGTTATCATTGCTTTTGTTGACCAGACTAATGATGAACTTAAAAATCTTGAACCTGTAAAGGCTATTAAAAATGTCCCCGTTTATTATAAAAGCGCGGATTTCGGACAGGCTATGGGCTTACAAGGTTTCCCTACAATGTATTTAATCCATAACGGTAAAGCAATACAAAAGTGGGTCGGTTTTGATCCGGATTATGTCGGTTATATATCGCAGGAAATTGATAAAATCAAATAATAAAGTTTAAGATAGAGTATTAAATCCCCGTTATTTTAAAGCGGGGATTTTTCTTTATAAAAATATTAGCCTAATGGTCAAAATATTGTAGTTAACTTTGCAGGGCGGCTTCTTCCATACACAAATAAACATAAGTATTTGGGAAAGCCGCTTTGAGTTTTGGTATAAGCGTTTGATAAACTTGTTTTCTTAATTGTTGCGGATAACGCATTTTCCCGTCAAAATCCAATAGAAATTCCCCGTCCAAAATAAAATTATTTTTAAAACGGCTTTCTATACATTTTTTAAGTTCCCTTGAAAAGCGCAAAGTTCCCATACTTATCCAAGCGATACTTTCCTGCGGAACGGTATTTTTTATTTGTTCTATCACAGAAGAATAATTTTCCTGCCAACCTTGGTGTAAAATGACAGGGTCAAAATGGAACGCCGTTTTAAAACCGTGCTTTGCAATTTGTTTTGCGGCTTCAAGGCGGGCGCAAAGCGGGCGGGTAAGCGGCTCAACGCTGTCAATTATATTTTGCGGATTTACGCTCCAGCCAGCAACTATATTTGGGGCTGGCTTAAGTTTTAGTAGATTATCAATATTGGTGCTTTTTGTTTTGAACTCAAAATATTCATCTCTGCCGCAGAAGAAATTTACTATATCAGTTGAGTATTGTGTTAAATCGTCAAAAAGCAAAGAATCGGTAAATTCCCCGCTGCCTATACGGATATGCGGGAAAGGCCCTTTCCTAAATTTTACAGTATTTATTTTTGCCAAAAAATCCTGTATGTTTGCCGGCAGAACTATGGCGTGCAGGTTTTGGTACTGTTGTAAAAAACAGTATTGGCATTCATAAGCACAGCCAAAGCCTAAATTTACAAGATTATATCCGCAGCAAACGCAGTTTTTGGTACAGGGGCAAGGTTTTACAAAGTCAAAATTTTCTTTTATTATTACAAGATTTTCTTTTCTTTCGGAGTAGTTTGTACTGCCGCAAAGTGTTTTCTTTTCCAATACGGTAAGTTTAGCGGCCGGAAATTTATTTAAAGCCCTTTGCGCTAAAGCGGAATTTAAAACTTCTTTTTCTATAAAGATATTTTTAGGATAAAAATCCGTCTGCCGTATTTTTGCATCCGGTAAAGCGGATAAATCAAGTTTCGGCAAATAAAAAGCATTGGGCTGCGCCTTGTTATAACTTACCGGATAGCGTAAAGCCAAAAGCAATTTTTTTGCCTGCTCAAAATTAGTAATTTTTTGTTGTTGTAAGATATTTTCAGGATTAGCATTATCTCTTTTGCAAATTTCAAAAATCAGACGGGTTATTTCCCTCTGTTTGTTTATGCCGGCTTTTGGTAAAAGTTCCTGCGCTCTTTTTTGCGCAAGTCCGGCCAAATTAAGAATATCTTTCATTTATATAATCCAAATCCTCTTGTGAAATTTGCCAATTTGCCGCAGCGGCATTTTGCAAAACCTGATTTGCGTTTCTCGCGCCGAAAAGTACCGTCGCGGCTTTACTTTGCTTTAACGCATAATTTAATGCAGCCTGTGCAGTGGCGGCTTTGTATTTGGCGGAAATTTGCTCTAAAAGTTCTCCTGCTTTTAAAGATTTTGTAAACATATCCCCTTTGTAAAATTTATAAAAAAAAGATTTTACGCTGTACTTAGGCAAACAAGGTTCTTTTTTATATTTTCCGCTTAATATTCCGCCGCCCAAAGAGCCGTAAGCCATAAAAGCCAAATTGTTTTGTGCGCAAAAAGCGGCTTGCGGCGCATTATCTTGTTTTAAGAGCGAAAATTCATTTTGCACAAAATCAATATTACTTATTTGTGCGGCTTGTTTTAACTGTTCAAGGCTTAAATTACAGGCCCCGTAAAAGCGGATTTTGCCTTGCTTTTTTAATTTTTCAAATTCGGCAAAAGTTTCTTCAAACGGAGTATTTCTGTCGGGCCAGTGTATAAGATAAATATCAATATAATCTGTTTGAAGCCGTCTTAAAGAATTTTCAATTTCTGTTTGTACTGCTTTTGCGGAAAGGTCAAACTTTACTGCCCTGTGCGCAGGCTGAAGGCCGCATTTGGTAGATATAATAATTTTATCCCTTTTGCCTTTAAGGGCTTTGCCTAATAATTCTTCCGAGCGGAAATTACCGTAAATAGGCGCAGTGTCTATAAGGTTTATCCCGCATTGTAAGGCAGTATTTATTGCATTAACGGAATCTGTTTCTTTGTTCGGGCCCCAATCTTTACCTGCCCCCATAGCCCAAGTGCCAAGCGCAAGTTTGGATATTTTAAGCCCTTTAAAATCCGTATAAAGCATTTACCAAATACCGTTTTGTACCATATAGCAGCCGTTATGGACCTCTGCTCCGCCTTCTTTGGCGGCTTGTGCGGCTTTTATGTCAAAAGTGCCGGGCTGAAACCAAATATCTTTAGCGCCCGCTTTTAAGCCTTCCTTAACTAAATTGGCGGTAAGTTCGGGGCGGACTACCAAAATAAGCGTGTTTATTTTTACAGGTAAATCAGCAATAGCGGCAAAAGTATTTTCAAGGTCTTTGGGTGCTTTGGGATTTACGCAGTAAACTTCAGCACCGTAAGTTTGTATATCCTTAAAAATTTTATACCAATATTTTGAAATGTCTGCGGAAAATCCTGCTACTGCTATTACTTGTCTGTCCATAAATTATAATCCGCCAAGCCCTGCCAAGCCGCCCATAGCCTGTGCGGCCATTTGTTGGGACTCTTTAATTGCTTTGTTAAAAAGTTCTTTCAAATCTTTTTCAATATCTTCTTTTTTTAAAGCATTCAAATCATTAAGGATTTTTATTTCTTTAATTTCCTGAGAACCGTTAAGTGTTATTTCAAAATAATGTTTAGGGCTTTGGGTTTTTATTTCCATAGTATCAAGGCGCTTTTTCATTTCCGTCATTGTTTTTTTGAGTTCCATAATCTTCTTTATATTATCAAACATTTTATATTTCTCCTAAATTACAAATTATCTGCGGCACTATGAAGATTATTGCCCCTTCAATTTTTTTATCAGGGAACATCAAAGCCGCCGCTTTTATGTATTGTTCAATTTGTGTTTTATATTTGCAGGCATTTTTAAAAGCCTGTTCTTTATTTATATTATCAGTTTTAAACTCGGCTATAAATATATTTGAGTTTTCATCTTCAAAAACGGCATCTATTATACCGTTTACCAAAAGGCCGTTTTTACTTTTAAAAGTAAAAGGTGTTTCCGCCGCAATAAGTTTTTTTGAAGAAAGCGTTTTAAAAATATCGCTTTCAAAAAAATCCTGTGTTATTTTAAGTGCTGTTTGTATTTCTTTTTTATTTTGGTTTAAATTTATATCTTCCATTATCGCTATATTGTTTATGTTTATATTATTGCCTTTAAGTTTTTCGGCAATTATCCGGTGGGCTATTGTACCACTTAACATAGCGGAAGATTGGTAAACGGAAATATCTGTTTGTTTATTCTCTGTACTGGGGGCTATACTTTTATTGGGGATAGCGCAGGCATACTGCTTGCAGCGGCTGAGCCAGGATTGCTGCCAAAGAGCAATAGGGACAGGCGTTGTTTGCTGCCTGTCTAAATCCCCGTTGTTGTTAAAAGGAATATTTGATTCGTAATCGATATTAACAACTTTACATAATCCGTGCAAAAAATCTTGTGTGGTATTTTGCTCTGCGGTTTTTTGGTCCGGATAACATCCTGCATTTAACAAGGGTTGTGCAAAAGTTTTATTTGCATCTGAATTGCCTGCTATTACAAGCATTTCTTTTGCTCTTGTAAGGGCTACATAAAGCAACCTGAGTTTTTCTGCATTTTTATGTATTTCGTTTTTTTGTTTAATAAAAGCATAAACAATATCGTATTTATTGCCTATTTTAGGGGCAGATAATCTGCTGGTATAATCTTTAAGATACGGTGGCGGATTTTTATAACCTTCGTTATTGCTTTTGGTTATATCAAACAGTATTACTACGGGGAATTGCAGCCCCTTTGACTTATGTATAGTCATAAGTTTTACGGTATCTAAAGATTGTTCTGCTACCGGAGATTCGCCTTCGGTTTCTTTTTGCTTTATATAATTTTCTATATGGAATATTAATTGCGGCAAAGTTATAATGCCGGAGTTAATAAACTGCCTTGCCATATCGGCAAATTTGGTTATATTTGCGCTTACCTGTTCGTTTGAGCAGCAAAGTATTTCCATTTCCTTAAAGCGGGTGTTAAATATAAGATAATTTATAAATTCTTCCAACGGAAGTGTTTGGGAAAGACTGTAAATTTCTTTAAGTTGCCCATAACAGTTATTTATATAAGGGTTTTGTGTTTGTTTAAAAATATTAAGTTCATTATTTTGGGAAAGTTCCAAAATATCTTTATCCTGTACTAAACAAAGCGGGCCGCGCAATACACCTGTTAGGGCTATTTTATCGGCAGGGTTTTGTGCAAGTTTAAGCAGGTTTAAAATATCTTTTACTTCCTGTGCGCGGTAAAAATTTTTATTTTCTTCCACGCTGTAATTGATACCTGTATTTCTGAATGCTTCTATAAGGAAGTTTAAACCTGTATTAGTGGGGAAAAGCACTGCAATATCTTTATAACTTATGGTTTTGCCGTCTGTAAGTTTTGTTTTTCCTGCATTTTGTTTTATCCATTGGGAAATAACAGCCGCTTGGGCTTCTCTTGATTTATTGGCATCGGTTTGTTGTGAGGTTATCAAAAACTGTATGGGCTGTAAATTATAATTTATGGTATGGTTAATTTTTACATAAGGCGGTTGTATGCCTTTATTTTCTTGTATTTGTGATTGCCCGAAGATATTTGTAAAATCCACTATGTTTTGCGCACTTCTGAAGTTGTTTTGTAAAAAACACCTATCTGCATTTTGTTTAATCATAAGGTCGCAGAAATTATCGTAAGCGGTAATATCTGCACCGCGGAAGCGGTAAATAGATTGTTTAGGGTCGCCTACGATAAACAGTTTGCCGGCCTGAAGTTTTACCTCTTGCCAGTCCTCTGCGCAGGTATCTTGTTTTTCGCTTAAATAGATAAAAATCTCGCCCTGTTCAGGGTCCGTATCCTGAAATTCATCTAAAAGAATACTCTTATATTCTTCTTTCAGGGTTTGCCTTATATGCGGATAATTTTTTATTAAATCTCTTGTTTTTAAAATAATATCATCAAAAGTTATGATATTTGTTTGCAGCAGGGCCTGCTGTGCCTTGGGGATAAAATCTTTTATTGCTTGGTATGTTTTATTGAATAATTCCAAATTATCAATGGTTGAGTGTTTTGCAATATCAATAAGTTCTTTTGCTTTTTGGTAGTCTTGCGGGTTTTCTTTCCATTGTTTTGTAATGCTAAAACCTTGTTTGTTAAAAGCAACTTTTTGATAGGGTTGTTTTTCAAGATACAGTATTGTTTGTGTAAAAATATCTAAAGCATTTTTTATAGCGTTGTCTAATTTAGTAGGTTGTTTTCTGACAGGGTAAGTATCAATAAAATATTGTAATTGTGTTTTAAATTCTTTTAACTTTCCGGTAATAAATGGGTAATTTTTTTGAGGGGTATAATCTTTAAGCGGCAGTTCCAAAAGGGAAAAAGCAAAATCTTTAACATCATTTAAAGATACTTCGCCCAAAATACTTTGCCAAAGTTCTGCATTGGGGGAATTAAATGCAAGTTCTTCATTTAAAAAAGAGGTCCAAGTTTTATCAAGTATAGGATTTAAAGCATCCCTGTTTACGGGCTTGCAGTCCGGCGCAATTTTTGCTTCTGTTGAAAACTGCCTTAAAATTTTAAGACAAAAACTGTGCATAGTACTTATTACGGCGCGTTCCGCAAGTTCAAAGTTGGCGTCTATATCTTTTATTATTTGGTTTTTAATATCTTGCGTTGTCTTATCGGGGGATTGCTGCTGCTTTATATTAACAATATAATCTGTAAGGGAAATTATCTGCTGTTTTTTCTCAGGCCGTAAATCTTGAATCGGC
Organism: Candidatus Proelusimicrobium bovinum; assembly: GCA_902791965.1. Lineage (GTDB taxonomy): Bacteria > Elusimicrobiota > Elusimicrobia > Elusimicrobiales > Elusimicrobiaceae > Proelusimicrobium > Proelusimicrobium bovinum. The sequence continues at coordinate 6,953 of CADAXZ010000002.1, read as the reverse complement.
AATTCTTTAAGCAAATAACTTATATTTTGCATTTTTTGCAAAAGTTGTGATTTAATTTCTGCGGCGGCTTTTTCTGTAAAGGTAAGGGCAATAATTTTATCAATGGGAATGTTCTTTCCTAAAATAAGATAACAAAGCCTGTCTGTTAAAAGAGTTGTTTTGCCCGTACCCGCACCGGCTTGCACTAAAATATTTTTAGCGGTTTGATATATAGCGGTACTGCGGGCTTTTTCATCACTTGTCTTTATTTGTTGTTTTTCCATTTTTATTCTCTTTTTTAGATACTTTGTCTGCATCTTTTAAGATGCGTGCCTGATTTGATATTTTTATCCTTCTTAAGGTAGGGCTGTGGCCTTTACGGCAAATATCGTCATAAGGACAATATTTGCAAGCATCTTCGGCAGGAGTTATAAAAAATATGCCCTCTTTTGCCAAATCCAAACGGACATTTACGGCATTATCAAAGTCTTTTTTTATTGCCTGATATTCTTCTGCCGTAAGTTTTTGAATATTTTTTTTATCTTCATCCGCTTCTATGCCTAAAAAAAGTGCTTCCTGCGGTATCAGACCTTTAAGTTCCTGCTGGCCTGAATTTTTAACTATCTCCGTATAAAGCGGCGGCTGAAGTTGTGCTAATGAAAAGATTAAAACATTTATATTTTTGTCTTTGGGGCTTTTTTTATAGTCAATTATACGGCAAAGTTTATTTTCCGTATTTATATCTATTCTGTCTATTTTACCGTGGAGTTTTAGTTCTTTCGTGCCGAATTGCACTTGTGCATTGGCATTATATTCAAAAAGGTACGGCGTAAAATTATTTTGTTGTAGTATTGGCAAATCTCTTTTTACCAAATTGTTAAGATATTCTTTCATTTGTTTTGCCGTTACCAGCCAAACAAGAGGATAAAGTCCGTAATTTTTATAATTTTCTTTATTTAAAATTTCATCAGCAGTATCATTTAAAATATTTTGCGCTCCGCCGGCAAGTATTTTATCTGTAAGATTAAAATCTGTTATTTTTTTATAAAACTGCTCTAAAATTTTATGATATAAATTACCTTTGTCTGCGTGCGGTATTTCAGCACGGTCATAGACAGAAGGCTTATCTTCTTGTGTTATAAATTCGGCAAGGTACTTAAAAGGGCATTGCCATAACTTAGATAAAGAGGACGGGGAAAGGCCCTTTTGCTGTATATTGGAAAACAAGATATTTTCTCTTTCTATTATACCGTCGCAGGAATTAAGCCCTTGGTTTAAAGTGCGCAGTAAAGCAGAATTTTTAAAAAGTACCGCTAAAGTATCGTCTTTTTGGTTTTGCGGATTAAAAGTACAGTTTAAAATGCTGTCTTTAGGGCAATATAATGCGGTGTATACGGAGGCTTCCTGTGCGGTAAGGAATTCAAAAGGCCAGGCTTTAAGTTTTTCGCTCTCCCTGCGGCTTAAAACTAAATCCGGTTTTTTTAAGTTTTTATCTGTTGTTTGGGCGATACGGTTAAGGTACAGGGAATATATTTTATCCTTACCTTCATTATCACTTCTTTCACAAATAAATACGGCCTTTTTCTCTACGCTGGATAAGGCAAAATTAAATAAAAGTTTTTCCTCAAAATATCTTTCAATTTGGCTATGAATCATAACCCCTGTTTGTTTTAACAAAGAACGGTATTCTTCTTTTAACACAGGGTCCGGTGCGGGGGTGGCAGGCATAATACCTTCGTTCATTCCCAAGAAAACAGCCGCCTTAAAATTCTGTCCTCTTAAAGCCATAATATCGCCGCACTCAACCCCTTCGGTAAAACTTTGCGCTTTATTGTAAGTTTTTTCTTTAATGGCGGCTAAAATTTCCTCCATAAATTCGCCTGTGGAGGCGTTTTTTCTTATATCGGAGAAACTGCCTGTATTACGGATAATATTTTTTATATGGTGCAAAATATCGGTTTCTTGCGGGGTTAAATCTTTCTTTATGTAAATATCCAAAAAGTCCAAAGCCGTTTTTGCCAAAATATCAAACGGGGCAGGTTTCTCCAAAGTTTGGTAAGAAGTATTAAGTTCCTGCAAGCAGGATATGATTTTTTGGGAATGTTCAATATATTGCTGTTCGGGAATATTTAAACCTTTATTCCTGATGTAATATAAATATTGCCATTGTGATAAACCTCCGCTTATGTTGCGGTTTTTAAGTATAACCTGCCAGGAAGGGTCATAAAAAGTAAAATAGGGGGAAGCCAAAACAGCGCAAACATCCGCACCGTAAAAATCATTTCTTCTAAGGTTGAGTAAATTATAAACAAAAGCGGCAAAAGGATGATGGAGAAGCGGCAGTTCAAAATTAAAATTTACCGGTATTTTATTTTGCGCAAATATTACCGGAATATCATATTTATAAGGCTCTATGCTTCTTGCAAATAATGCAATTTCGCTAAAGGGGATGTTATGTTTTTCTTTTAAAAACAGGATTTCTTTTGCCGCTGCCTGAACTTCCGCCGTTATACCCGAAACACTTATAATTTTTATATCTGCATTTTTTGTTTTGGGTAAATTGGGGTCAAAAATATTATCTGCAACTTTAGATAAAGGTAAATCTTCTTCCGGCAGGATAGTTTTTTGCGCAGCCAAAGGCAAAATATTTATTTTATAGAAATTTTCCGTAAACGAGTAAGCAGGTGTATCTTTATAAGGGAAATAGACTTCCGTTTCAAAATTATTGCAAACAGCCTTAAAAAGATTATATTGCAAAGATGTAAAATCATAAAACCCGTAAAAAATTATCTTGTCAAAACTTTCCAAATAAGGGTTTTTAGGAGTATTATTTATGGCATTTGTAAAAAATTGCCCGTAAGTAAAGAAATCTTGTTTAGATATTTTCTTTAAATATTCGTCATAGCAAACTATAAAATTGCCTAAAATGTCTTTTTGTTGTTGTAAAGGCAGTTCTTCGGAATTTTTAATTTCAAGTAAATCTTTTACGCAGACTTCTGCAGATACTAAATCCCTGAAAGCGGCTTTTAGGGCTTTGCGGTATCCTCTGGAAGGATTAATATCCGGCAGTTTGGCGGCAATATCTTTTATAATAAAATCCTGTACGGGGCTTGCAGGTAAAAGCGGTTTTGAATTTTCTTTTAAAGATGAGTTTATGCCTGTAGCCAAATCAGTTAAATCGGCAAAATAAAGCCCGCTTACCAAACCGTTTTGTTCTGTAAGTTTTAAAATAAGGCTTGCTTTTAATCTTTTAGAAGGCAATACAAATAAAACCCTTTCTTTAGGGGTTTTTAATTTACCTAAATATCCTTTTAAAAAGTGCTTTTGCAAGGCCCTGTAAGTGCCTGTAAATAACTTCATAATCAAATATTATATAATTTATGTAATATTTGTAAGAGAACATTAGATAAATTATGACGATTTTAACTGCAGTTTTTTTAGGTTTGTTGCAGGCTTTGGGTGAGTTTTTACCGGTTTCAAGTTCTGCACATTTGGCTTTATTTCCTTTCTTTTCGGGGCAGGCTTATCAGGGCCTTTCTTATGATGTTGCCTTGCATTTGGCTACATTGATAGCCGTATGTGCTTATTTTTGGAAAGATTTGCTTATTCTTATAAAGAACGGAATTACTGCCCCCAAAAGCGAAAGCGGCAAGGAGTTTTGGTATATAGGGCTGGCTACAATACCGGCGGCCGCGGCAGGTTATTTTTTGGAAGATGCGGCAGAAAATATTTTCCGTTCGCCTTTACATATTGCTTTTATGCTGATGTTTTTTGCTTTGATTTTGTTTATTGCTGACAGATATTGCGCCAAACAAAAAGTTTATAAGGACAGAGTAGCGCTTTTACCTTTTATGCTTATAGGCTGTGCGCAAGCCTTGGCTATTATGCCGGGTGTTTCGCGTTCAGGTATCACGATAACGGCGGCTTTGTTTTTGGGTTTTAGCCGTGCTGCCGGCGCAAGAATATCTTTTTTGCTTTCAATGCCGATAATAGCAGGTGCGGCTGTGTTAAAACTTAAAGATATAAACTTGGCTGATATTGATACCGCATTTATTGCAGGGTTTTTTACTGCTATGATAGGCGGCTGGCTTGTAATCAAATTTTTGATGAAATATATACAAAAACACAGTTTTGATATTTTTGTTTATTACCGCTGGCTTTTAGGTGCTGTAATAATAGGATTGTATTTTTTAAAATAAAAATCAGGCTTGGCTTTAAAAATTATTTGATATAACAAAAACCCCGCATTAAAGCGGGGTTAAATTTTAAATTGAGGCTTTGGCTTATTTTATTATAATCTTACCATTTGCGGTGTTTCCAATAAATAGCGGTAAGCCAGACGGACATTAAAGCAAGGCCCATTACCATCCAAAAAGCGTGGGGATGTTCTTGCAGCGGTATCATAACATTCATTGAAAAGGCACTTACCACAAAAGTAGGCACCATAATCCAAATCGTTATGACATTTAAGCGCTTCATAAGTTGGTTAAGGTTATTGTTTACGATTGACGCCCTTGCATCCATAAGGCCGGCCAAAATGTTGGAATAGATTTCGGCCTGTTTCTGTGATTGTGTGTTTTCAATAATAATATCATCAAGCATTTCCCTGCAGCGTTCGTCAAAGCCGATACGGGAAGAAAAGTTCCTTAATTTTTCAAACACAAGTCCGTTTGCCGTTATAGCGCTTAAATAATAGACCAAACTCTTTTCCAAACTGAAAAGATTTATAAGGTACTTATTATCCATAGAACTTGTCATTTTGTCTTCTATTTCTTCCGTTATCATATTAATAACGCGCAGATGTTCCAAATAGTGCGCTATGGCATTGTAAATTATTTTAAGAAAGACATCTTGCAGAGAAACGACATTATTAAACCTTTTACCGATAAACAGGGGAATATCTTCCGTCATAACTATTACAAGTTTATCTTTAAACAGAAACATACCCATAGATGCCACTTTAAAGACTAATTGTTCCTTGCCGGAATAATTGCGCGGACGGTTCAAAATCAAAGCCGTGTGTTCCGGTTCTGTTTCAAAACGCGGCAATTCTTCCGGATCCATAGAAGAAGCCAAAGTATGCTCATCTATTTTAAGGTGGTCTATCAAGTATCTTTGTTCGCTGGAAGTAGGGTCAACAAACAAAAGAATATCGCAACTGGATGCAGAAGCCGCTTCGTCTTCAGTAATTTTGCCGTTTTTGATAAGATAAGTCCTTTGCATTTTGCCTCCGGTTATATGCCGTAATTTGCCTGAACAAACTGCGGCAAAGCCCAATATCCTTTTATATAAATTATATATTATCTATTTCAGATTTAAGATACAGTTCTGTTTCTTTTACAATTCTTTTCCTTAACAGGAAAATCATTATAAGGTTAGGTATAGCCATTAATGCCGTTATCAAAACTACTATTGCCCAAGCAAAGGAAGGTGCTATATATACCCCTATAAACATAAAACAAATCCAAAATACGCGGAAGTATTTTATCATCTTGCTTCCGCCTAAAAATTCCATAAACTTCTCTCCGTAGTAAGCCCAGCCTATCATTGTGGTAAGCGAGAATATTGATAAAGAGAATATCAATAAAGGCACGCCGACATAAGGAATTTTGCTGAAAGCATCATTACATAAATCCGCCGCAAATTTTGTTCCGCTTTGCCAATCGCCTGCGACGGTAATAACAAGCCCTGTAATGGTGCAGATAAAGAAAGCCCAAAAAACGGAGGTGCTTGCCACAAGCCCCTGCCTTACGGGGTTTTTGGTTTTTGCTGCCGCGGCAACAACTGCTGCACTGCCCATACCGGCTTCCGTTGCCAAGACGCTCCTGCTTATACCGTTTTGTAAGGCAGCCATTAAAGCCGCACCCGTAAATCCGCCGATACTTGCTTTAAAACCGAAAGCGGATTTAATAATCAATATTACTGCGGCAGGCAGTTGTTTGTAGTGGATAATAAAGATATAAACCGCGGCAATAAGATATAAACTGCCCATTATCGGTACAAGCCATTCGCATACTTTTGCTATACCTTTTACGCCGCCTACGGTTACTATTGATACAACACCGATAACAATAAAGCCTACCAAAAGCCCGTTTATATTATAGGCATTGTTTAAAAGGTCTACTATGGAGTTAACCTGCAAAAAGCCTGCGCCTGTAAGGCCCATTAAAAGGCCGCAGACAGCAAAAAATATGCCCATCCATTTCATTTTTAATATATCGCGCATTATATACATAGGCCCGCCGACATATTCTCTTGTTTCTTTGCGGCGCACTCTGTATTTTACTGCCAAAAGACATTCCGAATATTTTGTGGCAATACCTAAAGTACCGAATACTATTACCCATAAAACAGCACCCGGCCCGCCTAATGCTACGGCAGTTGTCATACCTAAAATGCTGCCTGTACCGATTGTTGCTGCCAAAGATACTGCCAAAGCGCCGAAATTGCTTACCATACCTGCGGAATTATCTTTTTTTAAGGTTAACTGCATAGCCTTAAACAAGTATTTCTGGATAAATTTTAATTTGAATGTAAGATATACATGTGTGGCTATAAGCAGTATAAGGATAGGGTAAGTCCAAAGGAAATCATTAAGTTTGTTAATAATTGTTTCCAATGGGTCTAAAACTGCCTGAAGTTGGCCTATGAAGGCAGTTGAATTACTCATAATTTGTTGCACATAAGACATATTTTTTTCCTTTAATTTTATATACTTTTCTTATCTTTATATTTTATCATTTATGAGGGCATAATTTATGGTTTTACCGGATAAATATGTTTTAACAGAAAAAGCGATTACAAGTGCAAAAGACCTTTTAGCCGGAAAAAAAATAACATTTTCTATCCCTGAAAATGTGATACTTTTACCTTTTTTAAACTTTTCAAAAGAACTTTCCGCAGTAAGCAAAAAAACTTATAAACTTATCGGGGATATAGAAATAATAAATGATAAATTTGCCGTTGCGCATAAT
>CADAXZ010000001.1:67074-80773 GCA_902791965.1 Candidatus Proelusimicrobium bovinum | reverse complement strand
ATGTCGTCTTACCGTGGTCCACGTGTCCGATCGTTCCCACATTAACATGCGGTTTGCTTCTCGAAAATTTCTCCTTCGCCATTGTTTTTATTCTCCTGTATGTTTTAATTAAAATTAAAAGCTGGGAATGGGAGTCGAACCCACGACCTTCTCCTTACCATGGAGATGCTCTACCAACTGAGCTATCCCAGCAAAATCTGTATAGAACCAACCCTAAGCGGGCGAAGGGAATCGAACCCTCGTCATCAGTTTGGAAAACTGAGGTTCTGCCATTGAACTACGCCCGCAGGGGCATACTTTATTATATCAAATTAACGCGCAAAAGACATTTGCCGCTTTCGCCCCGGCATTTAAAATACAAGGCGCGGGTGGGAATCGAACCCGCGAATAGCAGTTTTGCAGACTGCCGCCTTACCACTTGGCCACCGCGCCATGCAACTTTCCTTTATATTATAATAAAATTTACAACTTATTGTAAATACTTTTATATTTCCGTTATTTTATAAACGCTGACAGAACAAAAATCCTCATGCGGTTTTATAAAAGTTGAAGGGAAATTATTATGATTGGGACTATCGGGGAAATGTTGCGTTTCCAAACATAAAGCATTATATTTTGTATAAGTTATATTTCCTTTTCCCGTATCACTGCCGTTTAAAAAATTGCAACTGTAAAAATGCACAGAAGGCTGGTCTGTAAAAATTTCCAATTTAAGCCCGCTTACCTTATTTAATAAAACAGCCGCCGGGAAAATATCTTTACCGTTATAATCATCACAAACAAAACTATGGTCATAACCGCCGCACAGCTGCAACTGGACATTGTTTGCTTTTATATCTGTTCCGGCTTCTTTTAAATATGTAAAATCAAACGGAGTATTTTTTACGGGCAGCATTTCCCCTGCCGGAATAAGATTTTTATCAACGGGAAGATATTTTGAGGCATTTATTAAAAGTTGATGTTTTAAAATATTTTCTTTATGGCTGCCCAAATTGAAAAAAGCGTGGTTTGTAATATTGATTACACTTTCGGTACTGCAAGAAGCGCTTGTTTCAAATACGAGAGAATTATCATCTTTTAAAGTATAGCGGCAAGTAATTGCCAAATCACCGGCATAACCGTCAAGACCGGAAGGTAAAAAACAAAACATTTCAACCGAATTTTTACAAACGCTTTTTATTTTCCAAACTTGTTCGTTAAGACCTTTAAACCCGCCGTGCAAATGATTTGGCGGATTATTTACGCTTAACTGCATTTCTGTTCCGTTTAATTTAAACTTACCGTTTGCTATCCTGCCTGCATAGCGGCCTATTACAGCATTAAAATAACGCTCATTGGAGTTTTGGTAATTTTTTAAACTGCTATGGCCTATAACCGCATCATAAAAAACACCTTTTTTATTAGCAACAATAAAAGAAACTATCCTTGCGCCGTAATTACTTATCTGTACAAGGCTGCCTTTTGCGTTAGAAAGATTGGCCAAAACACATTCTTCCCCATTTATTTTACCCGTAAAATCACTTTCTTTAAGACGAAGTTTTTGCATATTTCCCCCGTTTGCTTATAAAGCCATTGTATAAAAAAAGCAGAAATTTTCAATTATTTTCCGTTAAATAAAAAATTATTTTAATTGGGCCTTGACATTCCTCATTTTATCCGTAGAATATTGCTACGGGCAGCAATATCGGGTTACTGATGAAATAAAAGAGCCAGTTCCTGCTCCTACATAAGGAGGCTGCCCGATTAGAACTTTGAAAATTTTTAATTGTCCGGCCGAGGGTGTTTTCCGGCTGCGGTGTTATGAATGTAGACGCCGCGCTTTAAGAAGATGCCGGGCTACAGGCATAAAATCCCCAAAGCGGGTGCTTGTATATAAAAGGCCGGATTATGGGCCTGATACCGTGGCGGATGTATTGTCCGCTGTTATGGGCGGCGAACTTGCCACGAAGGTATCTGCGCCGAGGAGAAGGTATGGAGGAAAACTCCAATCGTACAAGCGGGCGTTAGCCGGTTGCGAAAGGTAATGGGTAATTACAAATGCAATGGTTAAAGCCCGCTTTTATTTTGCCTTAAAACAATATAATAATTATGTAAATAATCCCTTTGTAATTAATTTCTTACACATCTATTTTGTAAACAGCCCAAACAGATATAAAAGCCCCGTTTTTATTAACGGGGCTTTTGCTTACTGCGGATGTTAATGAAATTACTGAGCTTGTTTTTGGCGGAAAATTACTCTCTTTATCCAATTTCCCATATCATCAAACAAAGAATAAAATACCGGTGCCATAAGCAAGGTTATAAGTAAGGCTAATCCCTGCCCGCCGATAATAACAACTGCCAAACTGCGCCTTAAGCCAGAGCCTGCCCCTGTACCCAAAGCCGTAGGCACCATACCGGCAATAATTGTTACAGTTGTCATCAAAATAGGGCGCAGACGGGTTTTATTTGCTTCCATAATGGCTTTATATTTTTCATAACCTGCACGCCGTAAAGTGTTTGTATAATCAACCTGTAAAATTGCGTTTTTGCTGACTATTCCTATAAGCATAAATATACCTAACAAACTGAAAATGTTTAAAGTTTCGCCGGCAATAAACAAAGTTATTAACGCAAAAGGAACAGTTAGCGGAATTGCCGTCAGTACCACTAAAGGATGTACGAAACTTTCAAACTGGGAAGCCAAAAGCATATACTTAAATAAAATAGCCAAAGCAAATGCCATTAAGAAACTTGATAACATTTTGCCCATTTCGCTTGACTGGCCTTCAAGTCCGGCACTGTAAGTGGAAGGCGCATTAAGTTCTTTAAATGCCTTTTCCATAAGTTTAATGGCTTTATTCATATCCATTTTACCGGTGGTATTTGCCTGTATGGTAATTTGGCGCTGTCTGTTGCGTCTGTTTATTTGTGAAGGGCCTAAACCCTGTTCTATCGTGGCCACACTGTCAAGGCGGACAAGTTCATCCCTGCCGTTGCGCTTGGCAGGTATCATCATAGAGCCGATAACCTCTTTATTATTACGGTAATTTTCATCCGCACGCACGCGGATTTCATAAAGTTCATTACCTTCTTTATATTTGGAAATATCTTCTTCCCCGCCGACAAGAGTGCGTAAAGTACTTGCTATCTCATTTACTTTTACACCCAAATCGTGCGCTTTGTCGCGGTCTATTACTACTCTGTATTCCGGCTTGGCAAAATCAAAATCCAAGTCCAAATCTATGATGCCTTCAACATCTTTTACTTTATCATAAATGCCATTGGCATATCTTAACAGTTCATTCATATCCGGACCTGAAATTACATACTGTATTTTGGCCAGACCGCCGCCCGGAGAGCCGCTGATAATAAAGGCGGAACTTTTAACCGTATCATATTTTGCAAGTATATTTCTGCTTGCATCAATATATTCAAATATAGAATAGCCTTTGCCCCTTTTCTTTAAGTCTTCAAGTTCAACAATAAAATAACCGTTATTGGTAGATGAGCCTGCATTTACAATACTGTCAGCCGCAACGCCTACACCCATAAATAATTTATCAATATGCGGCATTTGTTTAAGTTCGCTTTCCACTTTTGACATAAACTCTCTCATCTGTAAATAACTTGTACCGTCAGGGGCTTTAAGGTCTATTTCATACTGGCCGGAGTCATCTTCCGGCATAAAATCCACACCGATTAAACCTGCACCCAAAATAAAAAAGGAAGATACAGTAATAAGAACAGAAAGTACTACCATTAGAATTTTATTTCCCATAGCAAATTTAAGGCAGGACATATAAACTTTTGAAATAGCATTATTAACACCGTCTACCATTTTGTCCGCGCGGGATTTTTTACGCTCCGCTTTTAAAAACCTGCTGCAAAGCATAGGTGTTAAAGTTAATGCAACTATACCGCTGATTGCTACTGCATAAGCAACGGTTAAACCATAACTGCGCACAAAACGCCCGACGATACCGCTCATAAAAGCCAAAGGAACAAATATAACCACCAAAGAGGCTGTTGTAGCAATAACCGCAAAGGAAATTTCCTTTGCGCCGTCAACAGCCGCCTGCATAGCGCTCTTGCCGTATTCTTCCATATGGCGGTGTATATTTTCAAGCATAATGATAGCGTCGTCAATAACTATACCCACCGCTACGGTAAGGCCCAGCAAAGTCATATTATTAAGCGTAAATTTGCTTAAATACATTAAAAAGAATGTACCTATAATTGATGTAGGAATAGCCATTGACGCAATAACAGTTGAGCGTAAATCACCCATAAACATAAACACTACTATCGCGGCTAAAATAGCACCTACTACCAAGTGCTCCATAACGGCAAAAAACGAATCCTGAATATAAGAAGATGTATCGGAAATAGTATAAATTTCCACACCTTGCGGAAGCAAAGGTTTGATTCTTTCAATCCTGTCTTTAATTGCGCTGATTACCGCTAAAGTATTTGTGCCGGATTGTTTTTTTACATTTAACGCTACACTTCTTTTACCGTTAATATAAGTTGAACTCCTTTCATACTCTCCGGAATCTTCAACACGCCCTATATCGGAAATTTTTATAGGCACGCCGTTGACGGTAGCAATAACAATATCATCAAATTGTTTAACATTGTTAATGCGCCCTAAAACACGCAAATTAAAATCGTTGGAAATATTTTCTACCCTGCCGCCAGGCACTTCTATATTCTGCTCTACTATGGCACTTTTTACAGCATTTACGGAAATACCCAAAGAGGCAAGTTTTAAAGGATTTATTACTACATGGATTTCCCTTTCCCTGCCGCCGACAATATCTACCGAGCCGATACCGCTGACATTTTCAATATTTTCTTTTACCTGTTTCTTGGCAAGTTCAGTAAGAGATACTATATCCATATCTCCGGCAACGACAACATTTAAAATAGCCGAAGCACCTACATCCAATTTAGATATTACCGGCGAATCTATACCGGCCGGTAAATCCTTTTCTATCTTGTTTACATTATCGCGCACTTCCTGCGCGGCGACATCGCTGTCCTTTTCAAGGTCAAACTTGATAATAATAAACGAAGCGCCTTCCATAGTGTGGGAAGTCATAGTGTCAATACCGGAAATAACATTGACGGCTTCTTCAACTTCTTTGGTAACAGATGTTTCAAGTTCTTCCGGGCTGGAGCCTGCCAAAATAGTCTTAACGGTTACATAAGGGAAATCGACATTCGGATACATATCAATACCCATATTTTTATAGCCGATTAACCCTAAAACAATTAATACCAAAGAAAACATTATCGTAGTTACCGGCCTTCTTATAAAAAGACCGGATATACCGCCGTTTGAAGTTTCCTGTACTGCGGGCTGCTGTTTAAAATTTTCTTTATTTTCTTGCATAAGTCCGCCTTATTTATCCGCTGTTTTTATCTTGCTGCCGTCTTTTAAACCGAAAACTATTTTTGCTACTTCTTCACCTGTGTTTACGCCTGAAAGGATTTCCTGTTCTTTATCGGTTTTAAGGCCTGCGGCAAACTCCCTTTTACTTACGGTATTGTTTGTTCTGTCAACAACAAAGACATAATATTTTACAGAACCATCATCAGTTGTTTCTGTCTGCACTTGTGTTATATTTACCGCAGGGACGGAAAGTTTTTCTTCAAGGATAAGTTTTACTTTTGCAAACATTCCGGATTTTAAAAGATTATCTTTATTATCCGCTTTAAGTTCAACACTTACAACGCGGCTTTGCATATCAACAACAGGGCTGATTTTATAAATAGAAGCATTAAATTCTTTACCCTCAAACGCTTCTACCGTAAATGTCGCTTCCTGTCCGATATGAATTTTGCCGACATATCTTTCAGGTATATCAATAATTATACGCACGGTTTGCTGGTTAACTACCATAGCAATAGCGGTGCTTCTTGTGATATTTGCGCCCGGGTCAAGATAGGTTTTACCGATAACACCCGCTATTGTGGAAGGTACTACAACAGGTTCATAAACAGCACCGACTTCATCGCGTTCTATAAGTGCTATGGTTTGGTTGCGTTTTACGCTGTCGCCTTCTTTTAAGACATTTTCCCTTAATTTTCCGTCAATCCTCGGGAAGATTACGGCTTCTTCCCACGCTTTGACGCTGCCGTTAAGCAACAATTCCTGTTTTATATCACGCAGGCTTACCGTTTCGGTTTCTACCGTAAAGCGGTCTGTTTCAAGTTTCTCAAGTTCTGTTTTTTCTTTATTGTTTGAGCAAGCACCCAAAAGCAAGACCGTTAAAAATATTATTGATAATTTTTTCATTTTGCTACCTCTGTTCCTACTGCATAATTCAAATTTGAAAGCGCCGTAAAAGCATCATGTACGGCTTGGACATATTTAAGTTCCGCGTCGTGCAAAAGCAAGGCAGAATCATCCAAATCCAAGCGGCTGGCAAGGCCGTTTCTGTATCGGATATTTGTCCTGTCTAAATTTTTGCGTGCCTGCGCTATTGTATCTTTAGTAGCCAAAATCCTTTGTTTGGCCTCATTAAGATTAAGCCAGCAGCGTTTGACTTCTATTCTGATATTGCGTTTGGTATCATTGGCTTGTAAAAGAGCCTGTTCGTAAGCAAGTTCTTTTTGTTTGACCTGGCTGTCAACCCTAAAACCTTCAAACAAAGGAATACTAATCCTTAATCCTACGCTTGAACCCCAAGAAGAATTATTTTTTTCTACTGGGATAACAATATGGTCTGATGTGCCGCTGTAAGATACATTTGCAAAAGCCGCAATACTGCCGTAATGGTCCGCTTTGGCTATCGTTATCATTTCTTTAGCCATTTGTACCTGTAAATCTGATATTACAAGTTCCGGACGGTTCTGCTGCGCCAAGGAATACAAATCTTCAAGTTCCGGAATTTCCAAAGATAAAATATTTTTTAATTCCCAAGTTAAAGAAAGAGGTTCTTGCGGATCTTTATTAAGCAGACGGCGTAAAGTTAAAAGGCCTAACTCATAACCGTTCTTGGCTTCTATCAAAGGAGGTTCGCTGTTGGAAACTTTTACCTGCTGGTTTAAAATATCCAAATCACTTGCAAGGCCTTGTTTATATTTTGAATTTATCTCTTTAAGATGGTCTTTTGCAATATCCAAATTTTCCTGCTGCACCTGTATTAAAGCGTGCGAAAGAATTATCCCGTAGCATAAAGTTATTACCAAATCTTTTATATTATTGCGCGTTTCGGTAAGTTCAAGTTCCCCGCTTTGGCTTAAAAGTTTGGCTGCTTTTATACCTGCGCTTACCGCACCGCCGCTCCATAAAAGAAGGCTGCCTTCAACAGAACCTGATGCAGTATTTTTTAAATTCATTTTAAAAGCACCCATAGAAGTTATAACTTCCTGCGGCTTTAATGCTCGCGAATAACTGCCGCTCGCCGTAATCTGAGGATAAACATAAGATGTATACTGCCTTATTTGCTGTGCATAAATTTCAGCATTTTTCTGTGCTATCTGTACGGAAGTATTATCCCTTAAAGCAATATCTACGGCTTGTTGTATTGTGATTGCTTCGGGAGATGTTTTATCCAAAGCAAACAAATCAACTCCGGTTTTATTTTTTACTTCTGCCGCAAAAGACAAAGACGGCAATCCTTTCTTATTTATTTGCTTCCTTTATAATCTATTGCCTTTAACAGAGTTTTTACCATATCTTTAGGGTAAGACTCCGTAAACCTTAAGCCGTTTTCCTGATTATGTAAAACTAAGTGCGCTATAACGGCAAGTATTAAATGTTTGGCTATTTCTTTGTTTTTTGCCGTTATATGCCCTTGTTTATATTCCTTTTCAACTGCTTCAAAAAGAACATCAGATATAAGATTTGTTATCGGACTGATACGCTTTTCAAAATCTTTATGGGAATATGTATAACTGCTGATATGCGCTATAAAACAAAGCACTTCGCGGGGATTTTTCCCAGAAAGGCCTAAATATTCCTTAAAAGTAAAAATGCAAAACTTTTCAAAAGAATTATCTTCTTTCAAAAAGGCACTCAGTTTACTGTTTGTTTCAAAGGTCTTTTCCGCTACCAGGTTATAAATAAGGTCCTCTTTATCCTTAAAATAATAATAAAGCACCGGCTTTGTTACCCCGCATGCGGCGGCAATATCGCTCATAGAAGTATTATCTATCCCCTTTTTGGCGATAAGCAAAAAAGCGGCACGCTTTATTTTTTCTTTTTTTGTTTCTGACGATTTAATATCTTTCATAATTTATTTACCTACCGGTAAGTATATTATACTAAACGGTAAGTAAAATTTCAATCTTTGGCAAAACAGTATCTTGATAAAATTCCGCTGCCCGTTAAAAAACAAATCCCCGTCTTTAAAGCGGGGATTTGTTTATACAAAAATTGTAAAAACTTTATTTTAAAACTAACTCTATTTTTTTAAGTTGTTTTTTATCAAGTTTTTTACAATGGTCCAAAATACCTTTTAAGGCTTGGTTATTACATTTGCCGCAGCGTTTAAGTTTGGCTATTGCGGGGATAGCGGCAAGGATAAGTTTTTTGGCGGCTACTTCATTGCTTTTCATAGTTTCGTTTACTTTTGCCGCGGTAACTTCGTCGCCTTCTTTCCAAGAATCAAAATCCGTAATCATAGCACAAAAACCGAAGGCAAGGCCTGCTTCCTTGGCAAGTTTTGTTTCGGGGCAACTTGTCATACCTATTAAAGACCATCCCATTTTACGGTGGAATTCACTTTCCGCTTTAGTGGAAAATGCAGGGCCTTCCATACAGACTAATACGCCGTCCTTTGCTGCTTTGATTTTTAACTTTTTGGCCTGTTTATAAAGTTCCTGCTGGATACAGTTGCAAAACGGATGGGAGAAAGGCACATGGCCTACTATACCGTTGCCGAAAAATGTTGAAATGCGGCTTGTTGTTTTATCTATAATCTGGTCCGGAAACGCTAAACTCTTAGGCGGCATTTTTTCCGTTAGAGAACCTACCGCACTGAAAGATAAAATTATTTTTGCGCCTAACTTTTTTAAAGCATAAATATTTGCGCGGTACGGCACTTCAGTAGGAAGGAAAATATGATTCCTGTTATGACGCGCCAAAAAACCTACTTTTACGCCGCCGATTTCGCCCGTAATAATTTTATCCGACGGGTTGCCGAAAGGTGTTTTTACGGCAACTTCTTTTATATTTTTCATTCCCTCTACATTGTAGAGGCCGCTTCCGCCTATAATACCTATTTCTATCATTTGTTTTCTCCTTTATAAATTTTCTCTATACAATGGAAATTGTTTTAAAAAGTCTTTTACTTTTACGGAAATTTCCGCAAGTTTTTCTTCATTATCAAAAGAATTTATTGCTTCATCTATAAAACCTGCTATTTGCTGCATTTGCGGTTCTTTCATACCACGGGTTGTTACAGCCGGAGTACCTAACCTTATGCCGCTTGTTATCATAGGTTTTTGCGGGTCATAAGGGATAGTGTTTTTATTGCAGGTTATACCTGCTTTATCAAGTGCGGTTTCCGCTTGTTTACCTGTTATGTTTTTACTGCGCAAATCAACGCTCAAAACATGGCAATCTGTACCGCCGGCAACTATACGGTAACCCAAATTTTTAAGAGCATCGCTTAAAGCCTGCGCATTTAATTTTACCTGATGCTGATATGCTTTAAATTCAGGTTTTAATGCCTCGCCGAAGCATACGGCTTTTGCCGCTATCACATGCATTAAAGGCCCGCCTTGCGTACCAGGGAAAACGGTGGAATTGACTTTTTTAAGATACTTTTCTTTACACAAGATAAGCCCGCCGCGCGGCCCGCGCAATGTTTTATGCGTCGTGGTAGTTACCAAATCGGCATAAGGTACGGGGGAAGGATATTCCCCAGCCGCGACAAGCCCTGCATAATGCGCAATATCACAAACTAAAAATGCGCCTACGCTGTCTGCTATTTTGCGAAGATACGCCCAATCAAAAATACGGGAATAATTTGACGCGCCTGCCATAATAAGTTTAGGTTTGGCCTGCATAGCAATTTTGGCTGCTTCATCGTAGTTTATTTGTTCCGTATCGGGGCTGACATTCATTTCAACTATTTTAAAATATTTTCCGCTAAAATTTAACGGATGCCCGTGGCTTAGATGCCCGCCGTGGGAAAGATTTAATCCCATAACGGTATCGCCCGGCTCAATTAAGGAAAGATATGCCGCTATATTTGCCTGTGTGCCGCTGTGAGGCTGGACATTTGCCGCTTCTGCCTTAAATAATTCCTTGGCTCTTTGTATGGCTAAAGTTTCTATTTTATCTACATATTCGCACCCGCCGTAATATCTTTTTGCGGGATAACCTTCGGCATATTTATTGGTAAGCACAGAACCTTGAGCCTGCATTACCGCAGGGGAAGCAAAGTTTTCAGACGCAATAAGTTCTATCCTGTTTTGCTGTCTGTCAAACTCTTCCATAATAGCAGCATAGACGGCGGGATCTTGCTTTTTTATAAATTCGTACATAAAACCTCCAAAAAAATAAAAATTCTTTAAAGATATTTAATATAATTATATAAAACAAATTATAGCATAGGAGAACAAAAATAAAATGGAAAAAAAGACGCAAAAAAGTTTCCTTAAAGAAACAATCAAACATATAGACATCAAAAAACATAATGTAGTTAAGTTGGTTGACGATATGGCTTATATGGCTTATACATCCAGAGATTTAAACCGTGCGGCCACTATCTATGACAAAATGCTTAAGGATAAAAATTGCTGTGTTTTCGTGTGTATAGCGGGTTCTCTTATTTCCGCAGGCCTTAAGAAAATGATTGTTGATATGATTGACAACAATATGGTTGATGCCATTATTTCCAACGGCGCTAATATTGTTGACCAGGACTTTTTTGAAGCATTGGGTTATAAACATTATAAAGGCGACCAGCATTATGCAGATGATAACCTTTTGCGCAGTTTGCACATTGACAGAATTTACGATACCTATATCAACGAAGACGAACTTAAAGAATGCGACGAAACCGTACATAAAATCGCAGATGCCCTTGAACCCAGACCGTATTCTTCCAGAGAATTTATTTATGAAATGGGCAAATGGCTTGATAAAAATAAAAAAGGTAAAGACAGCGTTATTTATCACGCTTATAAAAAAGGTGTGCCTATATTTGTGCCTGCATTCTCAGATTGCTCAGCGGGCTTTGGTTTTGTAGCACACCAGACTGCTCATCCGCAGGCTCATGTTTCAATAGACAGTGCAAAAGACTTTTTGGAACTTACCAAAATTAAAATTAACGCCAAAGACAGCGGCCTTTTAATGTTTGCAGGCGGCGTACCTAAGAACTTTGTGCAAGATACCGTAGTTGCGGCTGAAATTTTAGGCGCTGATATTCCTATGCATAAATATGCCGTACAGATTACCGTCGCGGATGTAAGGGACGGCGCGCTTTCCGGTTCTACACTTAAAGAAGCCTCAAGTTGGGGTAAAGTGGAAACTTCAATGGAACAAATGGTTTACAGCGAAGTTACTTTGGCCGCACCCTTAATAGTCGGATACGGCTACCACAAAAAGAATTGGAAAAACAGAAAAGCAAAAAATTACCAAAAATTCTTACAGGACGAAGATAAAAAAATCGCCGCCCTCAAAAATAAGAAAACCGCTAAAAAATAACTTATGAAGAAATTGTTTTTATTATTTGTTTTACTCGTCTGCCCGATAGCATTTTGCTTCGGGCAGTTGAGTGTTTCCGGTGTTGCCGGAAATAATGATTACTCCGCTATGCGTGCCACATACGATTGGAGTCCTTTGCCTTTAGTCCCCCTTACAATAACACCTAAATTTAATATGTACGGGCAAAACGGTATGGACACAATGTACCAATACGGTTTGGGCGCAAAAGCACAAATGCCTTTTTATGATTTACTTGAGGTAGGAGTTGACGGCGCTTACACACCCAAGGCAAATGATTATTCCAACTATTATTGGGATGCATACGCAGCGCTTAATATTGAAAATTTATTTTTCCATATTTTGCCGCTTGATGCTCTTAAAGTAGGTTTAGGATACAGAACAATTTACCACAGTTTCTATTTCCCTGCGGATTATGATATAACCGAACAGGATATTTACACCTTCCTTTATGCAAAGAAAGGCGGGTTTGATATGAATATCCAATACAGTAAAGCCATTGATTTTAATAATGATAAAAACAATACCGTTCCGCTTTGGTTGGATGTCCCGGGATTTACGGCTGTAAATCAAGGCTATTTGGATTATGCTTTGGGGGCTGATTTAGGTTATACTTATAAAATTGTCCGCCCTTATGCCGGATATACTTATGTAAAAATTGACAATGCACCCTCAACAGATGATGCAAGATTAGGCGTGATAGTAAGTGTGCTTATGATTAATTTTAACGCTTCGGTAGAATGGTTTGATTTAAGTAAAAATGCCGGCAACAGACAGACTTTCTATTCTTTAACTGCGGGTGTTTCCATATTATGAACGCACAAAAGCAAAGTAAAACCTTATCTTCAATGATTTTAACACAAAGAATTATAATTTCTTTGGCTTTTATCTTTTTGGCTACCGGTGAAACTTTGCATTTAAACGCTTTCATTCAAAACGGGATAGACATAGGTTTACCCTATGCGAAAATACTCTGCACTGCCGCAGTAATACTTACTTTTATTTCTTCCGCCGGAGTACTTGCCGGACTTTTGTTCCGTACTTCAAGCATTATTGCGGCAGTTATAACTTTATTTTCAAGTTTCTTCTTTTTTGCGGGGGATTTCAATAAAGTAAATGTTGTAGGCTCGCTTTTTGCGCTTGCGCTTTTAGCCGGTTTTATAATTATAGGGCCGGGTAAATTCAGCCTTGATTATTACCTTAAAAAGAAGAAAGAAAAAGAAAATAAAAGAATTTTATTTAGATAAAACCCCGCATAAAGCGGGGTCTTTTATTTTTTGTCCGGTTTTATATAGTTATATAAGTCTTGCGTAATATCGTTTATATGTTTGCGGATTTGCGGCTGTTTTTGTTCCAGCATAGGCAAAAGTGTTCCTCTTATCCAGTTGCGTGTAAAAACCTGTTCAAAATTAGTTTCATCTGTAATAAAAGAAAGATTATGTTCTTTTATATATCTTTCCACTTCCGCCCTTGTAATACACATAAGGGGACGGATGATTTGCAGTTTGCCAAAAGACCTTTGCAACGGTATACCCAAAAGGCCTTTTGCTTTTGTTCCGCGCAAAATATTTAAAAGAAAAGTTTCGGCATTGTCATCTAAATGATGCGCAAGCGCAATTTTTTTACAGTTAAATTTTTCCGCCGCTTCTTTTAAAGCCTGATAGCGGGCCTTTCTTGCAGCGTGTTCAATGCTTAAGTTTTCTTTTGCAGCCAATGTTTTAACTTTAACTTTTTTTAAGATAAACGGTATATCCAATTCTTTGGCGGTTTGTTTGGTAAAAGCGGCATCCCGGTCTGCATTTTCCCTTAAACCGTGATGTATATGGCAGGCATATACAGGAAATTGTTTTTTTATTGATAACTGTTTTATAAAATGCAGTAAGACTACCGAATCAGCCCCGCCGGAAAACCCGACCAAAATGCCTGTTTTCGGTTTAAAAAAAGAAAGTTCTTTATCAAAATTTATCAGTTTTTGCCAAATATCGGCTTGGAAATTGCTTTTATTCATAAAAAAATGCTTTTAAAAAAGTA
>CADAXZ010000001.1:59618-67053 GCA_902791965.1 Candidatus Proelusimicrobium bovinum | reverse complement strand
TAAAAAAACGCATTGTTGTTATTGAAGATGAAGTGGATATTCTTGAACTTTTAAATCTTATTTTAAGCCGTAACGGTTATGAAGTTTACCTCTGCGATAATGGCCGTAATGCGTTGGATTTAATCCGCAAAGTAAGGCCTCATTTGGTGTTGCTTGATATTATGCTTCCGGGTTATGACGGTAAATATATTGCCGATGCTATGGCAAGGGATGAAGAAATGCAAGGATCTTCCATAATAATAGTATCCGCATTGGAAGCATCTGAAAAGATGTTCGTCGGCAATGCCCAAGTAAAAGATTTTTGTTTAAAACCTTTCCGTACATCAACCTTATTAGAAAAAGTAAAACATGTAATGGGTGATGACGAGGAAAACCAATAAACTTAATTTAAAAGCCGCTCACAAAAGAGCGGCTTTTTATTATATATAACTTGCTTACGCTATATTCCAACTTATATATTCTTTAGCAAAATTTGCCAAAAAATTTTCCAACAATTTTTTATTATCGGTCGTTTTGCCCGTAATTTGTTTTATACTTACGGCATTTAATGTTTTTGACGGAATATTGTTCGTATTAATGCCTATCCCTAAAGCAAGCCACTCTAAATCCCCGTTAGAATTTGAAGCCGTTTCAATTAAGATTCCGGAAATTTTTTTGTATGTGCCTGCATAAGCGGCCAAAACATCATTAGGAAGTTTTATTTTTGTTTTAAGTCCGTAAAGTTCTTTAAGTGTACAGGCAACAGCCCTGCCTGCTTTAAGGCTTAAATTTTCCAAAGGTAAAGTTCTTTTATTGGGACGCAAAACAATACTGAAATAAAGCCCGCCTTTTTTAGACTCCCATTGTCTTTCAAAGCGGCCCCTTCCTGCGGTTTGTGTTATTGCCGTAATCAAAACCCCGTTTTCTTTTACCGTATCGGCAATTTCTTTTGCTATATCTTGAGTAGAAGATACTTCCTGTAAATTAATTGTTCTTTTTATTCTGAAATTAAAATCCATATATAAATTTTACCTTTTTTGTTTTTTCTTTTTTGCTGTTTTAACAGACATTTCTTTCAGTTCAAAAAGTCTGTCCCGTAATTCCGCGGCAAGTTCAAAATCCAAATTATCTGCGGCATTAAGCATTTGTTCTTCCGTCTGGCTGATAAGTTCCGCCAAGTTCTTTGCCTGCGGTAATGCTTCGCTTAAAGTATGTATCATTGATATTGCTGCCGATTTGTTTTGCTGTTCAAATTCTTTAAGTTCCACTTCCGCTTTTTGTATTGTTTTTGGCTGTATATTATGTTCCTTATTATAAGCCTGTTGTATTTTGCGGCGGCGGGACATTTCGCTTAAAGCATATTTAATGGAAGGGGTTTCTCTTTGGGCATACAAAAGGACTTCGCCTTCAACATTTCTTGCGGCCCTTCCTGAAATCTGTATTAAAGTGGTTTCGTTCCTTAAGAAACCTTCGTTATCTGCTTCCAAAATGGCAACAAGGCCTACCTGCGGTATATCAATACCTTCCCTTAAAAGGTTTATGCCGACTAAAACATCAAATACACCTTTGGAAAAATCTTTCAATATTTCTATCCTTTCCAAAGAATCTATATCACTGTGTAAATACCTTGCTTTTACGCCCTTTTCCAACAAAAAAGAAGATAAATCTTCGGCAGTTTTTTTAGTAAGTGCCAAAACTAAACTGCGTTGGTGTTTTTGCGTTTTGGCCTGTATGCGTAAAAGCAAATCATTTATCTGCCCTTCTGCCGGCAAAAGTTTTACCGGCGGGTCAACCAAACCTGTGGGACGGATAATCTGCTCTACGATATTATTTCCGCTTACCGTTAATTCATAAGGACCGGGTGTTGCAGAAACAAAAACGGTTAAAGGCAAAAGGCTTTCGAATTCTTCGAATTTAAGCGGCCTGTTATCAAGTGCGCTTGGCAAACGGAAACCGAAATCTATCAGCATTTGTTTCCTTGCTCTGTCTCCGTTATACATACCGCGTATTTGCGGTACGGCAACATGGGATTCATCTATAAATACACAAAAGTCTTTATGCCTTTTAAAATAATCAAAAAGACAGTTTGGGCGGCTGCCCGGCGCGCGGAGTTCAAGTTGGCGGGAATAATTTTCCACACCGGGGCAAAAGCCTGTTTGTTCCAACATCTCTATATCATAAGCAGTGCGTTGTTTTATTCTTTGGGCTTCAACCGGTTTATTTAACTTCTCAAAAAAGGCAACTCTCTGTTTACATTCCTCTCTTATAGATTCAAGCGCCTGTTCCATTTTATCATCTTCCGATACAAACTGTTTTGCCGGTGAAAGCCAAACCTCATCAAGTTGGTGGATAATATCATTGGTGATGGGATGTATTTCCTGTATAGTGCTTATATTTTTACCTTCAATTTGCACCCTTAAAGCATTTTGGCAATACGGAGGAAAAACATCAATAAAAGGTCCTCTTATCCGGAATTTACCCTGTATAAATTCCGTTTCATTCCTCTCATATAAAATCTTTATAAGATGAGTTGTAAATTCCGTTCTTGTCAGCATTTCGCCCGTTTTAAGATGTATTCTCATCTTTTGGAAACTTTCCGGCGAACCGATATTGTAAATTGAAGAAACCGATGCTACCACTATGGTATCTTTTCTTGTTAAAAGAGAGTTAGTTGCTTTAAGGCGGAGTTTTTCTATATGGTCGTTAATGGCGGCATCTTTTTCTATATATAAATCTTTTTGGGGAATATAGGCTTCCGGCTGGTAATAATCGTAATAGGAAATAAAATATTCTACGGCATTTTCAGGGAAGAACTGCTTAAATTCGCTATAAAGTTGGGCGGCTAATACTTTATTGGGGGACATTATCAAAACAGGCCTTTGCAACTTTTCTATTACATTAGCCATAGTAAAAGTTTTACCAGAGCCGGTAACACCCAAAAGGGTTTGCCTGTTTTTGCCTTCTTTTATATTTTTAAGAAGATTATCAATCGCTTTGGGTTGGTCGCCCGAAGGTTTAAATGGGGAATGTAATTTAAAAATACCCATAAGCGGATTTAAAAATCAGGAAGTGTGCAAATAAGTTGCATCAATAAGGCCGGGCACTAATTGGGAAATACCTTGTATTACGAACTGCACAGCAATAGCGCAAAGTATTAAACCCATAGTCCTTGATACTATCTGCATACCGTTATTTTTTAAAATTCTAAACAGCCAGCGGGAAAGATATAATACTATGCCTACAACTGTGCAATCCAAAGCAAGGGCGGTAATCATACCCACACCGGTAATAAAATTAAAAGGCTTCTGTGCATAAAGAATAATTGTCGTTATTGCACCCGGGCCTATAAAAATAGGCATAGCCAAAGGCACAATTAAACTGCTTAACCTTTCCGTTGCCTCTTTAAAAGAATTTGTTTCTTTAGCCTTTATTTCAAGCCCGTTATTTTCAAATTTAGGTTTACCATGCAACATTCTTAAACCTATCATCATAATCAAGATACCGCCGGAAATCCTGAATGCGGGTATGCTTATACCGAAAAGTTTTAAAAACGGCTGGCCTACAAAAAAGAAAAGTACCGCTATCGCAAAAACGGAAAATGCCAAAAGTTTTGCTATGTTTTTTTGCACATCGCTTGAATCTTGGCTGACATGTTCTAAAAATATAGGGACATTGCCTATCGGGTTTAAGATGGCAAGCACAGCGATAAAAAAGTTTAAAATCAAAGGAAAATCAATATACATTTTTTTTGCTTTTAAAAATGGGCAGTACAGGGTTCGAACCTGTGACCTTCCGCGTGTGAGGCGGACGCGCTACCACTGCGCCAACTGCCCGATACTTGCCTTTAGGGATTTAATTTCTATATAAATATTTTAGCAAAAAATGACCTCAGTTAAAAGCAAAGCGTTTAATATGTTTTTGCACCTTGGCTCTTAATTTATTATTATAAAATTATGGAAATGTTTGAAGATTTATCAGCCCAAGCCCCAAAGGCTTATATCAGTTTAGCCAACAAATACCGTCCGCAAACTTTTGAAGAAGTAGTCGGACAGGAAAGTGTTTCTAAAACACTTGTTAATGCAATTAAGTCCGGCAGGATAGCACACGCCTATTTATTTTACGGGCCGCGCGGCTGCGGGAAAACAACCACGGCAAGGCTGCTTGCCAAGGCTTTAAACTGCACAGGAAACGGAAATAATAAGCCTACGGCTTCGCCTTGCGGACAATGCCCCCAATGCAGGGAAATTGCCGCATCAGCAGATATGGATGTTTTAGAGTTAGATGCCGCAAGCAATACTCAGGTTGAAAAAATCAGGGAAGTTATTATAGATACTGTTGCATTGGCTTCGGGCAGGGACAGATATAAAGTTTTTATCTTAGACGAAGTACATATGCTGTCGGATTCTTCTTTTAATGCTCTTTTAAAAACTATTGAAGAACCGCCCGCACATGTCGTCTTTATTTTGGCAACTACGGAACTTAATAAAGTGCCGGTTACAATATCTTCCCGATGCCAAACTTTCCGCTTTAAACCTTTAACGGAAGAAAAAATAACAAATCATCTTTTGGATTTAGCCGGCGCAGAAAACATAGAACTTGAAGATGATGCCGCAAAAATGATTGCAAAAAGTGCCAACGGCGCTTTAAGAGATGCTTTGACTATCTTTGACAGGGCCATAGCCTTTTCCGACGGTAAAGTTAACAGCAATATGGTACGCGAAATGCTGGGCGCTTTGCCTAAGGAAGTAATAAAAGAATGTGTACAAGCCGTTATAAATAAAGACGCAGAAAATTTACATAGTGTTTTTGAAAAGATACGCTCGGAAGGTTTTGATGCTTTGGGCCTTTTAAAAGATTTAAAAAATGCTTTCGGCGAAATCTTTTATCTTTCTCTTAACAGCGGCAAAGAGCCTTTTGCCGGCGCAAAAGATATTTTAAAAGAATGCAGCCCCGCATATATAGCATCTTTAACGCAGTGGAAGTTATTCATACTGTTATCATAATGAGTATAACGAGAGAACACGTAATTATGACGTGATAGAAGATATAGATAATCTTGTAGCGCGTTTGGAAGCATTAGAAAATTCCTGCACAAGCCAAAACAGTTCTTTTACGGAAAAAAAAAGCCTGAATGAAAGTGTTTCTTCTGTTCCGACACAACCGGAAATAAACCATAAAAAAGATTTTGTTTTGCCGGATTTTGAAACAAAAAAACAAAACACGCAACAAATAAATCCGCAAAAAAGTTTTGAGGAAATAAAAAAAGAAATTTTCAATATGCCTGCCCCTGCTATGCCGGAATCTGCAAAGATTTTGCGCCAGCAAATACCAACCCCTGTAAGTACAAACAGACAAGAACAAACTACCCAAGAAAAATTTATAGATTTTTCATCGGCTTTGGAAGTCTGGCCTTCATTCAAACAGGAACTTAATGAAAATTATCCTTTCCTTTACGAAGGTATAATGTCTGCTGCCCCGTCTTTTATTTCCAAAACGGAATGGGAATTTTCATTTAAAGAAAGGGATTCCTTTTTTAAAGATACTTTACAAAGGCGTATGAGTGATTTGGAAAAGGCCGCACTTAAAATATGCGGTAAGAAAATTAAATTTACTTTTAAAGTAGTAAAAAGCAAATCCGCCCCTACCCCAGCAGAAAAAACTTTACAAGGCAATGCCAAAGTTTCTTACATATCCAAGCCTGATAAGCAAACTGGTAATACTCTCTCAAAACCGGAAGAAAATTCCTGCCAAGAACAAGATATTATCAGTTCCGAAGAGCCTTTTGCAGAAGGGGATTTCAGTTCGTTTGTAAATAATGAAAATAAAAAAGAATTTATTGCGGAAAGGCTTAAAGATGTAGGCCCCAAAACCAGAGAAATATTAGATATTTTTGACGGGGATATTGTTGAGTAAAATATGAAAAGTTTGCAAAGGCTTATACAATGTTTTAGGAGATTAAAAGGCGTAGGCCCGCGGCAGGCAGAGCGTTTTGCCTTGCATTTCCTGCGTGCGCCGGAAAGCGAAGTGGCGGAATTTACCGATGCCCTTTTAAAAATGAGAGAAAATATCCATTACTGTCCTGTTTGCTTTTCATACAGCGAAGGTAATTTGTGCGAAATTTGTTCCGACGACACCCGCGACCAAGGCCTTTTATGCGTAGTGGAAGAATCAAAAGATATTGAAGCAATAGAAAAAACTAAATCCTATACAGGCCTTTACCATGTTTTACACGGTTCTTTATCCCCTTTAGACGGACGCGGCGCGGCGGATTTAAAAATCAAAGAACTTATAGAAAGGGTACAAAACTCCCAACAAAAAATACGCGAGGTTATTATTGCTACCAACCCCGATACCGAAGGGGAAAACACTTCCCTTTATATTGCTGATGTGTTGCGCGGCCTTGTGGGCAAAATAACACGCATAGGTTATGGGATGCCTTTGGGCGGGCATATAGATTATATAGACGAAATGACTTTATCCCACGCGCTTAAAGGGCGTACAAAAATTTAATGACTTCCGATTTTTATAAAAGACCTCTTTTTCTGTTTCTTGTTTTATACGCTCTTGTAATTTCCTTTTTTGTTTCTGTGCCTAAGCCAAAGACGCAGGATATTTCATCTTTTATAAACTATGCTCCCAAAGAAATTACTTTAAAAATTACTTCTTACCCAATAGTTAAAAAAGACAGGCTTTTATTTTATGCGGATATTCTTTCGGCAGAAAAAACACCGCAAAAAGGCCGCAGTTATGTTTATTGCAAAGAATGTTCCGGCCTTATGCGAGGAGAAGAAATCACTTTAAAAGGCATTATAGAACCTGTATTTTACGCCGATAATTACGGCTCTTTTAACTGGCGCACATATCTTGCCAGGCGTAATATTTTTACCGCAGTAAGAACAGAAAATAAAAATATAATCTCCGTAAAACCGGCTTCCAAAATTTGGCGTATTTTAAACAGTATGCGCAATAGTATGCTTTCGGTTTTTCAAGATAATCTTTCCCCGCAGGCAGCACTTGTTTTGGGCGGTATAACTTTAGGAGAAAAAGGCTCTTTGGATAAAGGGCTTTATGCAGCCTTTCAAGACAGCGGCGCAATACATTTATTAGTTGCTTCCGGCGGTAATGTAGGGTTTATAACTTTGATAGTTTATTTCTTGTGTTCTTTATTTTTTACGGGAAGATATTTCCCTGCGTTTGCGGCTTTATCTGCGGCCTTGCTTTATACCCTTATAGCAGGGGCAGACGCTCCTTTAATAAGGTCCTATATTATGGCCCTTTGTTCCACATTAGGTTTTTTGCTCGGGCGTAAAAGCGGAATACTGCAAGGTTTTGTAATAGCGGCGCTGATAATATTAATTTTCAATCCGCAAAGTATTTTTGATACCGGCTTTCAGATGTCTTTTTTGGCAGTATTATTTATTGTTTGGTTTACCTGTAATTTTAGTTTCTTATCCAA
>CADAXZ010000001.1:0-59612 GCA_902791965.1 Candidatus Proelusimicrobium bovinum | reverse complement strand
TTTGTTATAATCATATTTACAAATTGCTTTCACAGGGTGTCTTTTGCGGCAGTACTTTCCAATATAATTTTAGTACCGTTAAGCGGTGCGCTTATGGGCGGCGGTTTTTTGATGTGGGCGGCATCTTTTTTGCCTTTTGACATTTTATTTAAAAGTATAGTGTTTGTTATGGAAAAACTGCTTTATTTGTTTAACTTTTTTGTAGAGGCTTTTGCCGCAACGCCGCTTGCAGGAATAGAAGTTCATGCTTGGTCTTATTGGTATGTGGCGGCTTACTATTGTTTACTTTTTGTTGTTTTTAATTTTCCTGTTTTTAAAAATAAAAAATATTTTGTAAGTATAGTTTTAAGCATCACGGCAGTTTTATTTTTATGCGGTGTTTTTATCAAGCCGGATTTTACCCGTTTACTTGAAAGCAGATACAGCAAAGCGCTTTTTGTACGGCAAAAAAATGAAATAAAACTTATCGGCGGCGGGATAGATGCGCAAACTGCAAAAACAGCCGTTTTACAAGCAGGTACAAAGCAAATAGATTGTTTGTTTATCAATTCCGTTTATAAAAGTTCCGCTTATGTTTTAAAGGATTTGCAAGGAATAAAAATTAAAAATATTTACCTGCCCGATGCAGAACTATCAGAAGGGACAAAAGAACTTTTAAATAATATTCCCGCACAAATACATACCGTGCAAACAGGAAAGCAATACTGCGGGGTAGACATTCAAATCCCTTGGTACGGCCAATATAATATTTCCGCACCTAAAAAAGAATATAAAAGCCTCAGCCTTGCTCACGGACAATACAGTTTTTCTGCAGATATGAAAAGTTATAAAAAAGACGGGGAGTTATTTTTGTATAATTAGTACAGATATTTATTAAGGAGATAAAAATGAGTAATTATAACAATTATGCTAATATCGGCGGCAAATTTATAGTGTCTGCTATACTTATTGCTGTTTTGGCCTTTATAGCCTTTGATTCTTATTTTACGGTTTCGGCGGGAACTTCAGCAATAAAATTACGCTTTGGTAAAGTTGTAGGTGCTTACGAAGAAGGCCTGCATCTTAAAATACCGTTCGTTGACAGAATAGAAAAATTTTCTGTCCGTATCAAAAAAGATGTCGTTAAAACTGAAGCATTTTCTAAAGACTTGCAGACCGTCAAAGTAGGCCTTGCCATTAACCACAGAATACAACCTGATACCGTAGTGTCCATTTACAGAAATTTGGGCATAGATTATGTAAATACGGTACTTGCACCTATGGCGGAAGAATGGATAAAAGCAATCGTAGCAAAGTATTCAGCCGAAAGCCTTATATCTAACCGTGTTGAAGTGGCAAAAGAACTTGATTCCGTTTTAAAGGAAAAAATGGCAAACAAACAAGTTATAATTTCCGATATTGCTATTGTGGATTTTGATTTTTCTCCGCAGTTTTTAAAAGCAGTAGAAGAAAAACAAATTGCCGAACAGGAAGCCAAACGCGCCACTAATTTGGTAGAAAAAGTTAAAAAAGAGGCAGACCAGCAAGTCCTTAAAGCGCAGGCGGAAGCCGAATCTTTAAGGCTTCAGCGCCAGGCCGTAACACCTGATTTGATTAAACTGCGCCAAGTTGAAGCCCAACTTAAAGCAATAGAAAAATGGAACGGTGTTTTGCCGCACTATATGGCCGGCGATAATATGCCATTTATAACGATAAAATAAGTTAATATTATTATTGCACACACAAACAAATATCCCCCGAACATATCGGGGGATATTTATTTGTTTAAGCAGCCAATTTATTATAAACAAATCCACACCAACAAGAATACTACCGCACCGCAGGCCGCAAACAAACTTAATACGGCAGGGATAAAAGATAATATCAAAGTAAAGAATGTCCTTATCTTGGAAAGGCCGTAGGCTTTATTCATCATAAAAAGAATAAAGAAAAATTGCAGACACGCTACTGCCAAAAATACAAAAAACTTAAATATCCCCAATAAGGGCAAAACTTCTTCCATCAGGGCAAAACTTACCAAAAGGGTTAAACAAAACTGGGAAAGCCCCACCAATGTAAACAGGCCTGCGGCGCTGCCTTTACCCGTTGAAAGTTCCAACAGCAAATGCGCGCCGGAAGATATAAAAAAACCTATACATATATTCATAAACAAGACAGCAAGAAAAGTTAAAGTAAAACTTATCCCGCCCATACCGCCGGCTTCAAGCGCAAACATTATCATTATACTTAAAGAACCGGTAAAATATCCCAAAAAAGATAAGAATAAAGAACGGTTTTTAATAATATCGTTTACCGCTTTTGAAGGCTCAATAACAAAATTATAAACAGTATTTATTAAAGACATATAAATACTCCTTAATAGGTCCACAAATAAGCAACTTTCGGGGTGGTTAAATCTTCTATTTTGGAAGATAAACCTAATTTGTTTTCCATAGAAGCGCCGCCCATATAGATAATATCCATAAAATTATTGCTCTTTGGCGTGATAAGTTTTATATCTTTTATTTTAGTTAAGGCGGAAAGTTGTTCTTTGGCGACTTCTTCCCCGCCCAATTCATCTATAAGACCGATTTGCTTTGCGCGTGCACCGGTAAAGACGCGCCCGTCTGCATAAACAGGCAGCATTTCAGCATTGACCTGAGGGCGGCCTTGTTTTACGGCATTAAAAAACTGTTGGTAAGTTTCGTTTATCATTTCCTGTAAAAGGGCAAGTTCTTCTTCCGTCATAGGGCGGTAAGCAGAGCCTATATCTTTATGCTTGCCAGATTTAACCGGCATTACTTTTATGCCCAATTTATCAAATAAGCCTTCAACATTATTTGCCTGCATAATAACACCGATAGAACCCGTCATAGTGCCGGGCTGGGCTACTATTTTATCAGCCGCCATAGCAATATAAAAACCGCCGCTTGCCGCCACATCCCTGAACAATGCTACAACAGGTTTGCCTTTGGATTTAAAGAATAAAAGCGCATTATAAATATCCTGCACGGCCGCAACCGTACCACCCGGGGAATTTATATCCAACAAAAGCGCTTTAACTTCTTTTTTATCCGCTAAATCCCTTATCCTTTTTGCTATCGCAGAAGCGCTGTTCTGGCGCGCCATAAAGCCGTTTTCCGTACCTTCCTGAATAACACCGCGGATTTTTATTACCGCAGCGCCTTCCTCCTTAGAAAGGCTTTTAATAAAAGAAGATGTCATACTTTCTTTTTGCTCGCCAGATGCTTCTTCTTCCTGTTGTTGTGTCTGGCACGGCGTTAAAGCAAGATATAATCCGCTGGCCATTGATAAACTGAAAACTATTGTAAGTAAAATAAGCCAAAATTTTACTCCTAAATTATTGCTTGCACAATGTTTTTCTTCCGCTGCCGCCGCTTGTTGGGGCACTTCATTATTTTCTGCCATTAAAATCATCCTCCGGTGTTTACTTTCATTCAAATAAATTATATCAATAAAATGATACAATTTATTTAATAAAAAGGAGAGATTTATGTTTAAAGGAGTTTACTGCGCACTTATTACACCGTTTAAAAACGGTAATATTGATTTTGATGCCTTAGGCCTTTTAATAGAGCGCCAAATATCCGCAGGGCTTGAAGGTTTTGTTCTTTTAGGCACAACAGCCGAAACACCTGCCCTTTGTTTTGAAGAAAAAAAGCAGATTTTGGATTTCGCAGTTGCCAAAATAAATAAAAGAGCAAAAATTATTATTGGTGCAGGCTCTAATAACACGCAGACAACCATTAAAAATATAGACCTTGCAAAAACATATAATCCCGAAGGAATATTAATTGTTACCCCATATTACAACAAACCTAATTTAAGCGGTATGATTAAGCATTTTTCCTTAGCGGCGCAGGCAAATATCCCAATAGTGCTTTATCACATTCCGGGCAGAACGGGGCAAAAACTCCCGCCTGCTTTTCTTTCCGCCTTACTTGAAGCAGTACCAATGATAAAAGCAGTTAAAGAATCCGATTATGATATTGCCGGCATTACAAAAACTGCCGTACAACACGGTGAAAAAAGGATTGACTATATTTGCGGTAATGATGATTTATGGCCCGTATTTTTAGGGCTTGGCGCAAGATGTTTGATAACTGCAGCAGGCAACAGCATTGCCCCTGCTATGGTAAAAATTTACAAACTTTTTGAGCAGGGTAAAACGCAAGATGCCATGCAAGTTTTCCGTACGGCTTATCCTTTAATCAACGGCAGTTTTTTGGAAGTCAATCCGACTTGCCCTAAATACATCTTGGCTAAATTGGGGCTTTGCAGCAGCGAGGTGCGCCTGCCGTTAGGGGAAATTTCCCAAAGCACTAAAGAAACTTTAGATAATCTTATCAATAAAGCACCAAAGGAACTGTTTATATGAAAAAGATTTCCGTATTAAAATTCGGCGGCAATACTCTTGCCAATAAAGAAAAAATCCTTTTGGCTGTAAATCTTATTAAGCAAAGGGTACAGCAAGGTATGCAGCCTGTTGTTGTGGCTTCCGCAAACGGCAATATGACTGATATTTTGCTTGATAATGCTTACTCCTTAAGCAAGAATCCAAACAAAAGGGAACTTGATATGCTTATAACAACTGGGGAAAGGATAAGCGTTGCTTTGCTTTCAATAGCCTTAAATGATATAGGGCTGCCGGCGGTTTCTTTAACAGGGTCGCA
This sequence comes from Candidatus Proelusimicrobium bovinum, assembly GCA_902791965.1. Taxonomy (GTDB): domain Bacteria; phylum Elusimicrobiota; class Elusimicrobia; order Elusimicrobiales; family Elusimicrobiaceae; genus Proelusimicrobium; species Proelusimicrobium bovinum. Next base: position 54,939 of record CADAXZ010000001.1, on the reverse strand, counting down.
AATAGGGTTGACTACCACACCCGAACACGCAGGCGCAGATATTAAATGTATTACAAGCGACCGCCTTCAAAAAGAACTTGATAAAGGGCATATACCAATAATTGCAGGCTTTCAGGGTATCGGCGAAAATAAAGAAATTACAACCCTTAAAAGGGGCGGCAGTGATGTTTCGGCAGTATTTATTGCAAGCCAATTCGGCGCGGACCATGTGGAAATGATTAAAGATGTCGACGGCGTTTACAACAAAGACCCTAATAAAAATAAAGATGCCCAAAAACTTAATCTTATGGATTTTGATGTTATGTATAAACTTGCCCTTGAGGGCGCAAATGTACTTCATCCCGATGCCATAAAACTGGCTAAAGAAAAAAATGTGGAAATAAGAATTATCTACTATAAAACAGGGGAAGTGGGGACAATAATAAAATGAAAACAATAGCAGTTTTAGGAGCGGCAGGCAAAGTAGGGCAGTTAATGCTTAAAGAACTTGCCCGTATTAAAAAAGAAATAAAAGTTGAGCCTTACGGCAGAGATGAAAAACCTGCCTTTTGCGATATTGCAATTTTATGCACAGATGACCCCGTAAGCGAAAAACTTGCAGGCGAACTTAAAGATAAAGCAAATTTTATTATTGATATGTCTGCCAAGTTCCGTAATGACCCCAAAGTGCCTTTGGTAATACCGGAAATTAATGCCGATACAATAACAAAAGATACAAAACTTATTGCCAGCCCAAACTGTACTACAACAGGCCTTGTTATGGCCTTAAACCCTTTAAAAACAAAATATACGCTTGAAGAAGTATTCTTTTGCTCCTATCAGGCAATAAGCGGCGGCGGCAAAAAATTAATAGACGAATTTAACAGCCAAGGCTCTTTATATCAGGCTAACTGCGTACCTTTGATAGGCTCTCTGCAGCCAAACGGTTTTACATCAGAAGAAATGAAAGGCCTTAACGAAACACGCAAAATTTTGCGCCTGCCTAAAATAAAAGTGCGCCCGCATACGGTACGCGTGCCTGTTATGGTAAGCCACAGTTTGGGCGTCAGTTTAAAAGCAAAAGAAGATTTTGATATGGCAAGCATACAGGATTTATTTGCTTCCCAAAAAGGCGTTATCTGCGACGGCAAAATTTACACTCCTAAAGAAGTGGAAGGCAAAGACGAAGTGTTTATCAGCAGAATAAGACAGGATTTTGAAGATAAAAATATCCTGCATTTTTGGATTACTTTTGATAATTTGCTTAAAGGCGCGGCACTTAACGGCAGACAAATTGCCGAATATCTTTTGGAGAATTTTTAATGACGGATATTATAATTAACGGCGCAAAAGGAAAAATGGGCGCGCTTATAAAACAAATTATAGAAACAGAATATAAAGACCAAGCCCGAATAGTCCAATTAAGGGATAAAGATACCGCACAGCCCGCCCCGAAAGCAGATATTATTATTGATTTTTCCCTGCCGCAAGGAGCAGAGCAGGCCTTTAATATAGCAAAACAAAACAACTGCGCTTTTTTGTGCGGCACTACCAATTTACCGGCGGAGTTTATCAATGCTTTAAAAACCGAAAAACAAATACCGGTTTTTTACTGCGCAAATGTAAGCATAGGGGTATTTTTGTTCGGTAAATTATTACAGAAAGCGGCCCAACTTTATAAAGATTATACCCCGCAACTGCACGAGGCCCACCACGCACAAAAGAAAGATGCCCCCAGCGGTACGGCTAAAATGCTTGCCGCGCTGATAAACTTTCCGCAGGAAAATATTACTTATGAGCGTACCGGAACAGTACCGGGTACGCATATTTTAAATTTAACATCTAAAAACGGGGATGAAGTTATATCCCTTACGCATAAAGCCTTAGACAGGAAATTGTTTGCTTCTTCCGCCGTAAAAATCGCTTTATGGCTGGCAGGGCAAAAAGCAGGCTTTTACGATATGAATAACTTTACGGAGAACTTATTATGAAAATACATTTCGTAGGTGTAGGCGGTATAGGAATGAGCGCTCTTGCGCAACTGCACGCTATGTCAGGCGACGAGGTTACAGGCTCTGACAGATTAATAAATAAAGGTTTTACTGATTTACCTATTTGGAAAGAACTAAAAAAATTAGGCGTTAAACTTTACCCCCAAGACGGAAGCGGTATTGATGAATATACAGATGCCGTTGTTTTAACTTCCGCAATAGAGCCAGATAACATAGAAATACAAGCCGCAAAAAAATATTCCATACCAATTTTACACCGCTCCGATTTGCTTGCCAAACATGTTAAAGAATCGCGCACTATTGCAATTTCCGGCACAAGCGGCAAAAGCACAACTACGGCTATGCTTTTTGAAATTTTACGCAAAGCAGGCAAAGAGCCTTCCCTTATTACAGGCGGTGTTTTGCTTTCTCTTCAGCAGGAAGGATACTTCGGCAATGTCTATAAAGGCAAAAGCAATATCCTTGTAATTGAAGCCGACGAATCCGACGGCACGCTTGTAAATTACCGCCCTAAAATAGGCATTATGCTTAACTTGGCAAAAGACCATAAAGAACTTGATGTTTTGAAAGGTTATTTTAAAAAATTCAGCATCAACTGCGATAAATTTATTATCAACGCCGAAGAAGAAAATTTAAAAGAAATCGGCGGCAAATGCAAGACTTTCGGCCTTAAAAAAGGCGATTTGACCGCGGATGATTTGAAACTTGACGGATTTGGCTCGGATTTTAAAATACAAGGTTTAAACTTCCGCATAAATCTGCCGGGCGAACATTATGTAAAAGATGCTTTAGGTGCAATTTCCGCCGCGTTGGAAATGGGTGTTTCTTTGGAACAATGCGCAAAAGCACTTGCGGAATTTAAGGGTGTTTACAGACGCTTTAACACCATAGGCAAAGTAAATGATATTGAGGTTATTGATGACTTCGCCCATAACCCGCATAAACTTGCGGCAACCTTAAAAGCGGCTCATTTAAGAGGCAAAAGGGTTTTGGCGTTTTTCCAGCCGCACGCTTTTACTTCCGTACAACTTTTGCTTAAGGAATTTATTGAAGAATTTACCAAACAAATCGGCAAAAACGATTGTTTGTGGCTTGGCGAAATTTATTATGCCGGCGGCACTATACCCGAACATATATCAAGCAATCTTATTTATGAAGGCCTTAAACATAACGGCGTAAATGTTAAGTTTATACCTTGCAGAAATGAAGCCGCAGCAGATATTGCCGCAGCCGCAAAACCCGGGGATGTCGTTTTGGTAATGGGCGCAAGGGACCCGACAATGACGGACTTTGCAAAACAAATCTTTGAAGCAATTAAAAATAAAGATTTTTCCAAAAAACCCTGCCGCGAATGTTTGATGAATGTTGATAAAAAGTTTTAAAATAAAGGTTTTTTGATACCTATTTATTTAACGGCAAAAAACAAGGAGACAAGATAAATGCTTAAAAAATTATTTTTGCTTTTGATTTTGGCTTTAGGCTTTTTAAACATAAAAGCCTATGCCGCAGCAGAGCAAAAATTGGAAGTGGCAATTTTTACTGCGCCGTGGTGCGGGCATTGCCAGAGGCTTAAAAAAGAATATTTAGATGACTTTAAAAAACAATTTAAAAATGAAGTCAAATTCGTTGATTATGATATAAGTAAAGCCGGCACAAATATTATCTTTAACGATACTATGAAGGAATACGGTATAAATCCCCAAAAAGCAGGCGTTCCTACTATGATAATTGGTAAAACGGTTCTTACGGGGTATCCTGACGAAATAAGAACAAAAGGCCCCCAAACCGTTTTAAAAGCCCTTGCTAACAAAGAAATTACTTACCACGGCACAAAAAATTATATAGCGGAATGTAAAGCCAATGAACTAAAAAAACAAGAAAAAGAAACTTGTCAAGAACAGGAATTATCCCCCGAAGTAAGCAAAAGCGAAACTTTAAATATGTTTAACCAAATAACTTTTTGGGCTATTATTTCCGCGGGGCTTATTGACGGTATAAACCCTTGCGCTTTTGCCGTTATAGTGTTTTTTGTTTCTTTCTTGGCGGTTTATAAATATAACCGTAAGGAGATTATTTTGGTAGGCTCTGCTTACTGCCTTGCCGTATTTTTGGCTTATATCGCTATCGGGCTTGGATTATTTAATTTCCTTTACGCTATGAAGTCCTTTTACTATGTTATGATAGCCTTTAAGTGGATAACTATCGGTCTGTGTGCTTTATTTTTGATATTAAGTTTGTATGATTTTATTATCTACCAAAAAACAAAAGACCATAATAAAATTGTTCTGCAACTTTCCAAAAACAATAAGGAATATATCCATAAAGTAATGCGTTTCTTTTTAAGAGATAAACAAAAAAGCACCTTCAGGCTTGTTTGTGCGGCTTTGGCGGTAGGGTTTGTAGTTTCTCTCATTGAAGCCGTTTGTACGGGCCAGGTTTATCTGCCTACTATCGCTTTGATACTTAAAGAAGCCGATGCTAATTTTATCCGCGCTATGGCTTATTTGATAATCTATAACCTTATGTTTATCGTACCGCTTGTAATAATTTTATGTTTAAGCGTTATGGGTTATGAATCAAAAGGGTTTAATAACTTCCTGAAAAATCATTTGGGGCTCACAAAACTTGCGTTGTGCCTGCTATTTTTAGGCCTTTTGATTTTGCTGCTGACAAATATGTAAGATTGTTTTAACAAACTAAAAACCCCGCTTTGGGATATATCCTTTAAGCGGGGTTTTTACAGTAAATAATGTGAATTGTCTGCGGGAACAAACTTTAAATATTTTCTAAATCCTTTTCGCTCATATCATCGCGTATGCCGAAACGCGTTAAGCAAAAATCGTATTTAACGGGATCTTCCGGACAAAGTGAAGCAAAAGATTTTGATATATCAACTGCGGTTTTCATATCCGCCTGATTGCGTTTGGTAAGCCCTAACATACGCGCCACGCGGTGCATATGCACATCTAAAGGCACTATAAGCCCGCTTGCGGGGATTTTTGTCCAACAGCCTACATCCACATCATCTTTGCGGATACACCAGCGCAAATATAAATTAAGCCGCTTTAAAGCACTGTTTTTTTGCGGGTCCGGCATAAGCGTATCAATTTTGCCGTAAGAGCGCAATTTCGCCGCAAAGGCCCTTTGCGCCGCAAGATGGTTTTTATCCTGTTTATAATATTGCCAAAAAAGATTTTCCAAACTGCCGTATTGTTTTAAAACTTCTTTTATCGCACAAAGTAAATTTACAAGTTCCTGTTCCGTAGTAAAACGGTATTTAAAACCTTTAAAAAGTTCTTCTAATTCCTTACGGGTTGTTTGCTCTAAAAATTGTTTGGGACGAGGACCTAAAACAGATAAAATTTTATCAACGGTTTTTATTATTTGCTTTACATTACCGTAAGCAAAACTTGCCGCAATTAAAGCAACTATTTCCATGTCTGCCCCAGTTTTATATAAATGGACAAACTGTAAAGGGTCAGGCGAAATATATTCAAATTTATTATATTTACGGTAAATATTTTCCAAACATTCTTTTTTTATCATATTATTATTTGTTTGTCCCCGTGAGTAATAAATATTAAACTTTAATAAAAGTATATATATTGATTTTAGCAATTTGTTAAGATATAAGAGTATGAAACTAAATGAACTTTTCAGCAAATATAAAACAGATTTACCCCAAACGGAAGTTAAAGGGCTGACACAAAACTCCAAGGAAGTACAAAAAGATTGGGTGTTTTTTGCCGTACGCGGACACACCGTTGACGGACATAATTATATTCCTTCCGCCCTTGCCAAAGGGGCTTGCGCTATTATTACGCAGGAAGATCTGGAAGAAGTTTACCCCGTACCCATCATAAAAGTTGATAATATAGATTATGCTATGGCTGATACAGCCTGTGCTTTTTACGGTAATCCTTCAAAAGATTTAACTATGATAGGCATAACCGGTACAAAAGGAAAAACGAGTATTTCCTATTTAATAGAAAGCATTTTGTTTGAGGCTAAGCATAAACCTGCCGTTATGGGAACAATAAATTACCGCGTGGCAGGCAAAAAAATCAGCAAAGCACCCAATACCACACCTGCGCCTTTATTACTGCAAAATATAATTTACCAAGCCAAACAAAACGGCTGCGGGGAAGTTGTAATGGAAGTGTCATCCCACGCTTTAGAATACCAGCGTGTGCGCGGGATAGATTTTAATATTGCCGTATTTACCAATTTACAAAGAGACCATTTAGATTTTCATAACACTTTTGATAATTATTTTGCCGCCAAAAAGAAATTATTTGAAAATTTAATTTCGCCGGAAAATACAAAACAGAAAAAGAGCGCAGTTATAAATATTGACGATCCTTACGGACAAAAATTAGCGCAAATGCTTGAAAATAAAATAAAAGTAATAACTTACAGTTTAAGCAAGCCGGCAGATTTTTTGGCAACAAATATAAAAACTTCGTTAGAAGGCGTAAGTTTTAAAGTAAACGGGGAAAGCGCAAAACTTAATTTACTCGGCGAGCATAATGTTTATAATGCGCTTGCCGCAATAGCGGTTGCAAGCCGCTTGGGTATACACATTAAAACGGCAATTAAAGGCCTTGCCGCTTTAAAAGGCGTGCCGGGCAGAATGGAAAGAATAGATTTGGGGCAAAATTTTTATTTGTTTGTGGATTTTGCCTACACCAACGAAGCCCTTTTAAGGGCTTATGATGCCGTAGCCCCGTTTAAAAAAGGGCGCATTATAACCGTACTTGGCTGCGGCGGGCAGAGAGATACCACCAAACGCCCTTTAATGGGAGCAAGCGCCGTAAAAAACAGTGATTTATTTTTACTGACAAAAGATAACCCCCGCAAAGAAGACCCCAATAAAATTTTTGCCGATATTTTAAACGGTATGCCCTTTGCCGATAATTTTAAAATTATCCCAGACAGGCGCGAAGCCATTTATGAAGCCGTACGCCTTGCAAAAAAAGACGATATAGTAATAATTGCCGGTAAAGGACACGAAGATTATCAGATTTTGCCAAACGGAGTAATTCATTTTTCCGACAGGGAGGAAGCCGAAGCGGCTTTAAAAAAATATGTTCTCACCAAAAATATTTAAAGGTAAAAAAGCCTGCGTACTTGGTATGGGAAAAAGCGGTATAAGTTGCGCAAGGCTTTTAAAAAGGCAGGGTTTTAATGTTTTAATCAGCGACAGCAGAGTTATGCCCGTACCCACAGGGCTTGAAGGCATTGAAACAGAAACGGGCGGCCATTCCGCAGCAGTTTTTGATTGTGATTTCTTTATTAAAAGCCCTGGTATTGCGCCGCATAATCCCGTAATTAAAAAAATTAAAAGATTAAAAAAGCCTATCTTCAGCGAACTTGAAACCGCCTGTGCTTTTATCCCTAAAAACTGCAAAATTTTTGCTATAACAGGTACTAACGGCAAAACAACAACTACCGTAATGTTAAGCGAAATTATGAAAGCCTACTGCCTTAACGAAGCAAAAGGCCGCAAAGTTTATACCGTGGGCAATATCGGCAAGCCGTTTTCTTCCGTAGCAGATAAAATAGAGCCGCGCAGTATTATTGTTATTGAAGTTTCAAGTTATCAACTTGAGGACAGCACCTATTTTAAACCTTATGTAAGCGCGTTGCTCAACATAACGCCCGACCACGAAGAACATCACGGCAGCCTTAAAAAATATATTGCAGCAAAAGGTAAAATCTTTAAGCATCAAACAAAAGAGTGCGCCTTTATTGCCAACGGCGCAGATTGCCAATGCGTGCAGTTTATGAATAAAGCAAAATGCAGAGTGTTTGCGTTTTCTTCCACACCAAGGCACAGCGTTAAAGTGGATGTGTTTTACGACGGCGACGAAATGATTTTTGCAGACGGATACCACATAAAACCGCCAAAACTTGCAATAGGCATACATAATATTGAAAACGCTATGGCGGCCTCCTTAATGGCTTTTGCCGCAGGTATAAAAGCAAAAGATGTGCAAGACGGTTTTAATACATTTAATTGCCTTGAACACAGGATAGAACTTTTCTGCGAATATAAAGGCATTAAATGTTATAACGATTCTAAAGCGACAAATATTGATTCTACCGTAACTGCATTAAAAGCCCTGCAAAGTAATAATAAAATTTGGATTATTTTAGGCGGAAGAGGAAAAGGTTCGCCCTATAAACCGCTGATACCGTATCTTTCCCGCTACTGCAAACACGCTGTTTTGATAGGGGAAGACGCAAAAAACATCAAACAGCAACTTTCGGGCAGATTCCCCGCCACGGAAACAAAAACCCTTAAAAAAGCCGTGGAATATATTTTTACTAAGGCAGAAAAAGGCGATATTATGCTTTTATCCCCCGCTTGTGCTTCCTTTGACCAATTTAAAAATTTTGAACAACGCGGAGAAATTTTTAAGCAAATCGTTAAAGATTATACACAAAAACATTAAACTTTTTTGCCGCAAGATTATTGTTATATACAAATTTTTACGGCGGATTTTATGCACTATAAAAAATTTTACGGTCTTAATGATGATATAGTAAAAATAAGGACAGAAGTTTTTATACAAGAACAAGGCTTTAAAAACGAATTGGACGATACCGATAAAACCTGTACCCATATTGTTTTATATGACGGTAAAATACCATTTGCCGTTTGCCGGTATTTTAAAACGGGAGAAAGTTATCATATAGGCAGAGTTGCCGTAGATAAAAAATACAGAGGCAAAAATTCAGGCCGGAAAATTATGTTAATTGCCGAAAAAGAAATACTAAAAGAAGGCGGCAAACTTATTGAAATTTCCGCGCAACTAAGAGTAAAAGATTTTTACGCTAAAATAGGATATACTGCGGTAGGAGATGTTTACTTAGATGAGTATTGCCCGCATATCAAAATGCAAAAAAACATATAAAATCCCGCAGAAAATATATATCTTACAAATAAAGAACCGATAAATTAAACACCTGCAAATTTTGATAACATGCTGCACGGTATTTAAAAACTTTATCGCAAATAAATTTATACATTACAGACAAAAAAACGGCACTTTTAAAGTACCGTTTAAATGGAGCGGGCGAAGAGAATCGAACTCTCGTCTCAACCTTGGCAAGGTCGCGTTCTACCATTGAACCACGCCCGCATAAATCTGTATAAATATTATAGCATAAGCAAATAACTTTTGCAAAATATTTTTAATGCCACACTATCCTAAAACCTTTACTTAAATATTTGCGACGCTGCTTGCCGCGTGGCCGGTATTTCCGAAAGGACTTTTTTAAGGCCCTGATGTTTTAAGTAAGGGGCAAGTACAGGGTTGCTTGCTATAAGTTTTTTTGTTTTTAACGGATTTGCAATATAATATTTTGCCGTCGCAGTTTGGAAAATATAATTAAAAAGTTTACTCTTTAAAATACTGCGCAAAAGTCTTTCGCTATTAAGGACACCTTGCACAGACGGACTTTTTACAAAGCGCTCTATTGCAATATCCTGCGAGGATACCATATCATACAGTTTTTTTGGATTAGAGGCCAATTCCTTAACACTCTGGCGGTTAGTAAAACCTATCAGGACATCTTCATTATCAAAAACTACTTCTATTACCTGCGGAGTAGTTTTAATATTGTTCATTACGGTATTCATAAGGGAAAACGGCGTCGCACCGACTTGTTGTAATTCTTCCTTTGATAAAGTAATGATATTATTTATATTAACGGACACTATCGCATTGCCTGTATTTTCCCACTTACTGCGTTGCCCTTCTCTGCCGACATTACCTTCGTCAAAATCAGAAAGGGTAGGACCGTTATGGTCAACAAATTCCAAATTATCATTTTGAAAAGATTTAAGTTGTTCGGCAGTCATAGCCCTTTCAGGCGATTTAGCCCTGTTGGCATACCATAGAACGGGTAAAAGTAAAAATACTGCTAATCCTATTACCCCTGCAATTTGTAAAAACTGAGTTTGTTTTTCTTTATCCATAACACTATTTTAACATAAAATGATATTACCTTTTAAAATAATATTATAATAATTATAATACAAGTTTTAAGTTGTTTGCCGTTTTGGCGACATCGCCGACGCTCGCTGTTAAAATTTGGAGATTTTTTGTTTAGTTTTGCGGGTTTTGTCCGAGCAAAAAATTATTAGCGCTCTTTATTGCTTTTGCTAATTTTTTGTGAGTGAGAAAAGTAAGGCGCGCTCAAGGCGCGAAACCTGTTATTTTATTAAAAACAGTTAAAAATTTTTAATGCTTTTGTATTTTTACAAAAGCCATATAATTATTTTATGAAATCATATACCGAATACTTAACTTTAAGAACTGATGAACGCTATCAAATAGTAAATATTACACCGCAGGTACAACAAGCATTACAAAAAAGCGGTGTTAAAGAAGGGCTATGTTTAGTAAACTCTATGCATATCACTTCCAGTGTATTTATAAACGATAATGAACGCGGCCTGCATAAAGATTTTATACTCTGGGTGGAGAAACTTGCCCCTTATGATATTAACGGATACCAACATAATTTAACCGGAGAAGATAACGGCGACGCCCATTTAAAAAGGACTATTATGGGCAGGGAAGTCGTCATAGCGATAACGCAAGGGCAGTTGGACTTCGACCCGTGGGAAGAAATTTTCTACGGGGAATTTGACGGACAGAGAAACAAGAGGGTTCTTATAAAAATTATAGGAGAATGATATGAAACGCAAAGTATATTATTACGATACAGATTGCGGAGGAGTTGTTTATTACGGCAATTACCTTAAATTTTTTGAAGAAGGCCGTACAGATTTTATGGAAAAAACAGGCTGCGCAATACCAGACCTTGAAAAAGCAAACTGTTTTATTATGGTACATCATCAGGAAGTCTGGTACAAACACCCCGCAAAATACGGACAGGAACTTGATATAGAAACTTATGCCGTGGAAATAACACCTTTCAGAATAGTATTTGAAGCCTTTGTTAAATACCAAGATACTCTTTTGGTACAAGGTATAACAGATGTAGTTTGCGTAAATAAAGAAGGTAAACTTTCTTCTTGGCCGCAAGATGTTATAAAAGCAATACCCATATCCGAAAGAAAAATTAAAATAAGGAGATTTTAAATGAAAAATATTTTAGTCATTTTAACAACGGTTTTATTTTTTACCGCCTGCTATACGCCAAACGGGAATAAACTTGCCTTCAGCAGTTTAAATCCCGATACAGATATTACCCCATCCGCAAGGAATTCCATATCTTATGAAATGTATTCTTGGTACAACGGGCAGGATTGGGCTTATTCAATATTTGAAAACGGAACAAGAATTACTTCCTCCTTCAAATCAATTACGGAAGATAATAATATTATTGTAGGAACTGATTATCTTAAGGATAAATTATTATCTATGCCAAGAGGTACAAAAATATATTGGAATTTAAAGAGGATAAAAGGCTTTTCAATGCCGGATACAAAAACCGTTAACGGCATTATAAATGCAGCAAATAAAGCCGGCGTTTCCGTAGAAATTATTGCTTGGCCAAGTTAAACCTAAATAGAAATACAGGTTTTGCACAATACATTTTAATACTTACAATAAAAGTTATAAATTTAAAACCCTGCTGTAAGAGCAGGGTTTTATTATTTTACTTCAACACAGAAAACAAAATTAAAACTTGGTCTTTTTGTTTTTAACCTTTAACATAAGCAATGCTTTTTTTAGTTCCATTTCCGCAAGTTCCATATCTATATCGGCATCGTGAGATGATAAAGATGCTTTTGCCTGTGCAAGTTTTTGTTTCGCTTCGGCTTCGTCAATTTCTTCCGCAAGGGCGGCGTCCTCCGCAAAAACGCTGACGACATCGTGCGCAATTTCCGCAAGGCCTCCCATTATGGCAAACTCTTCCTGCGTATTACCGTCTTTATAGCGCAAGACGCCGTAATTAAGTTTTGCTACATACTGCACATGTCCGGGCAAAACACCCATTTCGCCGTTATAGGCCGGAAGTGCTATAAAATCTACTTCCTTATCAAGTACTTGCTTTTGCGGAGTTATTATCTGAAGTTTAAGTTTCTTTTTGCCTGCCATATTTAATCCTGTGCTTTGGCTTGCATTTTTTCATAATTGGCAAGGACATCTTCTATCCCGCCGCAGTTGAAAAAGGCTTGCTCCGGTATATGGTCATATTCTCCCGCTAAAATGCCTTTAAAACCTTTGATAGTATCTTCAAGTTTGACATATTTCCCCGGAGTACCCGTAAACTTTTCCGCCACAAAGAACGGCTGTGAAAGAAATTTTTGTACCCTTCTTGCGCGTGCAACGATAGTTTTATCTTCGTCGCTTAATTCATCCATACCCAAAATAGCGATAATATCCTGTAAATCTTTATATTTTTGCAAGAGTTTCCTTACACCTTGGGCGACATCATAATGTTCCTGTCCTAAAATTCTGGCATCCAAAATCCTTGAAGTGGAATCAAGAGGATCAACTGCCGGATAAATACCCAAACTTGCAAGTTGCCTTGAAAGTACAGTAGTAGCATCAAGGTGCGTAAAAGTAGCGGCAACGCCCGGGTCTGTCATATCATCAGCAGGAACATAAACGGCCTGAATAGATGTAATAGAACCTTTTTTGGTGGAAGTTATCCTTTCCTGTAAAGCGCCGATTTCAGTATTTAAAGTAGGCTGGTAACCTACCGCCGAAGGCATACGCCCCAAAAGTGCGGAAACCTCCGAATTTGCCAAAACATAACGGAAAATATTATCAAGGAACAATAAAACATCCTGTCCTTTTTGGTCGCGGAAATATTCCGCCTGAGTTAATGCCGTTAAAGCAACTTTTGCCCTTGCACCGGGGGGTTCGTTCATTTGTCCGTAAACCAAAACCGTTTTATCCAAAACGCTGCTGCCGTCGGCAAGTTTACTTTCCTGCATTTCAAGCCAAAGGTCATTACCTTCGCGGGAACGCTCGCCTACGCCGCCAAAAACCGAACTGCCGTGATGCTGGCGCGCGACATTGTTGATAAGTTCCATAATAACTACGGTTTTACCTACGCCGGCCCCACCGAATAAACCTACTTTACCGCCCTTCATATAAGGCGCAATTAAATCCAAAACTTTTATGCCTGTTTCAAAAATTTTAGGCGTTGTTTGCTGGTCCTCCAAAGATGGCGGCGGAGTATGTATTGAAGCATAAGTTTCCGTTTCCACCGGGCCGCGGTAATCTTGCGGCTGGCCCAAAACATTTAACAAACGCCCAAGGCACGCTTCCCCTACGGGCACCATAAGCGCAGCACCTGTATCTACTGCTTCTGCGCCGCGGGCAAGGCCGTCGGTAGAACTTAAAGCCACCGCACGCACGATATTATCACCAAGTTGCTGTGAAACTTCAGCAACAATGGTTGTTTTATCGTCAACTTTAATATTCAAAGCATTGTTTACAGCCGGCAAAGCGGAGTTTTCAAACTTAACATCTACCGCCGGCCCGATTATTTGTACTACTGTGCCTTTATTCATAATTAATCCTCTTAATTGTTAATGGCATTTGCGCCGCTTACAATTTCTGTAATTTCGTTGGTAATGGTGGCTTGCCTTACCTTGTTTAATTTTACGCTTAACTTATCTACTATATCCCCAGCGTTTTTGCTTGCTGCTTCCATAGCGTTCATACGCGCTGCAAGTTCCGCCGCCTGAGATTCCAAAAGGAAACGATACACGCTTGCGCTTAAATATCTGGGTAAAAGCGTAAGGAAAATATCTAACATACTCGGTTCAAAAATAAAGTCCGAAAGGTCCTCTTCCCCCGGTATTTCATTAAAATTAAACGGAAGAAAAGTTTTGCTTATTAAACTTTGCGAAGCCATTGACTTAAAATCATTGTAAATTAAATCAACACGGCTTATATTGTACTTTTGGGAAAGTTCAAATAAGGTATCTTTTATCATTGCCGCATGGGCATAAGAAGCCCGCGGAAATATACCTATAAGTTCCCCAGCCAAATGAAGGCGCGGCACTTTTAAACGGCGCAGGAAATCCCTGCCTTTTTTGCCGATAACAAAAATATATTTTTCTTTTTCGTCATTTTCCCGCACCCATTTAAGCGCCGCCCTTAAAGCGACAGCATTAAAAGCACCGCAAAGCCCTTTATCGGCTGTGATAAGCACAAGAGCAACACTGTTTTTATCCGTGGAAGAATTATCAAAAAAACGGTAAGCGGGCAAATTATGGATTTCGCTTGACGGGTTTTGTATATCCTTGCGCAAATTGTCTATCATTACCGCCATTTTTTTGGCAAAAGGCCTGCCGTCTTCCATTTGCTGCTGGGCTTTTTTTATGCGCGCCGAGGAAATCATCTTCATCGTAAGCATCATCTGCTTGGTAGATTTGATGGATTTGATTTCCTGCCTTATGTCGCGGAGAGATTCCATAAATTACGCCTTCTTATTTTACCTGTCTTGCTTCAAGCACTTTAACATAATCCGCTATACCCTTTTCCAAGGTATAATCGGGAGTATAGCCGATTTTTTCTGTCGTTAAAGCAATATCGGCCTGAGTCTTTAACTGATAAAATCTTGTAAAAGGATTATCAATATAATCAGGTGCAAGATTAAGGCCTAATTCATTATTAAGGCATTTTACAATATCGTTAAAGTTGCGCGATATTCCTGTGCCGACATTAACTACGCAGGATTCTTTTGCATTGTTAAGTGCGCACATATTGGCTTTGATAACATCTTTAATATATACAAAATCCCTTTCCTGTTCGCCCATTTTAAAGATTTTCGGGCGGTAGCCTTGCTTCATCTGATTATAAAGTTGGTACATCATACTTGATGTTTTACCCTTATAATATTCCCCCGGGCCGTAAACATTAAAATATCTTAAACCGACAATTACCATATCCCTGTTTGCGGCAGCAAATTCCCTTGCGACATTATCCATTATCGCTTTTGAAAAACCGTAAATATTTTCCGGTTTAGGCGTCTGGGCCACATTCATAGGACATTCACCGTTGCCGTAAGTTGCAGCAGAAGAAGCATAAACAACACGCTTAATACCCCTTTCAGCCGCATAATAAAGAACATTTTTAAATGCTTCCACATTCATTTCCATCATAAGTTTTTGGTCGTGAATATTTGTATCCGTAATTGCGGCTTCGTGGAAAATTGCATCAAAATAATAGTTTTCTCCGGGCATTTCCTCAAAAACATTTGCAGTGATAATATCGCCTTTAAAGCCGATAAGATTCTTAAAATTGCCTGAAGAAAAATCATCTATAATAGTAACGCTATGGCCTTGGTTTTGAAGTTCAAAAGCAATATTACTGCCTACAAAACCTGCACCGCCTGTAACTAAAAATTTCTTTTGTGTCATTTATTTATTCTCCTTAAAAAGTTTCTTAAATTCTTCCAATACAGAAATTATCTTTTGTTCAAGTTCTTCGCTGATACCGCTTAAAGAAGCAGCGGCAATTTCTTTTAAAAGTTCCGGATGGGAAGATTTAACAAAGGTTAAAAGTTCTTTCTGATAAGGTAAAACAGAATTTACGGAAATATTATCTACATAACCCTTTGTACCGGCAAAAAGAACTAAAACCTGTTCTTCGGCAAGCATAGGGCTGTATTGCGACTGCTTTAGAATTTCTTTCATTCTTTGTCCGCGGGCAAGTTGTAGTTGGGATTCTTTATCCAATTCAGAGCCGAATTGTGCAAAAGATTCAAGTTCCTGATATTGTGCAAGATCAATCCTTAATGTACCTGAAACTTTGCGCATTGTTTTCTTTTGTGCGCTTCCCCCTACACGCGAAACTGAAAAACCGACATCAATGGCAGGCTTTACACCGCTGCGGAACAAGTTAGCATCAAGGTAAATTTGCCCGTCGGTAATGGAAATAACATTCGTAGGAATATAAGCGGAAATATCGTTGGCCTGAGTTTCAATAATAGGCAAAGCCGTTAAAGAACCTCCGCCGTTCTTTTCACTCAATTTGCAGGCCCTTTCCAAAAGCCTTGAATGGAGATAAAAAACATCTCCAGGGTAAGCCTCACGGCCTGGCGGACGCCTTAACAGCAAGGACATTTCCCTATATGCCTGTGCATGTTTGGAAAGGTCGTCATAGACAATAAGAACATCTTTACCCTTCCACATAAAATACTCTCCCATAGCACATCCTGCATAAGGGGCGGCATAAAGCAGAGAGGCAGGATCAGAGGCATTTGCCGCTACGACTATTGTATAAGACATAGCACCAAAATCCGTTAAAGTTTGCACTACCTGCGCTACGGTACTTTGTTTTTGCCCGATGGCAACATAAATACAAATTACGCCTTCGCCCTGTTGTTTTTGATTAATAATAGCATCAATGGCAACTGCCGTTTTGCCTGTTTGCCTGTCGCCTATAATAAGTTCCCTTTGTCCTTTACCGATAGGCACCATGGCATCAACGGCTTTTAAGCCTGTTTGTAAAGGCTGTTTAACAGGCTGGCGTTCAACTACGCCAGGGGCTACAACTTCCATAGGGCGAAAATCCGTTGTATTTACTGCACCTTTACCGTCAAGCGGCTGTCCTAAAGGGTTTACAACACGCCCCAAAAGCGCTTCGCCTACGGGAATACTGATAACTTTGCCCGTTCTTTTTACGCTGTCGCCTTCTTTTACCTCAGTATCAGGGCCCATAAGCACGCAGCCGATATTATCGTATTCAAGGTTCATTACCATACCCTTGATACCGCTTTGAAAATCTAAAAGTTCGCCCGCTACCGCTTTATTAAGCCCGTAAATTCTGGCTATACCGTCGCCTACACTAATTACAGTACCTACTTCTTCCGTTTGTGTCTGGGGTACAAAATTGTTTATTTTTTCCTTGATGATAGAGGTTATTTCTTCCGGTCTTATACCCATATTTCTACCTTTCCGTTAAAATTTTTGCCATTTGTTTAAGCCGCCCCGAGGCACTACCGTCTATTAAAATATCCCCGCAGCGTACGGTTATGCCGCTTAAAAGCGAAGCATCCGTATTAAAATCCAACTCAACAACACTATTGAAATATTTGCTCAAATAATTTTTAAGCCTGATTTTTTCAGATTCTGTCATTTCCTCTGCACAAGTTACCGTAACTCTTTTTATGCCTAAACGCATATCAAGAAGATTTTGAATTTCTTTCTCAATTTCCGCAGAAAGATAGTATCTCCCTGCTGAAATAAGCGTTTTTACAAAATTACCCGCTTGATTATTTTCCGAGCAAAGTTTGGAAACAATTTCCAACTTTACCGAAGACGGTATAGTAGGATTATTAAGATAGTTTTCCGCAGGTTTAAGTGCGGATAAAACATCTTTAAAAAGAGTCATATTCACTTTTGCCAAAGCATTACCCTGCGCAAGGCTGTCATAGGCTTTTGCGTAGCGTTTGGCAAGAACGGAACTATTTGCTTTCATTTAACTTTTATATCCTTTAGCAAATCTTCTATCAGTTGCTCGTTAGAGGCTTTATCTGCCTCTTTGCCGATAATCTTTTTTGCCGCAAGCAAGGTCATGTCTATAACTTCTTTCTTTACGGCTTCTATGGCTTTTTGGGTTTCGGCTTCAATTTCTGCCTTGGCTTGGCTGATAAGAGTTTGCGCATCTTCTTTTGCCTGTGCAATTATGGTTTCTCTTTGTTTTAAACCGGCCTGTGATGCTTCTTGAAGCCTTTTGGAACTTTCCTGCGCCGCATCGGCTAAGGATTTTTCCAATTCCTGTTTTATGGCTTGGGCATCCTCTTTGGCTTTATTGGCAGAGGCAATATCTTCCTTAATTTTCCTTTCTCTGTCGTCAAGCGCCTTCATTAAAGGCTTCCAAGCAAATTTAGCCAAGAGAAAAGCAAGTATAAGGAAATTAAGTGCCGTCCAAAACATTAACCCTATATCGGGTTGTAATAATTTGTCCATACAATCCTTTGTGTTTTATTATAAAACCATCATTAAGCAGATTACCAACGCGAAGAAGGTTGCACCTTCTACCAAAGCAGCAGCGATAATCATAGTAATTCTTGTTATGCCTGCTACTTCCGGCTGGCGGGCTGCCGCATCTAAAGCTGCCGCACCGATTTTACCGATACCTAAGCCTGCCCCGATTACTGCTAATCCTGCACCTAAACCAGAGCCGATATATTTAAGTACTTCAAGTTCCATAATTTTAATCCTCCGTAAGTTAATGTGAATGCATTTGTAATCCTGCAAATATGGCCGTAAGTAATGTAAACACATAAGCCTGTATTGCAGCCACAAGCAATTCAAGGATACTAACAAAAAGCGTCATCGCAAGGACAGGACCTGCCGTACCATAACCTTGCACAATGCTGCGTTCCCCCATTATAAAAATGAAAGAGAACAATCCTATAAGGATAATATGCCCTGCCGTCATATTAGCAAAAAGACGGACAGCCAATACAAATATTTTTATGAATAAACTTATAATCTCTAACGGAAATAAAAGCGGTATAAGCCACGCCGGAACACCGCCAGGAATAAAAGTTTTAAGGCATCCGATAGGGCCGTTTTCTTTTATGCTTAAACCCATAATTACGCATAAACTTAAAATTGCCATACCGCCCGTTACGGAAATATTGGAAGTAATTGTCCTTGCACCCGGCAGCATACCGATATAGTTGGCAGCTAAAAGAAATATCAGCATAGTACAAAAAAACGGCGTAAGTTTGCGGCCTTCCTTTTCCCCTAAATTAGGTATTGCGATTTCATCACGCACAAAAGACACAAACATCTCCAGAAAAGTTCTTACTTTGCCGAATTTTTTATGTGCGAAAAAGACTATCACATTTAATAATATTATCGTTATGACAAACATATAAAACATATGCTGTGTTATATGAAAAGAAAAACTTCCAAGGCTGATATCAAAAATGCGATGGTCTAAAATATGATGTGCTAAAATTTCCGAAATATCTATCATTTCTTTTGTTCCTTATCCACATAGGCTTTTGCACTGCGCACCATTATATATAAAGCCAAGGCAAAAGCCAAAGCGCTGCCCGTAAGAATAAAAACCGGTAAAGTCCCTAATTTTTTATCAAGATAATACCCGCCGAAAGAACCTATACACATTATTACTGCAAACTGAATGCCCAAACCGGCTATAAGTAAATGGTCTTGCCTGTTTATCATAATATTTTATTCCCAAAAGGACCTTAATTCCATTATACTATCTTTTTGAAAATTTCTGTATGTTCTTTAAGTTCACGAGTAATTAGAAATTTTTCCTTAACAAAATTATGGCCGTTTTCCGCTAATCTTAAACTTAAGGATTTATCCTGTAAAAGACGAAGCACCGCCGCGGTAAAACTTTCCTTATCTTTACATAAAAGACCTGTTTTATTATTGATTATTTGCTTCCTTATACCGCCTACATCGCTTGCCGCTACCGGTTTTGTTTTCCAAAGGGCTTCGGTAATGCTTAAGCCAAAACTTTCACTAAAACTTTTTTGTACTATTACATCGGCCGCACTTTGAAGGGCAGATATTTCATAATCACGGCGGTTAATAGAAAGCAAAATAATATCTTTTTCCCCCTGTGAATATTGTTTTAGTTCTTCATAAAGGGCGGCCGCATTTATATCATCGGGAGCAAAACCGCCGGCATAAACTAAAGTACAAGGATAATCTTTGCGGACTTCGCGAAAAACATCTATTAAACCAAAAGGATCTTTAACCCTGTCAAAACGCGAAACCTGCAAAATTAAAGGTTTATTTGACGCAATATTAAAGCAATTTAAAACTTTTAAATAATCTTTTTTTGCAACAACCGTATTTTTTACACAGCAAGGATCTATCGAAGGCAAAATATAATCTGCTTTTTTATTTAAAGGACGGTGGCATTCCGGCGAGGTAAAAATAATTTCGTCGCAGGCTTCTATATATGGCTTAAGGAAAGTCCAAACTTCCATATTCGCACGGGAAATATCAAAATGGCAGCGGTAAATTTTTTTGGCATTCTTAATATGAGAAGCCGCAATAAGCGCGTGGAAATCGTGTAAATATAACACATCGGCCTCAGAAGGAATCTGTAAAGATAATGAAAGTTCTTTAAATCTTTCCAAATCCCTATGCGAAACATTATGCAAACTTAAAGATAAAGCATCCGTTATTTTTTTACTTAAAACAAAAAATTCTTTATCCGCTTTAACCGAAAGCCAACTGCTGTTTAAGCCAAGTTCCGTGAAATATTTTTGCAAAGTACAAACGAGTTCGCTTACTCCGCTGCCAAATGAAGCCGCAGTAAGCATAACAAGTTTGAAATCAGAAAAAGAAGAATATTCCCGTTTAAGAGTTTCAACAGGAACAGCATAGGATTTTGCCAAAATATCCAAAGATTGCATAGATTTATTATATACTTTTTTATCCCCGTTAATAAAATGCCTTATTGTTTAATCTTCCGATAAACTGCAGTAGTTTTTTATAATTCTCATTTTAAAATATGGACTTTTCTTACATAAAGTGATATAAAATATGTATCCAGAGGTGTTTATGCGCACAAATCCCCATATTTTAGAAATAAATGCCCAAAACTGGTTGAAACATATCAGAGAAAAATTGGGGCAAAATATAACTTTGGCCGATATGCCTGAAGATCAACTCTTTTCTATTAAAGCTCTCGGCTTTGACGCTATTTGGCTTATGGGCGTGTGGAAAGAAAGTCCCGCTTCCCGCGAAATAGCAAGGCAAGACAAAACAATAAATGATTATTTGGCAAAAACCGTTCCGCAATATAGTAAGCAAGATATTGCAGGCTCCCAATATGCTATTTATGATTATTCCGTAGACGATAATTTGGGAGGAAATGAAGCCTTGCTAAAACTCAAAAAAAGGCTTAATGACTTCGGCATACAACTTATATTAGATTTTGCGGGAAATCATTTTTCTAAAGATAACCCTCTGGTTTTGGAAAGGAAAGAACTTTTTGTATATTCCGACGAAGAACCTAAACAAAAAGATTTATTTTACCAAACGGAAAAAGGATATTGGCTCGCCCATGGCAAAGACCCTCACTTTCCGCCTTGGACAGACAGCGTACAAATAAACCATTTTAATCCCCAAACAAGAGATTTCCTTAAAAATATCATACGCAAAATAGTTCCTATGTGCGACGGCCTGCGCTGTGATATGGTAATTTTAATGCTTAATAAAGTTTTCCGTGATACTTGGGGTGCTTTCGTTAAAGAACAAGCACCGGCGGAAGAATTTTGGCCGCAAATTATAGAAGAAATAAAAGCAGAAAACCCTGGTTTTGTATTTTTAGCAGAAGTCTATTGGGGACTTGAGTGGGAAGTACAGGAAATGGGCTTTGATTATACTTACGATAAAACCCTTTATGACCGTTTGCGTTTTTCCACCCCGCAGGATATTCAAGGCCACTTAAACGCAGAGCATTTATACCAAAAAAGGTCTTTAAGATTTATTGCCAATCACGACGAAGAAGCCCCTGTTACGGCATTCGGCAAAGAAAAATCAAAAGCGGCTGCAGCTGCGGCTTACACCTTAATTGGAGCAAGGCTTTATACTATGTCGCAAATATACGGTAAAAAGAACCGTATGCCGATACAGTACAGGCAAAACTTCGGGCAGCCTGATGAAGAATCTTTCCAATTTTATAAAAAACTCTTGGAAATCACAGACAGCCCATGCTTTCACGGCGGACAATGGACAATAAGAAATCCTAAACCCGTAAATAAAGAAGATTTTTCCTTTAAAAATATTCTCTGTTGGGCTTGGACGCAGCAAACAACGCAAAAAATCGTTATAATAAACTATTGCGATGCGGTTTCAAAGTGTATAATGCCTTTGGACAAAGTCCCTTCTGCAGAAAATATGGTACTTAAAGAGCATTTCAGACAAAACGAAACTGTTCTTTCAAGTTCACAAGCAAAAAAAGAAGGCGTACTGCTGGAAATGCAGCCTTTTGAAGTTAAAATCTTTTCTGTGGACTTTTAATTGATGCAGCCTGTCCAAAAAAAACCTTTAGCCGTAGTTTTGGCGACAGATGATAAAACTGCTTTCGCTGCAGGGGTTGCCCTGTTAAGTTTAAAGGAAAACTCCCCGTTATTATTTAAAAAAGCGGAAATAATAATTTTTTACCAGAATCTGTCTAAAGAAAATAAAAGGGCATTGCGCTCTTTAGGAAGGGTATTTTTTAAGGAATATAAACTTAATTTTTCAACTGCCGCAATAAAAACTATCAAAAGGTACAGCCAACTGACTTTAGCAAGATATGAATGTTTTTTCCTGTTAAAAGATTTTAATCAGATTTTATGGCTGGATTGTGATGTTTTAGTAAGGAAAGAACTTATCAATATACTTAAATTTAAAAAAGCAGGATTTGCTATATCACACGACGATAATATCGTAGCATCAAACTTTTTTGCACCCGTTGAAGGTTATGATATGACAAGAAGGAATTTTAATGCCGGCGTAATCCTATTTAGCGCATCCAATATTAAAAACCCCGTAAAAGCCGGTGCTTGGTGTTATCAGCAAACAAAAGCCCTTGCAGATAAACTGCGCTGGATAGATCAAGGCATTTTAAATCTTTATTTACAGAAATTTCAAGTAAAACCCGCAATATTGCCGCGCAAATTTAACAGCCATCCGGTACTTTCCCCTATAAAAACATCCCAAGCCTTAATTTTACATGCTATGGGCAATTATAAATTTTGGGATAATTATCCCTTTAAAGATTGGGATAACTTTTATCAAAAATGGCTGCAAGCCGGCGGAGCGGAAGTTATAATCCAGAATTACAATAAAAAATATCTTATACTTTTTAAAATAAAAATCTTTTTAGAAAAGATACCCTTTATATGGAGATTTTTCCAAAAGATTGTAGATATAAAAATGAAATTTCTTAATAAAAAAGTTATTATGAAAATGGGAATAAAAGGATAAAAAAATGGAACTTACTTTATTTATAACAGGCATTATTGCTTTTGTTTTTGCAAAGACCTCAAAATTTTTAAAGAAAAAGAATATTTTAATAAAAGATAATATTTTCCCTCTTTGGAATGCTTCTTTTGCCGTAATAGCAGGAACTTTAGTAATTTATATTTTAAATTTTATGGCAAAAAACGGTGTTGAAGGCGGAATCAGCGCTAAAATGTTTTCTTTAATAGTTACTGTTTCTATCGCTGCAGCAATTTATAATTTTACATCTGCAAAAAAATCTAAAGAAAAGAAAAAAGAAAAAATATTTGCTTTTAATCTTGATTGGGCAGAAACAGTTTATTTTGCTGCATTTTTTGCCGCTTTCGTAATGTTCTTTTTTATTCAAGCATTTAAAATTCCTTCTGCTTCTATGCATAATACCCTTTTGGAAGGCGACAATCTGTTTGTAAATAAAATAACTTATGGAATAAGATTACCTTTTAGCGATAAAAGATTCTTTAAGTTTAATGATATTAAAAGAGGAGATGTTATTGTTTTCCGCTTTCCAGCAGACAGCAAACAACAAATTAACTGCGGAGAATCCCAATACGGCAGAGATTTTGTAAAGAGGGTAATAGGTATGCCTGGTGATACTGTGGAAATAAAGAACAAACAAGTTTTTATAAACGGGAAACTTGCCGATACCCAGCCTTATGAGGTTTACGCCGATATTGAAAGGACAGAAAGGGATTTGCCTTTCACTAAAGAAGAATACCAACGACTTTGGGAAAACAGGGAATTAGAACACAAACTTGGAATTTATTTAAGAGAATATTTCGGCCCTGTTGTAGTACCGCAAGGGCATTATTTGGGAGTTGGCGATAACAGAGATTTTTCTTGTGATTCCCGTTTTTGGGGCCCTATACCGGAACAAAACATAAAAGGAAAAGCCTGGTTTATACATTGGCCTTTTAAAAGAATGGGCTTTATTAAATAGTTTTAAACCCCGTTTTGAAACGGGGTTTTTTATAATACCGGAGGGAAACATTTTCGGGAGCGTATGGAGAATAAAAAAGACGCACCCCAAATCGTATATTTTTGTGTTTGGTGTTGGCAAACAGTGAAACTGTTTAAAACTCGCGAAGCGTAAAAACCGCGAGCGGAAGACTATGACAGTTTACTTAAACAAATCTTGCTCAAATTAATATAAAGTTTTCACATGAAAACTTATAACAAACCTATATATTTATAATTCTTACCAACTAAACATATCTGTTTAACTAAATATATATTTAACTGTACCTATAATATATATACTCTGTTTTCACATAAAAACTTTCAAGATATGTTGTTTTCACATGAAAACAAAACATCTTACTTGACTTATTCTTCTTTTTTATATTTAATATTATTACAGGAGAGTAAAATGGGAGAAATAGTTTGTATAGCAAACCAAAAAGGCGGTGTAGGAAAAACAACTACTGCCGTAAATTTATCTTATGCACTTGCCTGCTTGGGACAGGAAGTTTTATTAGTAGATTTTGACCCCCAAGGCAATGCAAGTTCCGGTTTGGGCATAGAAGTAAAAGAAAACGATAAAACAGTTTATCATTTCCTTACCAAAACAGCATCTTTTAAAGAAGTTGTACGACAAACAAGTAATGAAATGCTTGATATTCTGCCCTCTAATAAAGATTTAGCGGGAGCAGAAGTAGAGTTGGTAAATGTTGCCGGAAGGGAAAAATTCCTTAAGGAACAACTTTCTATTATAAGAAAAATGTATAACTTTATCATAATAGATTGCCCCCCCTCTTTAAGCCTGCTCACAATAAATGCTCTTGTTGCAGCAGACAATGTTCTAACCGCCATACAATGTGAATATTATGCTATGGAAGGACTTGCCCGTTTTATTAATACTACAAGTAAAGTTAAACAATTTTTAAGCCCTCAACTTAAAATAGACGGCGGAATACTTACTATGTTTGACGGAAGGATGAATTTAGCAAATCAAGTAAAAGATGAGGTTTCTAAATTCTACGGGGATAAAGTTTACAAAACTCCTATTCCGCGTAATATCCGTCTGGCTGAAGCACCCGGCTTCGGACAAAGTATTTTTGAGTATGACCCTTCTTGCAGGGGGACTAAAGCGTATATGGACTTAGCCATTGAGTTTTTAGTAAGAAGAGGCGCGAAAGTAGAAGATTTTGAAAATTTCCGCTATGCTGCTTCTAAGGGTAATGATTTTGATTTCGGAGGATAATTTTATTATGAGAAATGCACTTGGCAAAGGTCTTGATGCCCTATTAAACGGCGAAACAAATAATAATATACAAGAAGGAATACCAAATTCAAATGGTGTACAGAAAATACCTTTGGATAAAATAATTCCTAACAGATTTCAACCTCGTAAAACTTTTAATGAAGAGTCCCTTAAAGGGTTAGCCGAATCAATAAAACAACACGGATTAACACAACCTATAATAGTAGTTTATGATGCAGGATTGGATAAATATGAAATCGTAGTAGGGGAAAGGCGCTTTAGAGCATCACAGTTGGCAGGTTTTAGCGAAATAAACGCTATAATACACTCAAAATTAGATGACAAACAAATGTGTGCTTTAGCCCTTATAGAAAACATACAAAGAGAAGACCTAAACCCTATTGAAACAGCATTAGGATATAAAAATCTTATACAAAAATTTGAAATTTCCCAAACAGAATTAGGAGATTATTGCGGCAAGTCAAAAGCGGCAATATCAAATTCTTTAAGACTTTTAACCCTTGAAGATAATATACAGCAAGCCATAAAAACCGGCGAAATAAGCGAAGGACACGGAAGGGCTTTATTAATGGTATCCGAAGGGCAGAAAAGGGATTTACTATTCAAAAAGATAATTGCTTCCAAATTATCTGTACGGCAGGCAGAAGAAGCAGCAAAAAACTCTTTGGAACAAATTAACAAAATAAAACCGCAAAAAACTCCTGATGCTATTGCATTTGAAAACTCTTTGCAAGAAGCATTAGGAACAAAAGTAGAACTCAAATACGGAGTAAAACCCAGCAAAGGAAAACTTATATTGCACTATAATTCCTTTGAAGAATTAGAAGCGCTATCGCAAAAATTAAAAAATAAGATATTATAAATTGAAAAAATATCTAAAAAAACGGCTGCCCAAAAGCGGCCGTTTTTTAATTTATAAAAATATATTTTTTAAAAAGAGATATTTTTTGCAATTTATGTATAATTAACATTTTAAGCATCAGGCTTAAATCTTATTTTTTTAATTTAATGCTTAAATTGTTTTATTTCATACCAGATTGAATTTTGACCACAAAAAGTTTTTATGTGAAAACTATTAAAACATTTTTATAATTATTTTTAGTTATTTTAACAATATTTATCACATTTTCCCCGTCGTACGAAACAGAAAACCAACAAAACTAAACCATAAAAGGTTTTTGGCAAGAAATAGACTAATTACCGCGGAACTACATAAAAACCTTTTCTGTGTCATTTTCAAAAGAAATACAAACATTTTATACTTTTCAGTAAAAAGACCTGCCTGTTTTGATATTATTAACAAGAAAAAGTTTATAATTTAAAAATTAAAGAACAAAAATCAGAACAAGAATTATTATGAAATAGATTTTTAGGTTTAAGTTTAATTAAAAAACATCCTAAATCAACTTTTTGGCAATTAATACAAAATCTGTTATAAAATTTAGAGGCAGTATTTATAAAAAATAAAAGTTTAAATGGTTTGCCCTTAATAAAAATAAACACTCCCTGTAATTAAGGGAGTGTTTATAAAATATCATATAATTTTTTATTTATTTTTCTTACTTACCGTCAAATAACCCATAAGACGATAAACCATTTTAGAAACATTAAACTCCGATATATGTGTGCCTTTTATCGGTGCAGTTTCTACGACATCAATGGCACAGATTTTCTTTTTTTCTATTACGGCTCTGAAAAGTTTCATCGCATCATACCAAGTAAAACCGCCGGGTTGCGGCGTGCCGGTTCCGGGTACAACGCAAGGGTCAAAACCGTCGACATCAATAGTGATATAAACTAAATCCGTAAGATTTTTTAAAACCTTATTTATCAATTTGTCTATATCCAAATTGTCGTGCATAAAATAAGTAATAACATTACCGCTGTTTACATTTTGTTTTTCTTCACTGCCGACGGAGCGTATACCAACCTGCACAACTTTAACCTCTTTGGAAGCAGGATATAAAGCACAGGCGTGTGAGCGTTCGTCGCCAAAATACGATTCTCTTAAATCTGCGTGGGCATCAAAATGTAAGACGGAAAGTTTTTTGCCGTATTTTTTTATATACGGTTTTATCAAAGCCTGAGAAATTGAATGTTCCCCGCCGAGATAAAACGGAAAAGCCTTATTTTGCGCAATGTACTTTTCAACATATTTTTCTATACGGTCAAAAACAGCCTTTTCACTGCCTTTGCAATTTATCGGGGGCAGAGTATGAATACCCTGTTTATAAGTTTCTATGCCCAATTCTTCATCCCAAAATTCTATCTGGGGGGAAGCAGCAATAATAGCGGCAGGGCCTAATCTCGTCCCGCCGCCATAAGAAACCGTTCTTTCATAAGGTATGGAAATAACTGCAAAGCGACTATCTTTTAAAGAAGGCTGGCCTTCTTCAACCGCCAAAAAATGTTTTGCGTGTTCCGGATGCATAATTACCTTACAAATACCGCAGCAGCAACAACTGTCGTCCACAAACCGTCAACACAAATTGCCGATTGAGTCATATTGGTTGTCTTTACGATTTTGCCGCTCATTTTCCAAATTTCTTCTTTTTGGTCCCAAGTGGTATTGTTGTCAAATTCAATACCTAAAGTAGTGGAAAGCATCATCGCGGCCAAATCTTCCGCATAATCCCCGGCTTTTTGGTCAGCCTCGCCAAAACTGTGGTGTTCAGAAATATAGCCGTGCGTGTTTTTATCTTTAGGCATAGCCAAACCGACGGAAGCGGAAATTAAGCGTCTGTTTTCATTACTTGTATTTCTGCTGATAACACAATGAAGTATTTGCCCCGGATGCAACTGTTCAAGCCCTTTGCTTACCGTAATCAATTTACACTTCGGCGGGAAAATGCTTGAAACGGGGACAATATTAAACGGAGCAATTTTTGCATCCCTTAATGCCTCTTCAAAACTTGCTAATTTTTCTTTATGTCTGCCTACACCTTTTGTAAGAAATATTTCCTTTGCAACAAATGGTTCGTACATTGTCTTATTCTCTCTGTCATTAATATAACCCTGATGAAAAACAGGGGATTATTTTTATAAAATAAATTATAACAAAAAATAATGGAGCATTGTATAAAAGATTTATATGAAAAAATTTATTCTTCTTATACCTTTATTGTTCCTGACGGTAAATTTACTTGCGGCGGAGGATTTTATGCCTTATAATATGTTTAATAAAAACGGTGTTCTGCATTTTGATTATAAAGCCGAGGATTTAGCCCCGCGGGAAAAAGCCGCCAGAGTCCAACTTGAAAAAGACCTTCAAAAGATTGTTTCTATACCTAAAGAACAAAGAACTTTTGAAAATACTTATCTTGCTTACGATAAAGCATTTGATAAATATTCCCACTCACTCGGGCAGGCCGGTTTTTTGGCTTATGTTTCCGACGATGAAAACCTAAGAAATGCCGCCCTTGCTTTAGAGCAGGAAGTAAGCAATTATCTTATAGAAGTTTCCACCAGAAGAGATATTTATAAAGCCTTTAAAGATTATGCCGACACCAAACCTAACTTAGGCCCCATAGAAGCAAAAATGCTTAAAGATACTATGATAGGATTTAGAAAAAGCGGTATGGAACTTAACGACGAAGATTTGGAAACTTTTAAAGAATTAAACAAACAAAAAGCAAAAAACACGATAGAGTTTTCTAAAAACATCCGCGAATATAAAGACCCACTTGAAGTGTCCGAAAAACAACTTGAAGGTATGCCGCAGGATTACATCAATAAATTAAAAAAGACCGGCGAGGGCAAATATATTATCACCTTGGATTACCCCGATTATGTCCCGTTTATGCAAAATGCTTCAGACGACGACGCACGCAAAGCATTAGAGTTTAAATATTCTAAAAGAGGGGGAAAAGAAAACATCACATTATTTGAAGATACCCTTACTTTAAGATACAAAACCGCCAAACTTTTAGGATACAAAAACCACGCCGAAAACCGTCTTGATACCCGTATGGCAAAAACACCTGAAAATGTGGAAAAGTTCCTTAAAGATTTAGAAAAGAAACTTAAAAAGATGGCAAAAAAAGAGGAAAAGGAACTGCTGAAATTAAAATACGAAAAAACAGGTATAAAATCAGATTATTTTAATGCTTGGGAAACCGGTTATTGGACGAATCTGCACAAAAAACTTTATTATAATATTGACCCCGAACAGATAAAAGAATATTTCCAAGCAGACATAGTAATTGATAATATGTTTGAAATTTTCGGTAATCTTTTCGGCGTAAAATTTGAAAAGGCCGATATTCCCGTATGGCATAAAGATGTAAAAAGTTATAAAGTCATAGACAGCGAAACGGACAAAACTGTCGGCTATATTTATATGGACCTGTATCCGCGCGACGGGAAATATAAACACGCTGCGTGTTTTGACCTCGTCAACGGCGAACTTAAAGACGACGGAACTTACCAAAAACCTTTTACGGCCATTGTTGCAAACTTAAATCCTCCGTCGGGAGATGTCCCTTCTTTATTAAAACACAGCGAGGTAGAAACTTTATTCCACGAGTTCGGACATGTCCTTCATAATGTTTTGACGGAGGCAAAATATTCTTCCATTTCAGGAACTTCCGTCAGCAGGGATTTTGTGGAAGTTCCTTCCCAGATACTTGAAAATTGGGCTTGGGACCCTGCCGTATTAAAGAAAATTTCCAAACATTATAAGACGGGCAAACCGCTTGATGATGAAACAATCAATAAAATGATTGCGGCCAAAAACCATTGTTCCGGCAGTTTTTATATAAGGCAAAACTTTTTGGCACAAATTGATATGATTTACCATACGGCGACAAAACCCGTTGACAGTACAAAACTTTGGGAAAAATATTCCAAAAAAATCCGCCTTGTACCAACGACAAAAGGCACTTATCCGCAGGCAAGTTTTGACCACCTTATGGGCGGTTATGATGCGGGATATTACGGTTATCTATGGGCAGAAGTTATTGCGTTAGATTTCTTTTCGGAATTTCAAAAATACGGTTTATTTAATCCGGAAATAGGCAAAAAATTCCGTAAAGAAATCTTGGCCGTAGGCGGCAGTTATGAAGAAGAAGATTTGGTTAAAAACTTTTTGGGCAGGAAAGTTTCAAACGAACCTTTCTTAAAAAATATCGGCCTTAAATAACCTTTACCGATATAAAAACACCCCAATTATGAACTTAACTTAAAAAGACGGAATTCTTAAATTTTTTGGTACAGTTCAACTAACAGGGGTGTTTTTTTATTAACCTTAAATTAACAGCAATAAATATCCACCGGCACAGCCGGCGGGGAAACAATACAAAAACCCGCTTTTACAAGCGGGTTTTATCTTTTTAAAAAGACCGTCTACTGGGCAGAAAACTGGTCTTTGGCAACACCGCATACAGGGCAAACCCAACTGCTGTCCACCAAATCCCATTTTGTGCCTGCCGGAATACCGTTATCCGGATCACCTACTTCTTCGTCATAAACATAGCCGCAAACTTGGCATACATATTTCATTTTACTCCTCCTTGATAATCTTTAAATGTTGTTGCGCCTTTAGGCGTTTTGCCCTTAAGCGTATTTTGATAATAATCATAAGTTAAAGGCTTACAATCTGAACATAAAACTTCAGCGAAAGTTATCGGCCCGATAAACATTGTATGCGTACCCAAATCTATTTTTTGCTTAACTTCAACACAAAGCGCTGCCAATGTGTTTTCCGTAACTACCGCCAAACCTTCCGTATTTACTTTATAGGAAACTTTTGAAAACTTATCAAACTCTTTTCCCTTCCTGAAGCCGAAAATGCCTATAAACGGCATTTGCGCCGTTTCTTTTAAAGGTTGCACACAGAATTTACCGGAAGATTTTATATATTCGTGCGTAAGGGACTCTTTATTTAAAGCAACTGCAAGTTGAGGCGGCTCTGCCGTAACCTGAAAAACGGAATTGGCAATAAGCCCGTTAAATTTGCCGTCCTTATAACTGCTTACTATAAAAAGCCCGTACGATAAATCCGCTAAAGCCTTTAAGTCTATCATTATTTATTTTTCTCCAAAATTTTTAAACCTATATTGCGTCCGAGTTCAAAACATTCCTTAAGTTTTTCTTCCGTAGGTACAAAGCGGCTTTTTACCGCAGGGCAAACAATTTCTACATTAAGACTTTCTTTAAGAAAAGTTTCTAAACCGTTTAAAGCGCCCTCGCTCCATCCGTAAGAACCGAATACCGCCCCGACAAGATTCTGTTTTTTAAGCCCTTTAAAATAAGTCAATAAATCCCCCAAAGAAGGATAAATTTCCTGATTTAAAACAGGCGAACCGATAACAAGTGCGGCACTGTCTAACAGTTCAGCCGCGGCGTCGCTTCTGTGTGTTGAGTGCAAAGACATTTGTTTTATCTCAACACCTGTACTTATAATACCGTCGCTGACAGCGGCTGCCATCTTTTCCGTACTGCCCCACATTGTATCATAAATAACAAGTGCTTTATTTTTATTCTTTTGCGCCGCAAAACCGGCATAAAGATTTATAATTTTTGATATATCTTTACGCCAAATCGGGCCGTGGTCGGGGCAAATTACAGACGGATTTATTCCAAGCCTTTTTACCTGTGCTAAAAATGCAATAACAATTTTGCTGTAAGGCAATATTATATTGGCATAATATTTTTTTGCTTCGTAGAGCCACTCCGTTTCGCAAACTTCGTCATCAAAACGCTTTGAAGATGCATAATGCATACCGAAAATATCATTACAAAATAAAATATTTTCATTTTTTAGCAGACATACCATACTGTCAGGCCAATGAAGCATCCTTGATTCAATAAAAGTTAAACTGTCATCTCCGATATTAAGGCTGCTGTTATTGGCTAAAGCCTCCACCGGCAAATCATTGCCTAAATGCGCTTTTAAGTTTGCAGCACCCATAGTTGAAGCGTAAATATGCTGCGGCTTCATATCGGCAACAGCCATTTTTAAAGCGCCGCTATGGTCAAATTCCGCGTGATTAGAAATTATAATATCTATCTTGGAAGGTTCAATAATACTTTTTATTCTTGAAAGCATTTCCGGATAAAATTCTTTTTTTACCGTATCTATCAAGACAATTTGTTTATCTAATATCAAAAAAGCATTATAAGTTGTACCTTTATTGGTAGAATAACCGTGGAAATCCCTGACATTCCAATCAATAGCACCTACCCAATAAACTTTATCAGTTAGTTTTATTGCCTGCATAAAAATTCCTTATTATTTTTTTGAAATCCAAAGCCCGTGTAAATTACAATATTCTCTGGCAGCAATTATTTCCGCTTCTTTATTCTTAAACAAAACCTCCGGTTTATCGCCAGGTTTTAAGTATTTACGGCCGATTTTACCGTCTTTTGTAAGAATTTCAACAAATTCTATAAAATGTTCCGGCAGCATAGGATGTGCAGCAGAGCCTACTTTTACTAAATAACCGTCGGCAGTTTTTTCTATAACAGGGACATGCTTTTCCTGTGCCCCGTCGGTGCTGTTTTCTTTAAGTTTAAGCATAGGTTTGCCGCAACATACAAGTTCCCCTTTACCTGCACTTACCACTTCTACAACATTCCCGCAAACAGGACATTTGTAAATATTGTTTAATTCCATACTACCCCCTTAAATATTTAATTACACAATCAACAGATTACGGCTATAATTTAAGCCGTAGTTCCATATTTAACGGCAAAGGTAAAACAGATATAAAACCTTATTTACCTTTGCCGGCCGTTCAATTTTTTATATTTACCAATTTTCGCAAAGAATTTCAAAATATGATTTTGCGTGTGCACAAGCAGGGCATTTTTCAGGTGCTTCTTTACCTTCATGCAAATAGCCGCAGTTTAAACATCTCCAAATTACAGGATTGGCGTGTTTAAATACTGTGCCTTCAAGAATGTTTTTCCTTAATGCTTTATACCTTTTAGAATGTTCTTTTTCCGCTACGGCAATACTTCTCATAACGGCAGCAATTTCATTAAATCCTTCTTCTTCCGCAATTTTGGCATATTCCGGATACATTACCTGCCATTCATGATCTTCGCCTTCCGCTGCGGCTTTAAGATTATCTTCCGTGCTGCCAATTACCCCAGCAGGGAAAGCCCCCGTAATTTCAACTTCTCCGCCTTCAAGAAATTTAAACAATCTTTTTGCATGTTCTTTTTCCTGTTCGGCTGTTTCTTCAAAAATTTTGCTTATTTGTACATAACCGTCTTTTTTGGCTTTGCTCGCAAAAAATGTATATCTGTTTCTTGCCTGAGATTCACCCGCAAAAGCCGTAAGAATATTTTTTTCCGTCTTAGTTCCTTTTAAAGTCATAAACTTAAACTACCTCCTAAAATATATGTATATAACACAAAGTATATAAAATTTCGGCAATTTTAAGTATAGATATATAAAACATTTTTACAAGGCCCTGTCCGTTCCCTAAATGTTATATATTTAATATATTCTTATATATTGATTAGTTGCCCCAAAACTGCTAATATTTATTTATATTGCCGTCTTTTTTTAATATAGTAGGAAATGGTGTTTACAGTGAAAAATCTTAATATAAGTGAAATTTGGGCCGATTTTTATAAAAATATTGAACAGACTTTAGATAAAGACAGTTGTGAAATGTGGATAAAACCAATGAAGTTATTGTCTTTTTATGATAATGTTTTAAAAATAGAACTGCCCAGCGAAGTTTGGTTTAATGTAGTACAAAACCGTTTTAAAAATGATATTTTACAGGCTTTTACCAATGTAATTAACAGTAATTTTTCTATTGATTATATTATCTCGGTTAAAGAAGAAATAAAACCTTTACCTCAAATTTATAAACCTGTAAAAAATTCTTCTAACACAACTCTTGACCCTTATTATACTTTTGAAGGATTTATAGAAGGACCTTCTAACAGATTTGCTTATAAAGCATCACAATTAGTAGTAAAAAATATGGGGCAAAGATCAAATAATCCTTTTGTTATTTTTAGTGCGCCAGGGCTTGGTAAAACACATCTTTTACACGCAATAGGCAATCAAATATTAAAAGAAAATCCCGATGCTAAAATACTTTATATATCAGGCGAAGGGTTTGTTTCGGAATTTGTAGATGCTATAGCATCAAAATCAATGGAACATTTTAGAAAAAAATACCGGTCTTTGGACTGCCTTTTAATAGATGATATACAGTATGTTGTAGGCAAACAAACCAGTGAACAGGAATTTTTTTATACCTTTAATACTTTATTCGATAACAAAAAACAAATAGTTTTAACTTCAGATAAAACACCTAACCAGTTAGGCTGGAGTGAAAGAATTTCCACAAGGCTTCTATCCGGTATAGTAGCCGAAATAAAACGACCGGAATTGGAAACAAAAATAGCATTTTTAAGACAAAAAAGAGATTTAAACCAATTTGATATTACGGATGATGTTTTATCTTTTATAGCACAAGGTATACAAGGCAGTATAAGGGAACTTGAAGGATGTCTTTACCGCCTTACAACATGGTGTAATATACATGGTGTTAACGCAACAATACCAATAGCAAAAGAAGTTTTAGCAGATATTTTAACTTCAGAACAAGAAAAATATGCAATAAATATAAACCAAATTAAAAAAGTTGTCTGTAAATATTTTAAAGTAAGTATAGAAGACTTAAATTCAAAAAAGAAGAACAGTTCTATAGCGTGGCCAAGGCAGGTTTCAATGTATTTGGCAACGGAACTTACAACGCTTTCCCTGCCTGAAATAGGACGGGAATTTAACCGCGACCATTCAACTGTAATACACGCTAAAGAAAAGGTGAAGGAAGAAATAGATAATAATCTGCTTTTTGCCCCGATTATCAATGATTTGATAAATAAGGTAAAAACTGTTGATAACAATTAACAAAACCTATTTTTAGGTTTTAATGTGGATAGTGTTTATAGAATGTAATACTTATCAACAAATTTTATTTTTGATTTGTATAGTTAAATAAACATTATAAACATAATTAACAGGTACATAATAATAAGGATAATAATAATGAAAATAAATATTACTAAAGAAAATTTTTTGGAAGGAATCCAAATCATACAATCAGGCCTTTCCGGTAAAACGGCTTTACCTATACTTTATAACTTTCTTATGGAAGCAGAAGACGGTAATATAAAACTTACAAGAACAGATATGGAAATGGCTACAATCCACAATATAAAAGCAGAAGTTTTAGAAAACGGATCAATAACTGTCCCTTTAAAAGAATTTTCCGATATTTTAAAAAATCTTCCTTCAAATAAAGAAATTAAACTTGAAACAGATGAAAATAATAAACTTCATATTACAAGCGGTAAAGCAAAGTTTTGGGTTATAGGTACACCTAAAAGCGAATATCCTATAGTTCCTGAAATAGAAAAGAAAGATACCTTCAGTATAAAAGCAAAAGAAATGAAAGAAATGGTTGAAAAGACTATTTTTTCATCTTCTTCCAATGAAACAAGATATGTTTTAAACGGGCTTTTATGGTCAAATAATAAAGAAAGATTTGAGATTGTGGCAACTGACGGCCGCAGGCTTGCTTTGGCTTCTTCGCAGGCTTTACAAAATTCAAAAGATTTTAAAATAATAGTACCAAGTAAAATTTTAAATGAGGTTTTAAAAGTTTTATCAATAAATAAACCTTCAGATGAAGATTTTATAGATATTACCGTTTCATCCAATCAGATAAGTTTTAATATGAAAGATACTACTTTTATTTCAAGATTGATTGACGGTAATTTCCCTAATTATGAACAAGTTGTTCCTAAACAAAAGAATATAGTTTTTAAAATAAATACAAAAGAATTACTTTCTTCAACAAAAAGAGCTTCTTTATGTGCCGGTGATTTAAGCAGTACGGTAAAATATAGTTTAAGTAAAAATATTTTAAGTATTTCGGCAAATTCTTCAAAAATGGATTTTTCTGATGAACTTAAAGTAGATTATAATGATGAAAATTTTACAACTTCTTTTAATCCTCAGTTTTTAATAGATGTACTTAAAATAATTGAAAGCGAAAATGTTGTATTTTCTTTTACAAATTCTTCGCAGCCGGTACTTATAGAGCCGGAAGATAAAGATCAGTATAAATATGTTGTTATGCCGGTAAGAGTTTAATGGAAAATAAAAAAGAGATTTGGCATAAGTCTGATGAAATTAAAAGTTCTTTTTCCAAATTTAACAGTACAATAAACAGGCTTATTTTACTTGATGTGTTATGGAATAAAGTTTTAGGAAGAAAGGCCGATTATTGGGTTTTAGATTCTGTTAAAGGCGGAAGTATTTATGTAAAAGTAACAGTTATGGCGGCAAGGCACGAATTAAAATTAAAAGAGAAAGAAATAATAAAAGAACTTAACAAAAATTTTAACACGCCTTGGATAAAACAGATTTTTATAATATAAAGGAGTAAAAAATGAGTACACAAGAAGACACACAGCAAAATTATGATTCTTCCAAAATACAGGTTTTAGAAGGTCTTGAAGCAGTAAGAAAACGCCCCGCTATGTATATAGGCTCAACGGGCGCACCCGGCCTTCACCATCTTATTTATGAAGTCGTAGATAACTCCGTAGATGAAATTTTGGCGGGTAATGCTACCCATATCAATGTAGTTATTAAAGAAGATAATGTTTGCAGTATTCAGGATGACGGCCGCGGTATTCCCGTCGACCCGATGAAAAATGTCAAAGATCCTAAACTTAAAGGTAAAAGCGCTCTTGAAGTTGTTATGACTGTACTTCACGCGGGAGGTAAATTTGACAGCGGTGCTTATAAGGTTTCCGGCGGTCTGCACGGTGTAGGTGTTTCTTGTGTGAATGCTCTTTCCGAATGGCTTGAAGTTGAAGTTAAAAGAGAAGGAAATATCTACTTCCAAACTTTTAAACGCGGTAAAGCGCAAAGTAAAGTAGAAGTTATCGGCCAAACCAAAGAACACGGTACAAAAGTAACTTTTAAAGCAGATAAGGAAATTTTCGGCGAGCATATATTTTCTTATGATACGATAGCAAACCGTTTAAGAGAACTTGCTTTTTTAAATGCAGGTGTAAGAATTTCCCTTACGGATGAAAGGGTTGAAAATAAATCTCAGGTATTTTTATATGAAGGAGGTATTTCCCAATTTGTAAAATACTTAAATACCAATAAAAGGGTTATAAATCCGGAACCTATTTATCTTACCAAAGAAATTGATAATAATTATATTTCTTTTGCAATCCAATATAATGACGGTTATTCGGAAAATGTTTATTCCTTTGTAAATAATATTAACACAATAGAGGGCGGTACGCATTTAAGCGGTTTCAGGTCATCTTTAACAAGGATAGTAAACGAATATATTAAGAATAACAGCCTTTTAAAGAATAAAGACCTTAGTATTACCGGTGATGATTTAAGAGAAGGTTTAACAGCAGTTTTATCCGTTAAAATCCCTCATCCGCAGTTTGAAGGACAGACAAAGACAAAATTAGGCAACTCCGAAATTGAAGGTATAGTACGCTCTATTGTAGGGGAAACTTTATCAACCTTTTTTGAAGAAAATCCTAAAACAGCAAGGGCTATTTGTGATAAATGTATAGGTGCGGCCGTTGCTCGCGAAGCAGCAAGAAAGGCTAAAGATTTAACACGCCGTAAAGGTGCTTTGGAAAGCGGCGGTTTGCCGGGTAAACTTGCTGATTGTCAGGAAAAGAATGCAGAAAACTGTGAACTTTTTATAGTAGAAGGTGATTCCGCAGGCGGTTCTGCCAAACAAGGCAGGGACAGAGTTTTCCAAGCGATTTTACCTTTAAGGGGTAAAATTTTAAATGTTGAAAAAGCACAACTTGTAAAAATTCTTTCAAACGAAGAAATCCGCACTTTAATTTCAGCGGTAGGTACAGGTGTAGGGGAAGGCGAAGGCGGTTTTGATATTTCCAAATTGAGATACCATAAAATAGTACTTATGGCTGATGCTGATGTTGACGGACAGCATATTACTACTTTGCTTTTAACTTTCTTTTACAGGCAACTTAAACCGCTTATTGAGCAGGGCCATATTTATATAGCACAGCCGCCTTTGTATAAAGTTAAAAAAGGCAAAACGGAAGAATATATCCAGACGGAAGAACAAATGCAGGCTTGGTTATTTAAAGAGGCTTTAAACTCTATTGTTGCCAAAAAGAAAGACGGCAGCGTTTTAACTACGGAAGAAATAAAAGATTTCCTCAAATTACTTAAAGAAATTGAAGAACTTTTATTTAAACTTGAAATTAAAGCCTTAACTTTAAGTGATTTCCAAGAGTTTAAAAAATCCGGAAGGATTCCTCTTTTCCGCACTCCTCTTGAAAGCGGCGGATATAAATATTTTTACAGCGACGGCGAATTTAGAGAATTTGAACAGCAGTATAAAGAAGAAAAAAGAGAACTTTTAATTGCCGACGGAACACCGGAAGAAGAAATTACCGACGATATGCTTGAACTTGAACATCAGGGCTTAACGGAACTGGGTAAACTTTTGGCGGCTGAAGGCAAACTTGCGCAAAAAGGTTTTACCTTGGAGCAATATCCTGCGGTTAATGATGAAAAGAAGAGAATAAATCCTCTCTTTACCGTAAATGACGGCAAAAAAGATATTCTTGTTTTCAGTTTGCAGGAATTTTTAAAAGCAGTAAAAGAAGCCGGTGCGCGCGGTGCAAACATTCAGAGATATAAAGGTTTGGGTGAAATGAACCCCGAACAACTTTGGGAAACCACTATGGACCCCGCCAAACGCAAACTTTTGCGTGTGGCAATAGAAGATGCCGCAGATACGGAAAAGATTTTTACTATGCTTATGGGCGATAAAGTAGAACCCAGAAGGGCTTTTATTGAAAGCCATGCCCTTGAAGTCAGCAATTTGGATATTTAAGGAGTTTTTAGAAAATGACAGACAATATTAACAATAATCCCCAAAATCAGCAACCTGCGCCGGAAGTAAAAAGCGTTGATTTATTCGGCAATATAAAGCAGAGAGATGTAGGCGAGGAAATGAAAAAATCCTACATAGATTACGCAATGAGCGTAATTGTAGGGCGTGCTTTACCGGATGTAAGGGACGGTTTAAAACCGGTACACCGCCGCATACTTTTTGCTATGCAGGAAATGGGCCTTAAATATAATCAGCCTTTTAAGAAATCGGCGCGTGTCGTCGGTGATGTGTTAGGTAAATATCACCCGCACGGTGATACTGCCGTTTATGATGCTTTAGTGCGTATGGCGCAGGATTTCTCTATGAGAAATATGCTTGTAAACGGGCAGGGGAACTTTGGTTCTATTGACGGCGACAGCGCCGCTGCTATGAGGTATACCGAAGTCCGCCTTCAAGCCATAGCAAACGAACTTTTAGAAGATATAGATAAAGATACCGTTAAATTTATACCTAACTATGACGGTTCTTTACAAGAGCCTTCAGTATTGCCGGCAAAGATGCCGCAACTTTTGGTAAACGGTTCAAACGGTATAGCCGTAGGTATGGCAACAAATATCCCTACGCATAATCTTGGCGAAATTTGCGACGGCATTATTGCTTTAATCAAAAATCCGGCAATCAGCACAAGAGAAATGATGCAGATTGTAAAAGGACCGGATTTCCCTACGGGCGGTATTTTAAGAGGCACAAAAGGTGTTTTTGATTATTTTGAAACCGGTAAAGGTTCTGTAAAAGTACAAGCCAAAGCCGAAATAGAGGAAATGAAAGGCGGCAGGCAGGCTATTATCGTTACGGAAATACCTTATCAGGTAAATAAAACAAACCTTATAGAAACTATTGTCGGTTTGGTAAAAGACAAAAAAATTACGGAAATTTCCGATATACGCGATGAATCCGACCGCAGAGGTATGCGCCTTGTCATAGAACTTAAACGCGACGGCAACGGACAGGTTGTTTTAAACCAGTTATTTAAACATACCCAACTGCAAACTTCTTTTAGCGTAAATATGCTTGCTATTGTTGACGGCAAACCGCGCATTTTGGGCATTAAAGAAGTTATGCGCCAATATATAAAACACCGTCAGGAAGTTATAACAAACCGCACCCGCTTTGACCTTAATAAAGCCTTAAAACGCGAACATATTTTGGAAGGTTTGCTTGTTGCTATTGCCAATATGGATGAAGTTGTTTCCATAATCAGAAATTCAAAAGATGTCTCTGAAGCGAAACTTAATTTAATGAACCGCTTTAAATTAAGCGAAGCACAAACACAGGCTATTTTGGATATGAGATTGCACCAGTTGACGCAACTTTCTTCCATAGCCATTGAGCAGGAACAAAAAGACCTTATGGCTTTGATTAAGGAACTTCAGGATATTTTGGGTTCGGCGCAACGCATTTTAAATATTATCGTTGATGAACTTACCAAAATGAAAAAGGATTATGCCGACCCGAGAAGAACAGAAATTGCCAATGAAATTTCTGATTTTTCTATTGAGGACCTTATTGAAGAACAAGATGTTGTCATTACTCTTTCCAATGACGGCTATGCAAAGAGAATCCCTCTTGATACTTACCGCTCCCAGAACAGAGGCGGCAAAGGTATTATCGGCGGAAAAACTAAAGAAGAAGACTTTATAGAACATCTGTTTGTAACTTCCAGCCATGCTACAATCTTAATGTTTACAAACAGAGGCAGAGTGTTTGCCCTTAAAGCCTTTGAAATACCGGAAGGGACAAGAATGTCCAAAGGCAAAGCGATAGTAAACTTACTGCAAATTACAGGGGAAGAAAAGGTAACTTCCGCCGTTGCCTTCAGGGATTTTGACCCGAAAAACTCCGGCGAAACTTACCTTACTATGTGTACCAGAATGGGTACGATAAAGAGAGTTGAACTCTCCGAGTTTGCCCATATCAGAAGAACAGGTATTATTGCTATCGGCCTTGAAGAAGGCGATGTATTGGTATCCGTACAGGAAACGCACGGCAAGAGTGATATTATCATTGCTACCAAGCAAGGTAAATCCATAAGGTTTAGGGAAGACCAAGTGCGTTCTATGGGCAGAACGGCAAAAGGCGTAAGAGGAATAAGGCTTGCTTCGGGCGATAATGTCGTAGGTATGGAACAGGCCGACAGAGAAGGCGAACAGCCGGATGTGCTTTCCGTATGTGAAAACGGATATGGTAAACGCACCGCCTTTGAAGAATACCGCACACAAAACAGGGGCGGAAGCGGCGTTATCACTATTAAAACTACGCAGAGAAACGGCGGCGTAGTAGGCATAAAACTTGTTGACGAAAGCAAAGACCTTATGGTCATTACCGAAAAGGGTATGGCTATAAGAATCCGCTGCGAAGAAATCCGTTCCGTCGGCAGAAATGCCCAAGGTGTCAGGCTTGTAAGATTAGATGACAATGATAAAATCGCACGCGTTGCACCGGTTGTAAAGGAAGAAGAAAAACCGGAAGATACCGAAAAATAATTTAAACCTAGTTGGTTTAAGTAAACCCCGCAGAAAAACTCTGCGGGGTTTTGTATTGCCCTAATATGTTAAAATTTTACTGTTAATATGTTATTTTGTGATACTTTTATTTATTAATCGTATAAATAAGCAGGAAGAAAAATTATTTTAGGAGAAATTTATGAAACTTTTACTTTACGGTTTAATAATTGCATTTATTATAATTATTTTTATTGTTTGTAAACAAAAAAATATTTTTAAAGCAACACAACAAGCAGATGATGCAGAAAATATAATCTTAAACCTGTCATCGGAAGATTTAGAAATTTTACCTGCAATAAATAGCGTTTCAAACGCAAAAAACCAAGTATGGGTAGCAACTTTTCAGTTAGTATGGAATGATTTAATAAACGAACTTTTAAAAGCACCGGTTGAATTTGTAAATTATAAATCAATTACTGCCGAAAACTTAAATAAGCAGACCTTTACGGAGGATGAATTATCGCAAAGTTCTTATTATAAAAAATGGGGAGAGGCTGTCCCTGCTTTAAAAGCGGAAATGAAAAGGGCAATAAAAAAGAAATTTAACGAAACAAGTGATATTTTGGACCAAATAGAATGGAATTCAACACCGCAATTGCGCAAATATGTGCTTTATGCAATGCTAAAAAAAGAATTTGAATTTTTAGAAAAGTTTGAAAAGTTAGGCAAAGATGAGTTTAAAGGAAGCAGTAAACTTATAAATTATTTTGGAATGGAAGAAAATGCCGCTTACAAATTGCGTTCTACGGTAGAAGTTTTATTTTATGATAATGCGCAGAATTTTGCCGTTGTATTAAATACAAAACAAGGCGATAAAGTATATATTTACCGCAATGATGAAAATAAAACTTTGGATGTTTTATACAATGATATGTTAAACAAATCAAAAACTTATGAAGGAGAAAGAATTTTAAGCAAAAAAGATACTTTAAAAGTTCCGCTTATGGATTATAAAACCGACAGGGAATTTTCAGAATTTTATGATAAAGAGATAAAGGCAACGGACTTGGTAATAACAAAAGCAATAGAAACAATAGAATTTAAAATGAACGAAACAGGCGTAAAATTAAAATCGGAAGCGGTTATAGTTATGGGAAAAGGAATTGCCGTTTCCCCTAACCGTCAAAGCCCCCGCTATTTTAATGCTGACGGGCCGTTTGTAATGTTTATAGAAGAAAACGGAAAAAAGCCTTATTTTGCTATGAAAGTGAGAGATGCCGCAAAATTGCAGCAGCAATAAAAAGGTTTTAAAATTACTTTTTATTCAGGTATATAAAGTATCGGTAAAATTTTAATTTTAAGTTGCTTTTACGGATTAAATTTTATATTTGTAAAATAGACGGTGCTTTAAAAACTTTTATTTGATAAAATTTATATACGGATACAACTTAAACTTTAAGGATAAAACTATGAGCAAAAGACGCCTTGCAAGAGAATACGCTTTACAGACGCTTTATTATACGGATACCGGTAATTTATCCAAAGAAGAAAGCACTCTTTTTATAAACGGATTTTATGAAAATTTAGATGAAGAAACTTTTTCTTTCTGTAAGGATTTGGCACAAGGAACTTTAAGCAAACTTAAAGATATTGATAAGATTTTATCTGCAAAAACAAAGAATTGGTCTCTTGAAAGAATGTCCACCGTTGACAGATGTATTTTGCGTATGGCTACTTATGAAATCGCTTTCAGCAAAGATAAAGCCCCTATTGCTGCGATTATTGACGAAGCGATAGAACTTTCCAAAAAATATTCTACGGAAAAATCGGGCAAATTTATAAACGGCCTTTTAGACCAGATTAAAGCCGAGCGTAAAAATGGAAATTAAGCAGGAAATTGACCGCTTAAGACAAATTATAAATTATCATAACACGCGTTATTACGATTTAGACAGCCCGGAAATTTCGGACTATGCTTATGATAAACTTTACGCACGCCTTAAAGAACTTGAAGCCCAATATCCCCAATATATAACACCTGAGAGCCCCACACAAAAAGTAGGCGGTAAGGCCGCTGCGACTTTTGCGCCTTATACCCATCTTGCACCGATGATGTCTTTAGATAATACTTATAATACCGCGCAAATGCGCGAGTGGTATGAAAGGACAGCCTCTGTTTTGGGCCGGCGCGATTTTGAAATGGTTCTTGAAAGTAAAATAGACGGTGTTTCCTGCTCTTTAACTTATAAAGACGGCTTATTGATAAACGCCGCAACAAGAGGCGACGGCAAAACCGGGGAAGAAATTACCGCAAATATCAAAACGGTAAAATCTATTCCGCATAAACTAAAAAAATTTGCACAAGGCATTTTGGAAATCCGCGGGGAAATTTTTATTACCAAACAGGATTTAATAAAACTAAACCAGCAGCAGGAAAAGCAGGGCCTTGAACCTTTTGCAAATGCCCGTAATGTGGCGGCAGGTTCAATAAGGCAGAAATCGGCTTTAATTACGGCAAGCCGTCCTTTAAGTTTTTATGCACACAGTTACGGGTGGGGAGAAATGGGTGCAAAAAGTTTTATGGATTTTATTAATTTCTGCCAAGAAAGCGGGATTCCGGTTTCCCCCGTAAGAAAGATTTTTACCGATATAGAAGATGTTATAAATTTTTATGAAGATTTCCGCGAGGAACTGCACAAACTGCCTTATGATGCAGACGGGCTTGTTGTAAAAGTAAATTCTTTTGAACTGCAAAATAAATTGGGTTTTACGGCAAAATGCCCG
This sequence comes from Candidatus Proelusimicrobium bovinum, assembly GCA_902791965.1. Taxonomy (GTDB): domain Bacteria; phylum Elusimicrobiota; class Elusimicrobia; order Elusimicrobiales; family Elusimicrobiaceae; genus Proelusimicrobium; species Proelusimicrobium bovinum. Next base: position 10,579 of record CADAXZ010000001.1, on the reverse strand, counting down.
CGTTGGGCAGAGGCTTTTAAATATCCGGCAGAGCAGGCAAAAACAGTTTTAAACAAAGTTTCTTTTTATGTAGGCAGAACAGGGGCAATTACACCTGTGGCTGAACTTGCCCCCGTTAAAGTTGCCGGTGCTGTAATATCTTCCGCCACTTTACATAATTTTGATGAAATAGCCCGCTTGGGGCTTAAAGAAGGAGACAGCGTTCTTATAGAGCGCGCAGGGGAAGTAATACCAAAAGTAATAGGTGTGGTAAGCAGCCCCGAAAATGCAAAACAAATTATACCGCCTTCTCTGTGCCCTATATGCGGCAGTAAAATTTTTAAGGAAGATGATGAAGTCGCTTTGCGCTGCTTAAACCCTAACTGTCCGGCGCAGATAAAAGCAAGGGTGCAGCATTTTGCTTCAAGGGAAGCAATGGATATAGAAGGCTTTGGGGATGTTGCCGTAGAACAGTTGGTAAATTACGGCGCAATAAAAAAACTTTCAGATATTTATAATCTTTCCTTTTTTGATTTAATACCGTTAAGTTCTTTCGGAGAGAAAAAATCCGATAATGTTTTAAAAGCAATAGAAAATTCCAAAAAACGCCCTTTGGGCCGCTTTATTTATGCCTTGGGGATAAGACATATAGGGCAAAAATCAGCCGATATTTTGGCGGAGCGTTTTGGTACTATTGAAAACCTTGCTGCCGCTAAACTGGAAGATTTACAAACCATACAGGAAATCGGACCGGTAATGGCGCAAAGCATATTTGATTTTTTTGCAGGGGAAGAAGTAAAAAAAGAAATGGAAAATTTCGACCGTTTAGGTGTTCATCCTTTACCGGCCGAAAAATCAGATAAAGAAGGTTTCCTGCAAGGCAAAACCTTTGTCTTTACAGGCGAACTGAAAACCCTGTCGCGCAAACAGGCGGAAGATTTAGCCAAAGCCAACGGTGCTAAAGCGGCAGGTTCTGTTTCTTCTAAAACTTATGCCGTTGTAGCAGGTGAGGCGGCCGGCAGTAAACTTGCCAAAGCGCAAAGTTTGGGTATAAAAATTATGACGGAAGAAGAATTTTTGGCTCTTATCAAAAACAAAGGAGAATAATTATGCAAAGAGAACTTTTTGAGAAGTATCTTGAAGATAATAAAACCCTTTTACATACTATTGAAAGTACAGCTTGTATTTTACACGCAAATGTAAACCAGATGTACGGCAATAATCTTCCCTACAGCCATCATCTTACTATGGTAGCCAAATATGCACTGCGCTACGGGCATTTGGCCGCTAAGACAGAGGAAGATGTTGTAATCTTAATATCTGCGGCGTGGCTGCACGACACCATAGAAGATACCCGCCAAACTTATAATAATATTTTAAGACTTTTATCGCAGATAATGCCGCAGTATGCCTATAAAGTGGCGGAAGTCGTTTATGCCCTTACTAACGAGAAAGGCAAAAACCGCGAACAAAGGGCTAACGATAAATATTATTTTGAGATGTCTCAAGTACCGCTTGCGCCTTTTGTTAAAATGTGCGACAGGCTGGCAAATATAGAATTTTCCTGTACTACTACGGAAAAATCAGGGAAATTGGATGTTTATACAAAAGAATTTCCTTCCTTTTGGGAAAAGATAAACCAAAATGAAGCAAACAGCGTTGCGCCGGAACTTAAAACTCTGGCTGAAGAAATGCTTAAAAAAGCCGCAGAAACAAAAAACTCTCCTAATTTAGTATAATATTAGCAGTAGTAAAGATTCTACGGCAAGAGTAAAGGATATTATGGTAGCCAAAAAAAATCTGTGCGTGCTTATACTGGCAGGCGGTAAAGGCACGAGAATGAAATCCGCAACCCCTAAACCGTTGCATACAATATGCGGGGGGCCGATACTTTCGCATATACTCAAAACAGCACAACAGTTAAAACCTGCAGCAATAGGTGTTCTTACAGGACACCAATCCGAACTTTTAAAACAAACCGTAAAAGATAACCTTGCAAACTGGGGAATAAAAACCCCTGTGGAATTTTTACTGCAAAAGGAACTTACCGGCAGCGGTACTGCCGTTAAAGACTCTGTCCCTTTTATTAAAAAATATGACCGCGTTTTGATTTTGGCAGGCGATGCTCCGTTAGTGCGGGCCGAAACTTTAAAAGATTTAGTAAAAACACACAATAAGAAGAATGCTGCCTGCACGGTTTTTACCGTAAATTTGGATAATCCTTACGGTTATGGCCGCATAGTTAAGGAAAATGACGGTTCTTTTGCAAAAATTGTAGAACAAAGCGAAGCCGATGCCAAAACAGCCGCGATAAAGGAAGTTAATTCCGGTATGTATGTTTTTGATTGCGCCCCGCTTATCAAAATGCTTGCTTTATTAAAACCGCAGGGCGTAAAGAAAGAATATTATCTTACCGATACTTTGGGCTTTCTTAAACAAAAAGGTTTTAATGTTGAAGTATTCAATGCCGCGGATTTTACCGAGGCTATGGGTATAAATTCCAAAAAGCAACTTGCACAAGCCGCCGCAATTATGCGCGAAAGGATAAATAACAGCCTTATGGATGAAGGTATAACCTTTATAAATCCGCAGGTTACTTATATTGACCCAGAAGTTAAAATAGGTACAGACAGTACAATTTATCCTAATTGTTATATACAAGGCAATACCGTTATAGGCTCAAACTGTACGATAGGGCCTGATTGCTGGATTGAAAACAGCAAAATAGAAGACGGCGTAAATATAAAAAGCGGCAGTTATATAACAGATTCTATAATCCGCAGTAATTGTCAGGTAGGGCCTTACAGCCGCTTGCGCCCCGCAGCAGAACTTAAAGAAGGTGCAAGGGTAGGCAATTATGTGGAAATAAAAAAAGCCGTTATAGGTAAAGGTTCTAAAGTTTCCCATCTTACTTATATAGGCGATACACAAATGGGCGCAAATGTTAATATAGGCGCAGGAACTATAACCTGTAATTACGACGGAAAAAATAAATTTAAAACCGTTATAGGGGATAATTCCTTTATCGGTTCAAATACAAATTTTGTAGCACCCGTTAAAGTAGGGCGCGGCGCAAAAATAGGCGCAGGTTCTACTATAACGGAAGATGTTCCCGCCGAAGTTTTGGCTATCGCCAGAGCAAGGCAGGTAAACTTAAACAGAAAAAAGGAAAATAAAAAATGATACGTTGCCAATGTTCCAGAGATTTAAAGGTTTTTACCTGTAATGCGAACAGACCCTTGGCGGAAAAAATAGCCAAGCATTTAGGCAGAGAATTAGGCGGATTGCGCGTGGACAGATTTGCCGACGGTGAAGTTGATGTGCAAATTTTAGAGAGCGTACGCGGCGCAGATTGTTATATTATCCAACCGACTTGCGCTCCGGCAAATGATAATCTTATGGAACTGCTTGTAGCCATTGATGCTATGCGCCGTGCAAGTGCAGGGCGTATAACAGCAGTTATACCTTATTTCGGCTATGCGCGCGCAGACAGGAAAAGCAATCCGCGCGTGCCGATAACGGCAAAATTGGTTTCAAATCTTATTGCTATGGCCGGCGCAGACAGGGTTATGTCAATGGATTTACACGCAGGGCAGATACAGGGCTTTTTTGATATTCCTGTTGACCATTTAAGGGCGCGCGGCGTATTTTTGGAATATTTCCTTAAAGATAAACCTAAAGATTTGGTAGTAGTTTCCCCTGATGTCGGCGGGGTGGAACGGGCGAGGAAATTCGCTGCTAAAATGGAAGCGGGTTTGGTAATAATAGATAAACGCCGCCCTAAAAAGAATGAAGCCGTAGTTTATAATGTTATCGGCGATGTTAAAGATAAAACAGTTATTATTGTTGATGATATTGTAGATACTGCCGGCACACTTTCCGCCGTTGCCAATAAAGTTAAAGAAAACGGCGCAAAAAAGATTTATGCCGTCTGTACCCACGGGGTACTCTCTCGCGACGGCGTGGATAAAGTAGAACATTCCGCAATAGAAAAATTATTTATTACCGATACTCTGCCGGAAAAGCGCAAAGCAAGCGATAAAATACAAGTGTTGAGCATAGCACATATTTTTGCTGATGCGATACAGCGCAACCACGACGGCAGTTCTATAAGCGATATGTTTAAATAGAGAAGTACAAAAATTTCAAATAACAAAAGAAGTTGGAGGATTGTAATACAATGGAAAAAATTAAAATAGAAGCCCAAGCCAGGCAGAAAGCCGGCGTAAGGGGAGAACTTTCAAAATTAAGAGCAACAAAACAAATCCCCGCCGTAATTTACGGTGCGGGCAAAGAACCTGCAGCGATAACAGTGTCGGAAAAGGACTTACTTGCCATACAAAAAGCCGGCGGTAATGTCATTGTTGAACTTGCTTTACCTACGGGTGTAGAATCCGCAATTATTAAAGAAGTGCAGTATCATGTCGTAAAAGATACTCCTATCCATATTGACTTTCAAAGAATTTCTATGGACCACGCTATTGAAACGGTCGTACCGGTTGTATTGGTAGGCGAATGTGTTTTTGCTAAAGCCAACGGCGGTATCGTTGACCACGCTTTGCGCGAAGTAACAATTAAATGCTTGCCTGGCGATATTCCGCACCACATTGAAGTTGATATTACCAATTTAACCTTGGAAAATCATATTACAGTTGCGGGTATTAAAGCACCTAAAGGTGTGCAAATCTTGGGCGAAGGCGAAAGAACGGTTGTCCATGTTCTTATGCCGAAAGATGAAACCCCTGCTCCTGCCGCTGCACCTGCGGCTGATGCAGCTGCTGCCCAGCCTGAACTTTCTGCCACTAAAGGTAAGAAAGAAGAAGAAGGCGGCGAAGCAAAGAAATAAATTCTTGCTTTTTATACAAGAGAGAGCAAATTATTTGCTCTCTCTTGTTTCATTTAAGGATAAAAAATTTTGCGTGTTTGCAGTTTTATTTTAAAGGATATTAAATAATGAAAAAATTATTAATTTTTATATCATTTTTATTTTGTGCATTTCCTGCTTTTGCCCAAATTGGGCAAGGGCAAAATATGATAAGCGGTAATTTGGGTTTAGGTTTTCAGTTAGATAATTCCGGCATACAATATTCTGCGGCCGGTTCTAAATTAGATTGGGGCAGTTTAGGCGTGGATTACGGTATTACTTATAATTATTTTATTACGCGCCATTTAGGCGCTGGGGTAGAAATTTCCGGCGCAAATTATGACGGCGCAAATTTAACTTTCAGTAATTCCGATGAAACAAATGATTCTGTCCATTTATTTAAGGCTATGCTTTCGGCACGCTTAAACGCCAATCCGGATAGCCGCTTTCGTTTTTACATACCTTTTGGTGCGGGTTTAGTATCGGCAAAACAGGATATGGATATAAATTATTCGGGAGTAAAATACAATAATAAAAAAACAGATAATTCTTTAGGCTGGTTTTTAGGCGCAGGTTTGGAATTTGATGTCGGAAATAACGGTTGGAGTTGGGGTTTGGAAAGCCGTTATAATATTTTTACTTATGATACGGATAAACTTGTTAAAAATGCTCCCGCACCGATACAGGGCGACGGAAAACGCAAATATGAATATATGAATTTTATGATTAGGATAAGTAAAAGATTTTAAACATTTTTAATATCTACAAACCCCTGCTTAACAGCGGGGGTTCGTTTTTATGTTTGTGATAATAAAAAAATAACAGATTTTATTTTGCTAAAATTTATATAGAAATTTTTAATACAGGATTTTTATGCCGCAAACTTTTTTGATAGCAGGACTTGGTAATCCCGGGCGCGAGTACGAGAAAACGCGCCACAATGCCGGATTTATGGCTTTAGATGTTTTTGCACAGCGTTTTACGGCAGATTTTGGCAAATGGCAAAATGATAAAGGTTTGTTTGCCAAAACGGAATTAAACGGAAATACGCTTTATTTGCTTAAACCTCTTACTTTTATGAATCTTTCCGGACACGCCGTAAGGAGTTTGGCTGGTTTTTATAAAATTCCGGCAAAAAATATTTTAATTATTTTTGACGATATGAGCCTGCCTTTAGGTTCTGTCCGTTTGCGTGCAAACGGAAGTGCGGGCGGGCAAAACGGTATGCGGCATATCATAGAGCAAATGGGCACACAGGATATACCGCGCTTAAGGATAGGTATAGGCCCGCGTCCATCTTTTTTTGAAGGAAAAGATTTTGTACTTTCCAAATTTTCCGTAGAAGAAACCCCTCTTTTAAAACAGGCTTTTATAAAGGCTGACGGCGCTATACACGATTTTATTGTCAGCGGTATTGATGCCGCGATGACAAAAGCCAACGCCAAATAAATTTTCAACAATAAAAAACCCCGCTTTGTATTTAAGCGGGGTGTTATTGGCTGAAAGGAATTTTATTTATTGTAAAATTCTTTTATTTTACTGCAGACGGTGTCTATTTGTTCTTCCGTAATCTCAGGAAACATAGGGATAGAAAGAACTTCTTTTGCGGCCGCTTCCGTATTGGGATAATCTTCCGCTTTGCAGTTTAAATGTGCATAGCACGGCTGCTTATATAGCGGTACAGGATAATAAACAGCATTACCGATATTATTTTCTTTTAAGTATGCGCTTAAGCCGTCGCGGTCTTTAACGCGGATTGTAAAGACATAATAACTTTGGCTCCAGCCTTCTTTTTCAAGCGGGGGCAGGGCAACTTGTTTTACATCCGCAAGTTTTTGTCTGTAAAGTTGGGCGGCTTTTCTGCGGTTTTCCGTCCATTTGGCAAGGTGCTGTAATTTTACATTTAAGATAGCGGCCTGTATTTCGTCCATTCTTAAAGTTGAACCTTCGCGGTCATATTCATAGGCTTTGCCTAAAGAGCGGCCGCTGTGGCGTATGCTTGTGCAGGCATCGGCAATTTCTTTATTATTTGTTATTACCGCACCCGCATCGCCGCAAGCGCCAAGATTTTTACTCGGGTAAAAACTGAAAGCACCTGCATCACCCCAAGTGCCAGTATATTTACCCGCACATAGTGCAAGGTGGCTTTGTGCGCAGTCTTCAATAACTTTAAGGTTATATTTTTTTGCAAGGGCCGTAATTTCCGGCATATTGGCAGGATAACCGTATAAATGTACCGGAACAATGGCTTTAGTTTTAGATGTGATTTTGCGCTCTACATCTTTAGGGTCAAGATTGTAAGTATCGGGGTCAATATCAGCAAAAACAAAATCCGCACCCGTCAAAGAAACGGAAGTTGTAGTAGCAACAAAAGTAAACGGGGTGGTTATAACTTCATCACCTTTGCCGATACCTGCCGCCATAAGGGCAATTTGTATTGCACTCGCGCCGGATGAACAGGTTATACAATATTTTGCATTTAATGCTTTTGCAAAATTGGCTTCAAATTCCTGAGTTTTAGGGCCTAAAAGCCATTTCATAGAATTGAGTGCTTCTAAAGCAGCCTTGTTTAGTTCTTCTTTAAGGCTTTCGTGCTGCTGTTGTAAATTAAATAAGGGTACTGCTGTTGTTTTTGTTGCTGTGTTTGTCATAATTATTTATCCAATGATTTAATTTCCTTTATTTCTATAAGTTCTTTAAAAGTTTCCGAAAAAGATTTTTTAGACATATTTACTATAAGTTTAATTACGAGTAATCCGTCATCCTTGAATAAATCCTGTTTTAAAACCTCGGCATTATTCTTTTTTAAGACGGCATTTATTCTGTCTACAATAGCGGGGGAAGGCTCACATTTTATTGTTAAGGAATCATAAAGCCTTACATAATCAAAACTGTTCATCAGTTTCCTTAAAAATAATTGTAAAATCAAAACACAAACTGTTGCTACGCCCGCTATTAAATATTCGCCGTAGCCTGCTGCCATACCGACAGCAGCAACAATCCAAATGCCGGCCGCAGTTGTAAGGCCGGATATTTTATTGCCTTCTCTTAAAATTGAACCTGCACCCAAAAAACCTACACCTGCTACTATTTGGGCGGCTATTCTTGCAGGGTCGCCGCCGTAATTAAAAGCAGATGCTATTGAAAGTAAAGCAAATACAGCCGAACCTGCACAAATCAAAGTGTTTGTTGCAAAGCCCGCAGGCTTATCGTGGTATTGCCTTTCCAAACCGATAGCACCTCCTAAAATTAAAGAGGCTAAAATCCTTAAAATAATTTCTTCTGTTGTAAGCATATTAATATTCCGAGGCTACGGGCACTATCAAAAGGATAATAAAGTAAATTAACATTACTATAATACCAACCGGCAAAGCCTTTTTTGCCCACTCCTTACTCTGAATTTTAAATTTTGAAGCACAAATAATATTGGGGATATTTCCTGGTATTAAAAACCCGCCCGATATTATTAATGCCATAAGTAGAAACTCTATTTGTTTATTGTTCATACTCGGTACAATTTCAGCCGCCGCCAAAGTGGCATTATCTAAAATGGCTGAAATTGAGTTAGCCCAATATAAAGCCCAACTTGGCAGTTTTAAAATTGAAATTTCGGCCAGAGGCGTAAGCCCTTTACCGAAGAAAACCAAAGCCATAACGAACAGAAAAACTTTTGCCGCCCTGATAAAAATATCTTTGGAACTTTCGCCTTCAAGTTTTGTTTTTGTTTTATGCTGCGGGTCTTTTGTTTTTGATGCGAGAAAAGAAAATAAAATAACCCCCGGGAAAATAAATTCCCACAAAAGTTTAAATAAATAGAAAAATCCTGCATTGTGCGGCGCGCCGGACAGTTTATTGGTAACTATGGTGGAAAGGGGTTCTCCTAAAGGTGTTAATACTGCACCCATACCGATAGCAAAACATCCCATAACTATTACATGGATTGTATCCCTTTTGGAAAGCCTTAAAGTAGATGCTATTTCGCAAAGTACAAGGGCGGCAATAATAGCGGTTATTACGCTTGATAAAAGAGAAAGGGTAAATACAAAAAATATAATAGTTTTTTTAAGGCCGATTTTTGTTTCGACGGTTTCAATAAAATTAGTAATTGTTTTACGGAAAGTGCGGAATAAAAGGCCGGTAACCAAAACTGCTAAGGAGATACCAACCGGCTCTTTTATTGCGTGTATTATAACATCTCCGCTCCAAGCGCCTGTAATTGAAACTGCGGCAATGCCGAGTACGAATAAAAAGGCTTCAAGTTGTTTTTCTACCGCGTGTACCAAAAACGGAAGAAATAAAGCCAAACAAATAATTACGGATAAAAGAATGATGACAGTTAAAGACATTGTACCCCCTTAACAAAATTATTATATCAAAATAGCACAGGGTATATAATAAAAAAGCCCGCTGTAAAAAGCGGGCTTAAAAAATAAATTTTTATTTTACAGTTTTATGCCTAATTTTAACAGTACCGAAACATCGGCAAGATAGTTTGTATCGGCAAATTTACTGTCATCCATAAACCAATGGTTGTATCTTGCTTCAAAACCCCAAATAAAAATATCATTCATATCGCTTTCAACGCCGACACCCGCAAATAAAGCAGGTTTGGAATTTTTTTCTTCAACATCGCCTATTTTGCCTTTAAATTGTACAAAACCGGCACCGAATGGAATATAAAATCTTGTTTTTGCATCAGGGGCGAAATTTACTTTACCGGCTACAAAAAAACCGTATTTATCTGCCGAAGATTTTACTTTGTTGCCTGATACGGTTACATCTGTTTTATCATAATTTGTACCGTTTGCTTCCACACCTAAACCGAAGTTTTTTGTAAGGTGGTGTATAACCTGTGCACCGTAAGTAACACCTATATCGCCGTAATCAAGTTTGGAATTGCCTGAGCCGTATTCGTTTACAGGTACGGCAAAACCGCCTAAAACGGAAAGATGCGTCATTCCCTGTTCTATGCCTTGGTCGATACCGGCAAAAGCAGGGGTAAAGAGAGCGCAAACAACTGCGGTTATAAATAATTTCTTCATTAAGTTTCTCCTTAATTTTTAGTTTATTATACTTTTAAAATACATTTTTATAAGCGGGATTCCAAGTTTTATAATCTATTACCTGAAGTTTCTTTTTGGCGCTGTGTCCTATTTTGCCTTCTTGAGCATTTTTGAGCATTTGCGGCCAAAGGCCTTGTGCTTTTAATACAAGTTCGGCAACTTCCCTGAAAGCGCCTTTCCCGCCTGCCTTTTGCGTGATGTAAACGGCTGATGATTTTACTTCCGTGCAGGCATTTTGTGTAGCACAAGGCACGCCTACAATATTTAAAGCCTGCATATCAATAAGATCATCTCCTACGAAGATAATTTCTTCTGCCTTGAGGCCGGTCCTTTCCATAAAATCCTGTAAAGGCGTAAGTTTGGAAAGAAAATTGTAATAGAGGAAATCTACTCCCAAAGAGCGGAAACGCCATTCCGTAGCAGGGGCATTGCCGCCTGTAATAATACCCGTAATAAAGCCCGCATCGCGAAGCAGATGAAAAGCAATACCGTCATAAGCGCTAAATTTTTTTACTTCAACCGTTTGGCCTTGCGGTGTTACAAAAAAATTCATTGTGGAATCGGTTAAAACACCGTCAACATCAGTAAGCACTGCTTTTATTTTTTTCAGTTTGGAATTTAATTGTTCATCTATTTGCATAACTATATCTTAATAAATTTAAGCCGTAAATAA